>NZ_QKLE01000003.1:0-259490 GCF_003224275.1 Curtobacterium sp. MCSS17_011 | reverse complement strand
GAGGTCGACCACGGCCCGGTCGTAGGTGCTGCCCTGCGACTTGTGGATGGTCACGGCCCAGGCGAGCCGGAGCGGGAGCGTCAGGCGCGCGCCGCACGCAGCGCGCGGAGGTTCTCCTTGTCGGCACCCAGCGCGGTGAGCAGCAGGAGCACACCGACGATCGCGTGGAACACGTTGTCCGTGGTGTTGAGCGCGAAGACGTTCGCCGAGGTGTCCACGAAGACGAAGCCGTACACCGCGAAGACGACGAGCAGGGCCCCGACGAGCAGGTTGCCGTTGCGCGAGCCGATGGTGTTGCCGAGGCCGGTGATGAGCAGCACCGCGGCGAGCAGCACCCACACCAGGCAGAGCGCCGGGTTCACGCCGAACGCGTTCCACAGCATGCCGCCCTGGCGGTTGAAGAAGCCCGGGTCGCCGTCGGCGGCGAAGAAGAATCCCAGGACGCCCCAGAGTGCGAGGACGCTGCCGGCCGTGAGTGCGAGACCCCGGTTCGGCGAGGCGATGATGCCCGGTTCCTTGATGGCCACTTCGGTTTCCTCCTCGTACACTGCCGACGCGACGTGCGTCGGTCCCGCGTGGTGCGACGGCCCGGCGGGGATCACGGATCCCGTCGTGTCGGCACGCAGTGCACGGCGGACGGGGGCGCGGTTCCCAGCCTCCGGCCGGTGCTCCAACGGTATCGTGTCGGACCCCGACCGACCCAATCGCAGCGCCGCCGCCAGTCGTGCGACGAGCCCGACGACGACCACTCCGAGGAGGACCAGCCCGGTGACCTTGACACCCGAGCGCAGTGCATCCGAGTCGCGCGGACCGTGGGTCTCGCGGCGGGTGCGGTGGGCTGCGCTGGCGGCTCTGGGGTTCGTGATCGTGCCTCTCGTCTACGGGGTCGCGGTGCTGACCCCGGTCGGTCAGAAAGCGGAGGACGCCGCGCTCGGCGGGGTCCGGGAGTCCGACCTCTTCAGCTCGGACACTGCGCTCAACGTCATCTCGGTGCCGGTGATCCTGTTGCTCGTCGTCGTGATCGTCGCCGTGGCGTTCGCCAGACGGCGGCTCTCGGTGGGGCTCGGCGCGGGGCTCGTGGTGCTCGCGTCGGCGGCCACCACGACGCTCGTCAAGCGTATCGCCGTGCGCCCGGAGATCGCTCAGTCGACGACGCCGAACTCGTTCCCGTCGGGGCACGCGACGATCGCGCTGGCGGCGCTGTTCGCGGTCCTGATGGTCACGCCTCGTCGGTTCCGCCCGCTGGTGACCATCGTCGGTGCCGGGTACGCGGTCTTCGTGGCGAACCAGACCGTGGTCTACGGCTGGCACCGGGTCAGCGACATCATCGGCGCGTGCGCGATCGCGATGTTCTGGCTCGGGATCGTCCGTGCCGTCGGTCCCCGGGTCGATCGTGGGCTCCGAGGCGACCGTGACGGTCGGCGGGGGCCGCGGCGGGTGGTGAGCGTCGTGCTCCTCGTCGCGACCGGGGTCACGCTGGCGATCGGTGTCGCGGCGCTCGTGGTCGGCCTGACCGGCGACGGCGCGCACGACCACGCCGCGATCCTGGTGGCGGGGCGGTTGGCGTCCAGCGCGAGCGTTCTCGCGGTCGTGACGACGGTGTGGTTCCTCGACGGGATGCACCACGCCGCGCGCACCGACCCGGCCACGCTGCCCGCCGCCGGCTGACCCGGGGAGCCGAGCCGGGCCTCCCGGCCGCCCGGCCGCCCGACAGGGCTGACTACCCGCCCGACCGCCGGGCGCGAGCCTGGCGGGAATGCCACGCCGTACGCTACGTTGTACCGAGCAAGTCGATGCAAACGCATCGATATCGCGAAAGGCGGCGCATCATGCAGTTCGGCATCTTCACGGTCAGTGACGTCACGACCGACCCCACGACCGGCTCCACGCCGGACGACACCCAGCGCGTCCGCGACATCCTGACGATCGCCGAGCACGCCGACCAGGCCGGGCTCGACGTCTTCGCGACCGGTGAGCACCACAACCCGCCGTTCGTGGCCTCGTCGCCGACCACGTTGCTCGCCTACCTTGCCGCGAAGACGAAGGACATCACCCTGTCCACGTCGACGACGCTGATCACCACGAACGACCCGGTGCGCATCGCCGAGGAGTACGCGATGCTCCAGGTCGTCTCCGACGGCCGCATGGACCTGATGATGGGCCGCGGCAACACCGGCCCCGTCTACCCGTGGTTCGGGCAGGACATCCGCCAGGGCGTCAACCTGGCGATCGAGAACTACGCACTCGTCCGCCAGCTGTGGGAGAACGACGTCGTCAACTGGCAGGGCAAGTTCCGCACGCCGCTGCAGGGCTTCACGTCGACCCCGCGTCCGCTCGACGGTGTCCCGCCGTTCGTCTGGCACGGCTCGATCCGCACACCGGAGATCGCCGAGCAGGCCGCGTACTACGGTGACGGCTTCTTCCACAACAACATCTTCTGGCCGATCCAGCACACCGAGCAGATGGTCGGCCTGTACCGCCAGCGCTTCGAGCACTACGGGCACGGCCGTGCCGACCAGGCGATCGTCGGGCTGGGTGGGCAGTTCTTCGCGCGGAAGAACTCGCAGGACGCGATCAACGAGTTCTGGCCCTACTTCGACAACGCACCGGTCTACGGACACGGCCCCTCGATGGAGGACTTCACCGCCCAGACCCCGCTCACCGTCGGCTCGCCGCAGCAGGTCATCGACCGGTACGCGGCGATGAAGGACCACGTCGGCCACTACCAGCGCCAGCTGTTCCTCATCGACCACGCGGGACTGCCGCTCAAGACGGTGCTCGAGCAGATCGACATCCTGGCGACGGACATCGTGCCGGAGCTGCGCAAGCTCAACGACGAGGGTCGCCCCGCTGACGTCCCGTCGGACCCGCCGTCGCACGCGGCACGTGCCGCTGCCGCGATGGCGGCCGGCACCGTCGGCAGCGACCACGTCGCCGCCGAGGACGAGTGGACGGGCGCGTCCGTCTGACGATCGCTTCGTGAGCAGGAATGGTCGGATCCCGCGAGGTGACCCGACCATTGCTGCTCACCATGCGCGGTGGGCGTGGCCCCAGATCGGACGGGAGGCCCGGTGCCAGGTGGCGCCGGGCCTCCCGTCCGTCTCGGCGCGCGTTCTCGGGCCTGCGCCGACGTCACGGGGTCAGCGACACCTCACGGGGTCGCTGGTGCGTGAGCTGTCGCTCAGCGCGTGAGCTCGGCAGCGGGCTCCGCGACGGGGCGGGCCGGCACGAGCTTGAGGCCGACGACGCACCCGACGATGCCGGCGATGAAGAGCAGGCGCAGCACCGTGACCGGTTCGGCGCCGGTGGCCATGCCCCACAGCACCGTGAGCGCAGCGCCGGTGCCGGTCCACACCGCGTACGCCGTGCTGATCGGGATGTGCTTGAGGACGTAGCCGAACGCGACCAGGCTGATCACGATCGTGACGGCGAACACGACCGTGGGGCGGAGTTCGGAGAAGCCGTCGCTCTCGCCGAGGGCGGTCGCCCAGACGGTCTCGAGCGCGGCACTGACGAACAGGACGATCCAGGCCACGTCAGCTCACCACCTTGAGGCCGATGACGCACGCCACCAGGCCGAAGACGAGGGCGAGGCGGGCGAAGGACGCGGCCTCCTGGCGGCGGAGGATCGCGACGACCACGGTGAGTGACGCCCCGATGCCGACCCAGACCGCGTAGGCGGTGCCGACGGGGATCGTCTTCATCGCGAACGCCAGCCCCACCATGCTCAGGGCCATCCCGGCGACGAACACGATCGTGGGGACGACCTTCTTGAAGCCGTTCGAGGCGCTCAGGGCGGTGGCCCAGACGGCCTCGAGCACGCCGCTGAGCACGAGGATTGCCCATGCCATGACGATGTCCTTTCCTGCGGGGTCGTTCATCCTCATTGTCGTACGACTGTGCGACAACGACCTTGACGGTAGCACGAGTTCGCACGACCGTGCGAGTATGGCGTCGTGGCCAGGAGCATGGACGTCGACGAACGGCGCCGCACCGTGTCCGAGGCGGCGTGCCGGGTCCTCGCCCGCGACGGCCTCGGCGCCCTCAGCGTGCGGAACGTCGCCGCCGAGGCCGGACTGCCGCCGAGCACGGTCCGTTACACGTTCCCGACGCAGGCGAGCGTCCGCGAGCACACCATCACGCTCGTGTTCGACCGGATCCGGGAGCGCATCGACGCCATCCCCGATGACCTCACGCCCGCCCGACGCGCACGCCGGATCGTGCTCGAGCTGCTTCCCCTCGACGACGAGCGGGTCATCGAGCTCGAGGTCTACCTGGCGCTCGGCAACGCCGCGCTCACCGACGTCGGACTCCGGCCGACGCTCGACCGGGTCGTCGCAGCGATGCGGGCGTGGTGCGAGGAGGTCCTCGGGTTGCTCGGGGTACCGGCGGACGACCGGGAGTACGAGGCCTGCCGTCTGCACGCGCTCCTGGACGGGCTGGCGATGCAGGTCGTCCGACTGGCTCCGGGGGAGTCCGGCGACTGGGCGATCGACCTGCTCGACCGACACCTCGACGGCGTCACCGCGGGCTGAGCGCGGGCCCTCGCCCCGTGCGAGGGCGCGCACGCAGCCCCGGGCAGCACGCGTCGCCTATCCTGTCCCGGTGACGACGACCACGCGGCCGCCGCAGCGCACCCGGAGCCTCACCGGCCCCGGCCTGGTGCTGCTCGCCGTCGTGGTCCTGCTCGGCATCCGGCTGTTCTCGCCGAGCATCGGGTCGACCGGGCTGCCGGACGTCGTGCAGGACTTCCTCACGCTGGCGATCAGCGTCGTCGTCGAGTCCCTGCCGTTCGTGGTCCTCGGCATCGTGCTGTCGATCGTGGTCGAGGTCTGGGTACCGGTCGGCGCGCTCGAGAAGGTCCTGCCGCAGAACGCGTACGGTCGCCGGGCCGTGATCTCCCTGATCGGCATGCTCTTCCCGGTGTGCGAGTGCGGCAACGTCCCGCTCGCTCGCGGCCTGATGATGCGCGGCTTCACCCCGGCCGAGGCCGTCACGTTCCTCGTCGCTGCCCCGATCCTCAATCCACTCGTCATCATCAGCACCGCGCAGGCGTTCGGTTGGTCCGGGTGGATCCTGCCGGTGCGCATCGTCGGCGGGTTCGTCATCGCGAACCTCGTCGGCTGGATCGTCGCCGCGCACCGCCGTCCGGCCGACCTGCTGCTCCCCGCCTTCGAGGCCCGATGCCGCGCGGCCGTCGGAGCGCCCCGCGGCCTGCACCGCTGGCGGCAGAGCGCCGCGCAGTTCGGTGGTGAGACGGCGACGATGATGCCGGCGCTGTTCGTCGGCGCCGGGCTGGCCGCCGCGATCCAGGTCGCGGTGCCCCGTTCCACCCTGGTGGCCGTCGGTTCGAACCCGGTGCTGTCCGTCGCGGCGATGATGCTGCTGGCGATGACGGTGTCGCTCTGCTCGAACGTCGACGCCTTCTTCGCGCTGTCGTTCGCGTCGACGTTCCTGCCGGGGTCGATCACGGCCTTCCTGATCATCGGGCCGATCATCGACGTCAAGATGATCGCCCTGCTGCGCACGACGTTCCGGGTCCGCTTCCTGGTGCTGCTGTCGGTCGTGTGCGTCCTGTTCGCCGGAGCCGTCGGGTTGGTGATGAATGTCCTCGTCTGATGCACGCAACAACGCGGCCGCGTACCTGGGCCTCGGGTCGGTGCTGGCCGCGGCGCTCTGCACGCTGTGGCTCGCGCTGGTCGGGCACCTCGATCTGTACATCAACCCGCGGTACTCGGTGTTCACGGTGGTACTCGCCGCCGTCGGGGTGCCCGCGTCGGTCGCCGCACTCGTCGTCATCGCCCGGGGTCACGGCCACACCCACGGCGACGACGAGGACGACCTCGATCTGCACCAGCAGCAGCGGACGGGAGGCCGCCGTCGCGCCGTCCGCCTCGCCCTCGGCGGAGCCGCCGCCGTCGTCACGATCGGCGTCACCGTCGCGATGCTCGTCCTGCCCCCGACGACCTTGTCCGCCCGCACCGCCCAGCAGCGGAGCGTGGACTCCGCGACCCTGTCCAACGCGACCGGCTCGGAGTCCGCGGTGCAGCTGCTCGGCAGGGAGGGCGTCGACACCTCGGAGTACGGCGTCAAGGACTGGGCCGCGCTGATCCGGCAGACCACGGACACCACGGCCCTGGTCGGCAAGCAGGTCGAACTGACGGGCTTCGTGGTGCCCGGCGACGACGGGTCCTTCACCCTCGCCCGCTTCGTGATCAGCTGCTGCGCCGTGGACGCACAACCGGTCGGCCTCGGTGTCGTGACCGGCGACGGCGACGGCACCGGGACCGTCCCCGACGAGGGCCAGTGGGTCACAGTCCGCGGAGCCCTGGCCGCCAACCCGGACCAGTCCGCCGACGCCCGCATCGTCGTCAAGGCCGCGAAGATCACCGACATCGCGCAGCCCGAGGACCCGTATGAGTTCTGAGCGCCGCGGAGACCAGCACCACGGAGACCAGCGCCGCGGGCGCCGCCCCGTCGCGCACCGCTTCCACCGCCGGTACGTCGCCGTCGTGGTCGTCCTCGCCGTGGTCGCCGCGCTCGCCGCGGTCGTCGGCTCGCAGCAGGGCCCGCGGCTCCGCGACGTGTCCTACGACGCGACCGGTCTCGTCACCCGTCCGGCCCAGCGGGTCATCCTGACGGCGAACCAGGCGCTGCAGCGGGTCGCCGCCGACGACGTCCGGGTCAGCCCGGCTGCGGCGCACACCGTGACCTCGAGCGGCAACACGATCGCGGTCGAGTTCGCCGGGCCCCTGGCGTACGACCGCGAGTACACCGTGACGGTCGCGGGGGTCCGGGCACCCGGGCAGCGCGCCACGTCCGACCTGACGGCGGCGATCCGCACCGGCAGCACCGACGTGCTGGCACTCGTGCCGGGGCAGGCCGGGGCGAAGGACCGCATCGTCCGGCGATCCCTCGATGCCGGAGGTGCCACCACCGTCCACGAGGGCACCGCGATCTCGGAGTACGCCCGGCTCGGCCGTTCCCTGGTGGTCGTGAGCGGCACGGACGCCAGCTCGTCCGTCGACATCGTGGCGCTGAGCGGTGGCGTGCAGGACGCCGACGCCCCCGTCGAACACCTCACCCTGCCGACCTCCGAGGGCCGCGTCACGGCGCTCCACGTCGCTGACGACGGTGCCTCGTTCGGGTTCGAGTACGCCGACACCTCGACCGGGCAGTCCCGGAACACCGGTCTGTACGTGGTCGACATGACGGGCACCCACATGCCCACGGCGATCGCGGCGAACGGCAAGCCGAAGACGGGCGCCGTGCCGATGACGGTCGCCCAGTGGGCCTACGTGCCGCGGACCGAGAGCGCGCTGGTCCGGACGGGCAGCGACGACCTGGTGCTCGTCGACATGAGCGGTCGTGCCGACCCGGTCCGGCTCGGCAGCGCCACCTACCTGCACGGCTTCGTCGGGACGGGCACCACGGCCGTCGTCGAGACGGGCACCGGCATCGAGCGGCTGGACCTGACCGACGGGTCGAAGTCGGCGCTGCAGGCGCCGGCCGCGAGCATCGATGCGGCCGTCCTCGGCCGCATCGCCCAGCTGACCGACGACACGTACCTGCGGGTACTGGGGGACGTGCTCCCGTCCGGCACCATCGCGGCACGGATCGTGCGTGTGGACGGGGGACGGGCCTCCCGGCTGCCCGTGACGATCCCGGACGACGCGAGCGTCACCGCGGTCTGTCCGTCCCCGAACAGTCAGCTCGTCGCGGTCGCGACGAAGTCGGCGTCCGGCGAGCTCGTGAGCATCGTCGACGCGACGTCCGGAGCGCTCGAGGCGAGCATCGACGCCGGCTCCGTCGACTGGTGCGGCGCGCTGCCGTCCGGCGACGAGGTCGGTTGACTGCCCGGCGTGCAGACGCCGGACGGCCGCGCCCCGCTCGGTGGCAACGCGAAGCGTTGCGCGGGGCGCGCCGACCGAGCCTGCGAGGGAGGCCCGTTGCCAGCTGGCAACGGGCCTCCCGTCTGCGGGTGCGAGCGTTACGCCAGCGTGGCCGCGTCGATCACGAAGCGGTAGCGGACGTCCGAGGACAGGACGCGCTCGTAGGCCTCGTTGACCTGGTCGGCGCTGATGAGCTCGGTCTCCGGCAGGATCCCGTGCTCGGCGCAGAAGTCGAGCATCTCCTGGGTCTCCCGGATGCCACCGATGGCGGAACCCGCCCAGCTGAGCCGACGCGGGATGAGCGCGAAGGCCGGCACCTCGAGCGGCTCGGCCGGAGCGCCCACGTTGACGAGCGTGCCGTCGACCTTGAGCAGGCCGAGGTAGTCGCCCATCGGGATCTTCGCCGAGACGGTGTTGATGATGAGCTCGAAGGAGTTCGCGAGCTTCTCGAACGTCTCCGGGTCCTTCGTCGCGTAGTGGGCCTTCGCGCCGTAGCGGAGCGAGTCCTCCTGCTTCGAGGTGGTCTGCGACAGGACGGTGACCTCGGCGCCGAGCGCGACGGCGATCTTGACGGCCATGTGGCCGAGCCCGCCCATGCCGACGACGGCGACCTTGGTGCCGGGGCCGGCGTTCCAGTGGTGCAGGGGCGAGTAGGTGGTGATGCCGGCGCAGAGCAGCGGCGCGACCTTCTCGATGTCGAGCGACTCGGGGACGCGGAGGACGAAGTCCTCGTTCACCACGACGGCCTGCGAGTAGCCGCCCTGGGTGATCGAGCCGTCGGCGTCGATACTCGCGTAGGTGCCGATGTTGCCCTTGAGGCAGTACTGCTCGTTGCCGGCGACGCAGTTCTCGCACTCGCCGCACGAGTTGACCATGCAGCCGACGCCGACGCGGTCGCCGACCTGGTGCTTCGTGACGTTCTCGCCGACGGCGGAGACGTGGCCGACGATCTCGTGGCCGACGACCTGCGGGTACTGGATGGGGCCCCACTCACCGCGGACGGTGTGGATGTCCGAGTGGCAGATGCCGGCGTAGGCGATGTCGATCTCGACGTCGTTCGGGCCGACGTCACGACGGGTGATGGTGGTCTTGACGAGCGGCTCGGTCGCTGACGGTGCCGCGTAGGCGTTGACGGTGCGCAATGATCTCCTCGTGGGGGTGGTGCGGGCCGGTTCCGGCCCGGATCCAGTGTGCGCGTGCCCGCCGCCGGGTGGGAGGTACAACCAGGACTCCCCTGTGTCCTCCCGACAGACGGGTCGGCCCAGCGTGGCCCTGCGCCACGCTCAGACGAGGCGGGCGAGCCGTTGTCCGGCGATCGTGGCGAAGCGCAGCGCGTCGGCGAGGGCATCGTCGGGCTCGCCGGTGGTCTGCGTCGCGAGCACGGTGAGCGAGGCGGCGGCCGAGTAGTCGTCGAGTGCGGCCTCGATCGCGCCAGCGACGAGCATCGAGCGGGCACCGGGAGCGCGCGCAGCCGTGAGGGCGCGGACCACCGAGGGCACCTTGCCGACGGCACTCTGCCCGTCGAAGCGCCCTTCGCCGCTGATCACGACGTCGGCGCCGTCGAGCAGTGCGGGCAACCCGAGGACCTCGGCGACGGCCGCGGCCCCACCGGCGAGCGTGGCGCCCCACACCAGCAGGCCGAACCCGACACCACCAGCGGCTCCGGCGCCCGGGGTGTCCGGGTCGACGTCGGGGAAGCGCGCGGCCCAGGTGGCGAGTCGGGCGTCGAAGGACGCCACCCTGTCGGGCGTGATGCCCTTCTGCGGGCCGAAGACGGCGGCGGCGCCGGCCGGTCCGAGCAGCGGCGAGGTCACGTCGGTGAGCACGACGACGCCGAGCGGGGGGAGGGCGCGGAGTCCGCCGGCGCCTTCGCTGTCGAGTCCGAGTGCCTCGAGCACGGGTCGCCCGCCGTCGGTGGACGCGCTGCCCCCGATGCCGAGCACGAGCCCGGTGGCACCGGCGTCGAGCGCGTCGGCGATCGCCTCGCCGAAGCCACGGCTCGTCGCCGTGTCCGGCATCGGTCCCTCGAGCAGAGGGAGGCCGCTCGTCGCCGCGAGCTCCACCACCGCGCGGCCGTCGGGGAGCCGCAGCCAGTGGGTGTCGACCGGGGTACCGGCCGGCCCGGTCACGGTGACGGGGACCCGGACGGCTCCGGGGACGGCGGTCTCGAAGGCATCGAGTGTGCCCTCGCCGCCGTCGGCCATCGGGACGAGCACCAGCTCGTCGTCGGGTCGCTCGGTCAGCCAACCGGTACGGACCGCTCCGGCAACGGCCGTCGCCGTCGCGGTGCCCTTGAACGAGTCCGGAGCCACGATGATGCGCACGGCTCCCACCGTAGTGGCCCGTCGCGAGGCGACGGCGTGCGAGCGAGACGCCGGCGTGCGCGCGCATGTGAGTCGCCGGCGTGTGCGCAGGACGCCGCCTCGTTCGCGAGACGCCTCCGGATTCGGCGGCGTCTCGACGACATGGCGGCGTCGAACGAACACGCCGGTGTGGTGCGAACCGACCGTGGCCGGGTGTCAGGGCGCGGGCGTCGGCTCCGGCAGGGCGAAGCGCGGGTGCGGCGCTCCGCCCGTCGCGAGGTCCGCGAGCATCTCGCCGAGCAGCGGCGCGAACTTGAAGCCGTGCCCGGAGAACCCCGTCGCCACCGTGAGGGGTCCACGGCGGTCGATGACGAAGTCCTCGTCAGGCGAGTTGTCGTACAGGCAGCTGATGAAGGTCGGTCGCGTCGCGTCGACACCGGGGACGTACCGCGCCACGTACGCCTGCAGCCGTTCGGCCTCGGCCGGCACGGGGGTGCAGTCCCGGTGGTCGGGGTCGACGACGGGCCCGGTGCCGTGGAACCCGACCTTGACACCCTCGCCGGGCGTCAGCAGCCCGTACACGTCGTCGCCGTCGGCCCAGTGCACGAAGCTCGGCCAGGCCTCGTCCGGCAGGCGGCTGGGGAAGTGGGCGGGCTGCTCCTGGGTGACACGGATGGCCGGGAGGCCCGCCCCGCGTCCGGCGAGCAACCCGCCGACCAGCGTGGGGGCCCACGAGCCCACCGCGGCCACCACGGACGCGGTGCGGACCGCGCTGCCGTCGGACAGCGTCACCGTGACGTCGTCACCGTGGTCCTCGAGCCCGGTGACCCGCGTGTCGAACCGCACGTCGGCGAGACCGGTCTGCTCGGCCAGTGTGAGGAAGGCCTCGATGGTCCGGTCGGAGCGGATGCGACCGGCCGAGGGGTGGGTGAGCACGCGCCCCTCGAACGCGATGCCGGGCCAGCGCGCTGCCGCCTGGCCCGGGGTCAGGAACTCGTGTGGGATGTCCGCGTCGGCGAGGGCGGCCGCGATCGCGTCGACGACCTCGGGCCGACCGTGGTCGACGGCACCCGTGCGGACGATCAGCTCCTCGCCGGCAGCGGCCTCGAGTGCTTCCCACCGTTCGAGTGCCCGCGTGTTCAACACGACGTACTCCGGGTCGGCGTAGCCCTGGCGGAAGATCCGGGTCGCACCGTGCGAGGAACCGAGGTGGTGGCCGCGGGCGTGCTGTTCCACGAGCAGGACGCGCTCGCCGCGGGCGGTGAGGGCGTACGCGGTCGCAGCGCCGACGACCCCGGCACCGATGACGACCACGGGCGCGATGTGTTCGGGGGAACCGGGGGAGGAGGACATGCGGCGAGCGTACGTCTGACGGAGCGAGTGACGGGAATCGAACCCGCGCTACCAGCTTGGGAAGCTGGAGTTCTACCATTGAACTACACTCGCGCGCCCCGGTGAACGGGACTCCGCAAGCCTAGCGGATTCTCGCCTGGAAGCCAGCCGAGCGCGCACCGTACGCCTCCTGCCGGGCGCGTGTCGAGCCTCCCGTGTCTCCGCTGTGAGGGTGCGTGCCTGACGGACAGGTGTCGCCCCCGTGTGTACCGTCCAGGGAGTTCCAACCCCGACCCGAGGAGGACCCGGATGGTCAGGCATCCCCTCATCGACGACGTGGTCGGCTCCGCCATCGTGGTCGAGTCCGCCTCACCCGTCGTCTGGCTGACCGACGCGCTCGCCTCGCTGCTCCGCCGATCGGCGGAGGCGGGACGCATGGTCGTGCTCCGCACCGGTCGTGAGGCAGCGATCACCCCCGCGCTCCGGCACGCGTTGGGCGCGTACGGCGCCGCGTGGGCCGTTGCCGACTTCGACGGCATGCTGCGGGACGGGCGGACAGGCGTCGCCGCGACCGGCATCGAGGACTTCGTGCACCGCGGCCCCGAACTCGTGGGCACACCGTCGCCAGAGCACCCCGTGGCGGCCGACTCGGTGCGACAGATCAGCATCGACCTGACCCTCCGTCACCACCCCGGCCGTGCGGTCGACATGGGTTCCGCGATCGAGGCGCTGTGCCACACGGTCGGCACCTGCCCGACCCGGTGGGGTACCGCCGAACCGCTCACCGTGCCGTGGGACCGCTGGGTCGTGACGCAGTACGCGAAGCACGAGGCACCCGGGATCTCGACCTCGTACGCCGTCGGCGAGGGGTTCTCCGCGACGATGACCGCGCACCTGGTCGGCGGGGTCGTCGTCGAGACGATGTCCGCCGTGCTCACCGTGCCCGAGGAGAACACCGACCCCGGGCTGGCGAACCGGATGTTCGACGCCGTGCAGCGGGTCGCCGACCAGGTCGTCCCCGTCTTCGGCGTCGTGATGCAGCGCCGCGGTGACGCCGACCACCTGGTGCGCGCCGTCTCGCACGGCGAACCGTCGCCGCTCGCCGTCGTCGTCGGGCCCGAGGCCGCCGGCTTCCTGGACCGCGACGGCGTCTGGCCCCCGCCGCGCACCACGACCGCGACCTTCGCAGCCGGCTCCGGCTCGGCCGCCCGTCCCGATGCCGACGTGGCCGACGACGGCGGCATGATCGTCCGCTTCGAGGACGGCTGGGAAGCGCTCGAGTCCTTCCTCGACCGCATCGACGAGGACCGCTTCCTGCAGCTCGTCGGCGGCGCACCGCTCGACCCCGCGCACGACGAGGGCACGCTCGACGGCCACGTCCGCGACGACCGGATGGTGGGCGGTCAGGGTGCCGCGTGACGTCACCATCCTCTGCCGTCAGCCGGTGGAGACACGCCAGGTCGCCGAGGCGCTCCTGTTGCACGACGAGACCTGGGGTGTCCGTGCGCTCGACGACGGCCCGATGATGCAGGTCTGCCGTGACGCCACGCACCCGGTGATCACCGTGCTCGGTGTGCGCCGGGTGGACTCCTTCGACGAGGTCGAGCGGATCCTGCCGGACGCCCCGACCCTGGCGACGCCGCTGTGGTGGGTCGACACCGTGACCCCCGCCGGCCCCGACGGGGAGTCGGGGATCTCGGCCGCGCTCGAGGCCGCGATGGACCTCGACGCGGTCTGCATCGTCCACGGGGACTGACCGGGGTCGTGCCTGCCGTGTGGCCGGCGCCGCGGGTCAGTCCCGCTTGCTCATCGCGGCCAGGCGCTCGTTGTAGGCTTTGAGGTCGGCGTCACCGTCGCGGTCGGCCTTGCGGTCCAGGCGCTTCGCGTCGCGCTTGTCCGAGCGCATCCAGTTCCGGACGACGAGCAGGGCCACGAACACCATCGGGAGCTCCGACGCACCCCAGGCGATGCCGCCGCCGGTGTGCTGGTCGTCGAGCAGTGCGGCGTCGTTCGTCTGGCCCAGCGCGTGGAACCAGTCGACCGCGAACACCGACTGCGACGTCATGACCGCGACGCCGAAGAACGCGTGGAACGCCAGGGTGGCCAGCAGGGTGATGATGAGCATCGGGTACGGCGGGCGCTGCGGGCCAGGGTCGACGCCGACGAAGACCCAGAAGAACAGGTAGCCGCTCAGGACGAAGTGGATGATCATCGCGACGTGCCACTCGTGTGACTGCATCGCGGCCTGGTACGCCGGCGTGAAGTAGAACACCACGAGGGACCCGGCGAAGATGATCCCCGCGACGGCGGGCTTGCCGAGGAACTGCATCCAGCGGGAGTGCACGAAGAGCATGAGCCACTCGCGGGCGCCGCGTGAGCCGTCGTTCCGGACCGGCAGGGTGCGGAGCGCGAGCAGCACCGGGCCGCCGAGCACGAGCGGCAGCGGGACGAACATCATCAGCAGCATGTGCTGGAGCATGTGCGACGAGAAGTGGATCATGCCGTACACGGCGGGGCCGGCCGACGTCGTCCAGATGAACAGGGCGCAGCCGATCAGCCAGGCGATGGTGCGACCGACGGGCCAGGCGTCGCCGCGCTTCCGGAGCTTGCGCACCGCCAGCAGGTACCAGACGGCCCCGACGACGGCCAGGCCGAGCCACACCCAGTCGATGTGCCACTGGGTCAGGTAGGTCTGCGTGGTCTGCGCCGGCGGGAACGGGAACCCGATCAGGCCGGAGCGGGTGTCCTCGCCCGTCTCCGGGGTCTGCGGGATCGGCGGCTGCGAACGGGACACGGCGACCGAGACACCGATGGCCACGGCCATGAACACGATCTCGGCCAGGGCGAACCGGGTGAACAGGCGGCGGTCGAGCGGAGCGCGGAGGAGCCCGGGCACGAGCTTCCGGCGCTGCACGATCCCCGCGACGCCGAGCAGTACGAGGATGAGCGCCTTGACGGTGATGAGCCAGCCGTACGTCGTCGTGACGAGGTCGAGCGGACCGGTCAGACGCAGCGACGCGTTGACGATCCCCGAGAACGCCACGGCCCCGAACGACCAGCCCGCGAGCGTCGAGTACCGGGCGATCACCCGTCCGGTCGCGCCCTTGGTGCGGGTGCGGAGCAGGACCACGGCGACCAGGCCGCCGGCCCACACGCACACCCCGACCAGGTGGATCGCGAGCGAGTTCACCGCGTTCGCGTGCTCGAGTGACCCGGCGGCGTGCCCGGAGAGTGCCAGGGGGAGCAGGGCGAACAGGCCGATCACGGTGGCGAACGCCAGGGTCGTCACCCGGGTGGCGAAGGCGGCGACCACCGTGGCGATCAAGATCGCGGCAGCCGACACCACGAGCGCCTGGCCGATCTCGACCTGGAACGCGAAGAGCATGAAGTTGCGGGCGAACACCGGGCTGGTGAGCGGCACACCGAGGGTGTTCGCCCCGGTCAGGACGATGCTCACCGCGGCTGCCAGGAACCAGACGGCGCCGGTCGCTGCGGCCCACCGGGTGGCCCGGTGCTGCACGCTCGACAGGGCGCCGTGGTCCTTCTTCTGCGCGGGCAGCGCGAACGCCGCGACGATGAGGAGCCCGATGGTCAGCGCCGCCATCGTGTCGTGCACGACGCGGGCGATCGGCAGACCGTACTCGACGACCTCGCCGGCGGACACGAGCTGCTGGCTCGCGCTGAACGCGCCCGTGACGGTCAGCCCGAGGATCGAGCACGCGACGGCGAGCGGGATCGCGATGACGAGGACCGTCGCGACGGTGGACGAGCGGCCGGTGGTGGGGGCGGCGTCCGGCGCTGACCCGGTGGGCTGGGTTTCGGGTGACGTGACGGTCATGACCGTCCAATCGTAGGCGTGTCGGCTGGACGGCGGCCCCTCGAATGCGCGCTCAGACCCGCCGTTCCCAGATGCCCTCGCAGCCGACGCCGACGAACCCGACGGCCTCGTTCACGTCGAGCATGTGGCGGTTCTCCTCCGCGTTGAACGTGATGACCGAGGGACGCCCCGGGAACTGCCGCTCGAGCTCCTGGATCCCGACGACCTTGAGCAGCCAGCCGAGCCGGTGGCCGCGGTGCTCGCGGAGCACCAGGGTGTCCCACTGCTGTGCCGGCCGTGCGGGGTCGTCCGGCACGGACAGCTGCGTGAAACCGGCCAGGGTGGTCGTCGGCAGGTGCTCGACGGCCACGGTGAGCAGGGTGCGCGGTGCCCGGGCGAGCTCGTCCTCGTGCTCCCGGAGTCGTTCGGCGGTCCAGACGTCCTCGGGCTCCTCCATGTCCCCGGCGGGCGCGTCGGTGCTCATCCTGGTCTCGAGCAGGGCGATGCCGTCGAGCCACTGCTCCGGCGTCCGACCGGTCCAGGCGTGTACGCGGTACTCCGGACCGGCGGCAGCGGACGCCCGCTCGTGCAGTCCGCGCACCACGGATGCGTCGGCGGGCAGCGGGAGCCGACTGATCCGGTTCACCTGGCCGAAGTGCCAGCCGCGGGCGGTGAGGAACCGCACCCCCGCCTCGTCCTCCGGGACGGCGCCGAACCCCGTCGGGGCCTGCACGTACCCGGGCCCGGACGCGGGCCCGACCTGCCGCGAGACGGCGTACGTCTTCCACTGCGTGCGGCCGTCGGCGCGGGCCATCGACTCCAGGCGGTCGGCGAGCAGGGTCCCGACGCCGCGGCGCTGGTGCTCGGGGACGACGCCGACCGACAGCCAGCAGTTGGTGGTGCCGGGTTCCTGCTTCGTGTCGTACGAGCCAGCACCGACCACGGTGCCGCGGTCGTCGCGGGCGACGACGAGCCGGCTCGGTGCACCCGGCTCGCGGCACAGCGGCAGGTACTCCTCCGGTGTCCAGGCCAACTCGTGCAGCCCGTGCACGGCGGCTTCGGCCCCGTCGGACACCGCGAGCCACTCGGCGAAGGTCGCGACGGTCGCCGGTTCGTCGTCCATGGTGGCGGGCACCGTGATCTCGTCGACGGTGTACGTGGTCATCACTGCTCCGAACGCCGCCCGCCTGGGTGGTGGGCAGCCTGGCAGCATACCGGCGCGACGCCCGCTGCCGCTAGGCTTCGTCCGTGCTGCTCTCCGACCGCGACATCACCGCCCAGCTCGCCGAAGGCCGGATCGGCCTCGACCCGTACGACGCCTCGCTCGTGCAGCCCTCGAGCATCGACGTCCGGCTCGACAAGTTCTTCCGGCTGTTCGACAACCACAAGTACCCGCACATCGACCCCGCGGTGGACCAGCCCGACCTGACCCGCCTGGTCGAGACCGACCCGGACGAGGCGTTCGTGCTGCACCCGGGCGAGTTCGTGCTCGGCTCCACGTTCGAGGTCGTGACGCTGCCGGACGACATCGCCGCGCGGCTCGAGGGCAAGAGCTCGCTCGGTCGCCTCGGACTCCTGACCCACTCGACCGCGGGGTTCATCGACCCCGGGTTCTCGGGGCACGTGACGCTCGAGCTGTCGAACGTGGCGACGCTGCCGATCAAGCTGTGGCCGGGGATGAAGATCGGACAGCTCTGCTTCTTCCAGCTGTCGAGCCCGGCCGAGAAGCCCTACGGTTCCGCCGAGTACCAGTCCCGCTACCAGGGTCAGCGCGGCCCGACCGCGTCCCGCTCGGCGCAGAACTTCCACCGGGCGGACGTCTCCGACCCGCGCTGACGAGCGCCGGACCGTCCGGTTTCGCCCGGGTCTGCACAGACCCGTCGAACCCACCAGCAGACGAAATGTCGCATTCTGTGTATCGTTGCAGCATGTCCGCTGTTCCCCCACGGTCCGCCCCGCCACTGTCGGCCGCGGTGCTCATCCGCGACGCCCGTGAACGCGCCGAACTGACCCAGGTCCAGCTCGCCCAGCGCGCCGGCGTCACGCAGAGCGTCATCAGCACGTACGAGAACGGTCGGCGCGAACCGTCGCTCGCGGCACTGCAGCGGATGCTCCGGGCGGCGGGCTTCACGACGACGATCCACCTGCAGCCGGTCGAGGAACCCCCGCCGCTGCTCGAACGGGTGGTCGCGGCCCGGCAGGAGCTCGTCGACATCGTGCAGCGGTTCGGCGGGCGGAACCCCCGGATCTTCGGCAGCGTCGCCCGGGGTGAGGACGGCCCGGACAGCGACGTCGACCTGATGGTCGACGTCGACGCGGGGCTCGGGATCTTCGCGCTCATGCGGATCCAGGACGCCGCCGAGCGGTTGCTCGGCGTCCGCGTCGACGTGGTCGACGCCGCTGGCATGGCCCCCGGGGTCGTCCGGACCGCGGTGCCGCTGTGAGCGCCGAGCCGGGGGTCCGTCGCGCGGTCGGCGACCGACTCGACGACGTGATCGGTGCCTGCGACGCGATCCGGCGCTACGTCGACGACGAACGGCTGCCGGAGGACCTGGTCCACGACGCGGTCCGGATGCGCCTGGTCGAGATCGGCGAGGCGGTGCGGGTCCTGCCGACGACGGTCACCGCGACCGAGCCCGGCATTCCCTGGTCGCGGGTGTCGGACCTGGGCGAGCGGCTCACCCGGCGGTACTTCGACACCACCCGGGCGCTGGTGTTCGGGACGGCGCGGACCGACGTCCCGCACCTCGCCGACGCCGCGCGCCGGTTGCGCGCTGCCCACTCCTGACGGACGCGGGCACGGACCGGGCGCGGCCGCGTGCCCTGGGCGGACCGCACGGCGGACTGGAGGCACGGATCACGACGTGCACCGAGCCTCCCGTCCGCCGTGTGGTCGGCCCCCGGACGACGCAGGACGGCCCCGTCTCGCCGAGGCGAGACGGGGCCGTCCGTGGTGCTGGGGAGATCAGCCCTTCTTGGCGAGCTCCTCGAGGGTGTCGTTGCCCTTGTAGGCCTCGACGGCGTTGTCCTTGGTGACCAGGACCGGCGTGAGCTCGATCGCGGGGACCGTCTTCTTGCCGTTGTAGTTGTTCGTCTTGTCCATCTTCGTGTCGGGCTTGTCGCCCTTCGACAGCGTGGAGACGAGGTCGACGGCCGCCTGGGCCTCCTTCGACGTGTCCTTGAAGATCGTCGAGTACTGCGTGCCCTTCATGATGAGCGGGATGGACGCGGTCTCCGAGTCCTGACCCGTCACGACGGGGTTGTCCTTGCCGGCGGCCTTGGTCGCGGTGAGGATCGCACGGGCGAGGGTGTCGTTCGGCGACAGGACGCCGTCGAGCTCGGTGTCACCCGTGTAGTACTGCGAGAGCAGGTCGGTCATGCGCGACTGGGCCTTCTGCGCGAGCCAGCCCTGCGTGACGACCTTCTGGAACGTGGTCTGACCGGAGACGACCTTGATCGTGCCGTCGTCGATCTTCGGCTGCAGGACGTCCATCGCACCGTTGAAGAACACGGTCGCGTTGGCGTCGTCCGGCGAACCGGCGAAGAGCTCGACGTTGTACGGCTTGTCGCCCTTCTTCTCCTCGAGGCCCTTGAGCAGCGCCTCGGCCTGGAGCTGGCCGACCTTGAAGTTGTTGAACGCCACGTAGTAGTCGACGTTCTTCGTGTTCAGGATGTTGCGGTCCCAGGCGATGACGACGGCGCCACGGTCCTTTGCGGACTTGACCTGCGCGGTCAGCTGCGAACCGTCGGCGGCGCCGATGATGACGGCCTTGGCGCCCTTGGTGATCATGCCCGAGATCTGCGACTGCTGGTCGGGGACCGGGTTGCCGGCGTTGGCGTACTGGATGTCGGCCTTGAAGCCGGCGTCCTCGATCGACTTCTTGAACGCGGCGCCCGCGAGGACCCAGTTCTGCGAGGTCTTGGCCGGCAGGGCGACGCCGATGAGGTCGCCCTTCTTGATGCTGCTGGTGCTGCCGGCGTCGTCGGACGAGCCGCGTGCCGAGCAGCCGCTGAGGGCGAGGCCCGCGATGAGCGCCAGGCTGAGGCCGGCGACGATCTTCTTGCGCATGTGATTGCTTTCTCTTCGTTGAGGAGGTGTGGGGCCGGAGCCCCGCTGTGGGGAGGGGTGGACTAGGGGAGGGTGATCTTGTCCGGCTGGTCCTCGATGGACCGCGGCTGCTGGGCGGCCACCGTGTTCTGCTCGGTGTCCTTCCGCTGGAACTGCCGCATCATGCCGCCGATCAGCGACGGGCGTCCCTGCGACTTCGAGTAGACGTCGAAGGCGACGGCGACGAGCAGGACCAGGCCGCGGATGATCTGCACCTGGTTGGACTCGAGGCCCATGAGCTGCAGACCGTTCGACAGCAGCGCCATCACGAGACCACCGATGATCGAGCCGGAGATCGTGCCGACACCACCGGCGACCGCCGCGCCACCGACGAACACGGCGGCGATCGCGTCGAGCTCCCAGCCGGTGCCGTCCGCGGGCCCCGAGGCGCCGGAGTAGGCGACGAACACCATGCCGGCGATCGCGGCGAGGACCGACATGTTCATCATGACGAAGAAGTTCACCCGCCGCGCCGAGACGCCGGACAGGACGGCGGCGTTGGCGTTGCCACCGACGGCGTAGACCTGGCGACCGAAGATCGTGTTCTTCGTGACGAAGCCGTAGACGATGGTCAGGATGCCGAGGATGATCGCGACGATCGGGACCGAGGTGCCGACCGGACCGGCGCCGAACAGGTACGTGGCGACGAGCGTGACGGCGACCAGGATGCCGGTGCGGACGATCGAGACCCACAGCGGCGGGACCTCGGCCTGCATCTTCCGACGGCGGGCACGGCCACGGGCCTCGATGATGATGAGCGCGAGGACCGTGACGAGGCCGATGAGCAGCGTGCCGTTGCTGAAGCCGAAGTCGGGGCCGAAGTCACCGAGGAAGCCTGCGCCGATCGGGGTGAAGGCGTCCGGGACGGGGACCGACGTCGAGTTGCCGATGATCTGGTTCACACCACGGAAGATGAGCTGACCGGCCAGCGTCACGATGAAGGCCGGGACCTTCACGAACGCGACCCAGAAGCCCTGCCACGCACCGATCAGGGCACCGCAGGCGAGACCCAGGATGATGGCTGCCCACACCGGGAAGTCCCACACGGCCATGGACTGCGCCACGACGATGCCGACGACCGCTGCGACCGAACCCACCGACAGGTCGATGTGCCCCGCGATGATGACCATGACCATGCCGAGCGCCAGGATCAGGATGTAGGAGTACTGCAGGAACAGGTTGATGACGTTGGTCGGCTCGAGGATGAGCCCGTTCGTCGTGACCGAAAAGAAGATCAGCAGCACGATGAGCGCGATGATCATGCCGTACTGGCCGATGCTGTTGCCCTTGCCGAAGAGCAGTTTCAGGTTGTTCATGAGGCGGTGGCGCCCTTCCGCGCGGAGGTCATGCTGCGCATGAGCGATTCGGGATCGGCCTGGTCGGCCGGGAGGTCAGCGGTGATCTGGCCCTCGAAGATGGTGTAGATCCGGTCGGAGAGACCGAGGAGTTCGGGGAGCTCGGACGAGATGAGGATGATGCCCTTCCCCTCGGCGGCGAGCTGCTGGATAATCCCGTAGATCTCGAACTTGGCGCCCACGTCGATGCCGCGGGTGGGCTCGTCGAGGATCAGGATGTCCGGGTCGGTGAACATCCACTTGGACAGGACGACCTTCTGCTGGTTGCCTCCGGACAGCTTGCCGACGTTGTCCTCGACGCTCGGCACCTTGGTGCGGAGCATCTTGCGGTACTTCTCGGCGACCGAGTACTCCTCGAGCGAGTCGACGACACCGAGCTTCGAGATCTTCTGCAGGTCGGCGGCGACCGTCGAGCGCTTCACGGTGTCGAGCAGGTTCAGGCCGAGCGCCTTGCGGTCCTCGGAGACGTAGCCGAGGCCGTTCTCGATCGCCTGCTGGACGTTCGTGACCTTGATCTCGCGGCCGTCCTTGATGATCTGGCCGTCGAGCCAGGTGCCGTACGAGCGACCGAACAGGCTCATCGCGAGCTCGGTGCGTCCGGCGCCCATCAGGCCGGCGAAACCGACGATCTCACCGCGGCGGACGTGGAAGTTCGAGGCCTTGCAGACCAGACGCGACGAGTCGAGCGGGTGCTGCACGGTCCAGTTGCGGACCTCGAAGAAGGTCTCGCCGATCTTCGGGGTGCGGTCGGGGAAGCGCGACTCGAGCGAGCGGCCGACCATGCCGCGGATGATGCGGTCCTCGTTGACGCCGTCCGCCTTGACGTTGAGCGTCTCGATGGCCTTGCCGTCGCGGATGATCGTGATCTCGTCGGCGATCTGCTCGATCTCGTTGAGCTTGTGGCTGATGATGATGCTCGCGATGCCCTTGGCCTTCAGCCCGACGATCAGGTCGAGCAGGTGCTGCGAGTCGTTCTCGTTGAGCGCGGCGGTCGGCTCGTCGAGGATCAGGAGCTTGACGTCCTTGTGCAGGGCCTTCGCGATCTCGACGAGCTGCTGCTTGCCGACACCGAGGTTCTTGATCTGCGTGTCCGGGTCGTCGGCCAGGCCGACGCGGGCGAGCAGGTCCTGCGCACGCAGCTGCGCGGCGGTCCAGTCGATGCGCCCGAAGCGGCCCGGCTCGTTGCCGAGGAACAGGTTCTCCGTGATCGAGAGCTCCGGGATGAGCGCCAGCTCCTGGTGGATGATGACGATGCCGGCCTGCTCGGACTGCTTGATGTTCGAGAAGCGGACTTCTTCGCCCTCGTAACGGATCTCGCCGCTGTAGGTGCCGTACGGGTAGACGCCGGACAGGACCTTCATCAGGGTCGACTTGCCGGCGCCGTTCTCGCCGCAGATCGCGTGGATCTCGCCGGCGCGGACGCTGAGGGAGACGTCGGCCAGCGCCTTCACACCAGGGAACTCCTTGGTGATCGAGCGCATCTCGAGGATCGTCTCGGGTGCGGTGATCGACCGGGTCTCGAGGCCGGTGTCGATCGGGGTTGACGCCACAGTGCATCTCCTTCTGCCGCTTCGGTGCGGCAGTGTGTTCGGGTGGTTCTGCTGCGGCAGCGAAAGCACAGGGGGCCTGTGTGGACTTCGTTGTCGCGTCCGGATCCGGCTCGGTGTGACGCTCATGTGAACGGTCACATCGGCTGGACGGAGGCAATTTACGCACAGCCTCGGTGCGGCTGTCAATTCGGATTGGTCGCGTTTTCGTAACGGCGTGCGTGATACGGCGAGAACGTCCCCCGGGTTGGGGCCAGAGGGCTCGAGAGCGGGCGTTCCGTTGCGCGAATCCGCATGCGCGGCCGGGAGGCCCGTGGCGGGCCCGCTACGGGCCTCCCGTCCGCCTCGTGGGCGCGCCCGGAGCCGCGCTCGCCTTGTCGAATCGGGCGTACCGGGTGGTTTCGGGCGTACCTGGGCGGAAGTTCGTGGCAGGTACCCCCGTTCGTGGCAGGTACTCCGAGGCGGCCGGGTGGTTCCGGGCGTACCGGGTGGTTCCGGGCGTACCTGGTCGGAAGTTCGTGGCAGGTACGCCCGTTCGTGGCAGGTACTCCGGGGTCGCCGGAGCTCCGCGGTGCGTCAGCGCATGCGGGGCGCGCTGGTGGAGGCGCGCACGACCAGCTGCGGGACGATGTCGATCGGGCGGAGCAGCTCGCCCTCACTCGGCAGCAGCAGGTCCACGCAGCGACGCCCGAGCTCGGCGAAGTCGACCTGCACCGTGGTGAGCGGCGGCCAGAAGTGCTTCGCCTCCGGGATGTCGTCGTAGCCGACCACGGAAAGGTCACCGGGGACGTCGAGCCCGTACGAGCGTGCAGCGTGCATGACGCCGAGCGCCATCTGGTCGTTCGAGCAGAAGATCGCGGTGCAGTCCCGCCACCGCAGCAGCTCGCGGCCGGCGTGGTAGCCGAAGTCGGCGGTCCAGTCGCCCAGGATCGGTGGAGCCACGGCCATGTCGCGGTCGGACATCTCGCGCAGGAACCCCTGCATCCGGGCATCCGCCTCGATCCAGTCCTGCGGCCCGGCGATGTGTCGCACGTACTCGTGGCCGAGGTCGAGCAGGTGCGCGGTCGCGAGCCGGGCGCCCTCCATCTGGTCCACCCACAGGGCCGTCGGGTCCTCGCCGACGCTGGCGCGCATGGTGACGTAGGGGGTGCGGATGCCGAGTTCCGCGATCAGGTCGAAGACCCGCTGCTGGGGTGCGATGACGACGATGCCCTCGACGTCGAGGTCGAGCAGGTGTCCGAGTCCTTCACGCACGGCGGCGTCGGTCGCCTCGGCGATGTTCGCCGTCGTGACCGAGTAGCCGCGGAGCATCGCGGCGTCCTCGATCGCCTGCAGCGCCACGGCGGGACCGTAGTGGGCACGACGGGCCGTCAGGACGCCGATCGTGTGGGTCCGGCTCGTGACCAGGGCGCGTGCGGCCCGGTTCGGCCGGTACTGCAGCTGCTCCATGGCCGCCAGGACCTTGTCGCGCGTCTCGGCCCGGATAGCATCCGAGTTGTTCAGCACCCGCGAGACGGTCTGGTGCGAGACACCCGCGATCCGTGCGACGTCACGGATGCTGGGCGAACGCGGTTGCTGTGTCCGCGATGACGCCATTGCTGCTCGTTTCCGCCCGGGTGTCGTGGCACATCGATGTGCACGTTCACATCCGGGCCAGATCATTATGCACGTCCGGCGGATCGGCGCCACCTGTGCGCCGATCCGCCGTCCACTCAGAGCCAGTTGCGCTTGCGGAAGATCGCCCAGAGCACGCCCATCAGCAGGAGCATGCCGAGGATCGCGACCGGGTAGCCGTAGCGCCAGTGCAGCTCGGGCATGTGGTCGAAGTTCATGCCGTAGACACCGGCGATCAGGCCGGGTGCGAACAGGATCGCCGCCCACGACGAGATCTTCTTGACCTCCTCGCCCTGGCGGTGTGCTGCCCGGGCGAGTTGCCGGCTCTCCTCACCCTGGGCCAGGCTCGCGCTGGTCATCCGGCGCATCGCCTCGTTCTGCTCCTGCGACACCAGGGTGGCGTGCAGGGTCAGGGCGTTCTCGAGCAGGGCACGGAACGAGTCGACCCGCTCGGTCACACGGAGCGCGTGGTCGTGCACGTTGCGGAGCCGGTGCTGCACGTCGTCGTCCACGCCGTACTTGTCGGCGCCACGGAGCAGCCCGGTCACCATCGCCGGCACCGGGGTGGTGGCGCGCTGGAACGCCAGGACCTCGCTGAGCAGCTGGTAGATGCGCTTCGAGACCCCGGGGTCGACCTGCCCGGCGAACAGCTGGTCCTCGATGGCGTCGATCTGTTCCTGCAGGACCTGGACGACCGGACCGTAGCCGTCCACGACCTCGTCGAGCACGGCCGCGGTCACCGCCTCGGACCCCTTCGCCAGGAACTCCGGGTCCGCCTCGACCTGCGCCCGCAGCACCGCCAGGTCGGGGCGGGCGGCGTGCCGGACGCTCACGACGAAGTGGTCGCCGACGAACAGGTGCACCTCGCCGAACTCCACGGTGCCCGAGGCCTGGTCGAACCAGGCCGGCCGGAGCACCAGGAACAGGGTGTCGCCGTACCGCTCGAGCTTGGCGCGCTGGTGTCCCTTGCGGGCGTCCTCGACGGCGTTCTCGTGCAGGTCGAACTCGGTGGCGACGGCCTCGAGTTCGTGCCGGTCGGGCCGGAGCAGCCCGATCCACGTCAGGTCGCCACGAGCCGGTCGCGACAGGGTCGACGGAGACTCCACGCGGCGTCCCCGGACGTAGATCGCGTTGTCGATCAGTGCCATGTGCGTGCTCCTTCGGTGCGGAGCAGACGGGCGCGATGGCGCCCCGGAGGTGATCCGGGACGCAGGCAGGGTCAGCGAGCGGGCGCGACGACCGACACGGGCGGCCGGCCCGATCGAGGATGGTCACCCGACATCGCGCCTCACCTGCCCTTCTCGTCTGTTCGTGGCGGCGCCCAGAGCGCTGCCGACCGTCGAGCGTACGCCTGCGGCGCGGGCGGGACAACCCGGCCCGACAGGCGCAGGAGCGTCAGCGCGTGACGTGCAGTCCGGCGGTTTCCAGCTCGGCGAGCTGCCACCCGAGCCACGGGCTCCAGGCGAACGGCGCGCCGGCGACGGCCTGCCTGAGAGAGTCCTCGGACACCCACGCCCACTCGGCGACCTCGTCGTCGGCGGGTGCCGGGGTGTCGTCGGTCACGGCGCGGAAGACGGGGCAGACCTCGTTCTCCACGATGCCGGAGGCGTCGACCGCGCGGTACCGGAACTCCGGCAGCACGACCTCGACGTCGCGCACGGTGATGCCGAGCTCGCGGGAGGCCCGACGGGCGATGGCGTCCTCGAAGGACTCGTCCGGACCGGGGTGGCCGCAGAAGGTGTTCGTCCACACCCCCGGCCAGGTCTTCTTCGACAGTGCTCGCCGGGTCACCAGGACGTCACCGTCGGTGTTCCGGACGTGGCACGAGAACGCCAGGTGCAGGGGCGTGTGGGCTGTGTGCACCGTGAACTTGTCCGCCGTGCCGATCGGGGTACGGTCGTCGGCCAGGAGCACCACGGATTCAGGGAAAGCGTTCATCTGTCTCGATAGGTTAGGCCAATGAGCGAGGAAGCGACCACCGTGCCGCACATCGACCTCGCGCTCGTCGACGACTGCCTCGAGCGCTTCTTCGCCGTGTCGTCGACGCGCGCCGAGCGCTACGGCCGACCGTCGGAAGAACTGTGGCGCGTGCTCCGTAAGGCGAGCATGGGCGGCAAGCGCTTCCGGCCCCGCATGGTCATGACCGCGTACGCCGGCATGGGCGGCACCGACGTGCACGCTGCCGCCAACGTCGCGGCGGCGTACGAGCTCCTGCACACCGCACTCGTGGTGCACGACGACGTCATCGACCGTGACTGGTCGCGCCGCGGGCAGCCGAACGTCGCAGGGTCCTTCCGCGACACCGGCACGACGGGCGGCCTGCCGCTGCCGACCGCCGAGCACCGGGGGATGAGCGCCGCCGTCATCGCCGGTGACCTGGCCCTCGCCGGTGCGCCCCGCTTCATCGAGGCCGCTGGCGTCGACGGCACTCGGCGCGAGCGACTGCTCGAACTGTTCGACGAGGCCGTCTTCGCCAGCGCTGCCGGCGAGATGACCGACGTCGACCTGGCACTCGGCGTGATGCCGACGGTCGACGAGGTCCTGGCGATGGAGCGGGCGAAGACGAGCGTGTACTCGTTCGAGGCACCGCTGCAGTCCGGCGCCGTGCTCGCCGGCGCCGACGAGGAGATCGTCACCGCCCTCGGTGCCTTCGGCCGTGAGATCGGCATCGCGTACCAGATCGTCGACGACCTGCTCGGGGTCTTCGGCGACGAGACCATGACGGGCAAGACGGTGCTCGGCGACCTGCGCGAGGGCAAACGCACGATGCTCATCGCCTACGCGGCGACCACCGACTGCTGGCCCGACCTCGAGCCGTACCTCGGCGACCCGGACCTGACCGAGGCCCGTGCGGACGAGGTCCGTGCGACCCTGGTGTCCTGCGGTGCCCGCGGCGCCGCGGAAGCACGCGTCGCCGACCACACCGCACTCGCCCGGGCCGAGCTCGCCCGGCTGCCGTACGACCTCGCCGACCGCCTGGAGGCCCTCGTGACCGAACTCGTGGAGCGCGCCCGGTGACCCACAGCACCACCACGGCGACCGGGTCCCGTCCGGCTCGCCTCCAGCTCTACGACGCCACGGCCGAGGCCGCGTCGGGTGTCGTCATCGACCGGTACTCCACGTCGTTCGGCCTGGCGAGCCGCATGCTGGCGCGCGACACGCGTGAGCACATCCGCAACGTCTACGCGCTGGTCCGCGTCGCCGACGAGGTCGTCGACGGTCCCGCGACCGAGGCCGGGCTCGACCGCGAGCTCGCCCGGACCGTGCTCGACGAGCTCGAGGCCGACACCGAACGGGCCATCGCGCTCGGCTTCTCGGTGAACCCCGTCGTCCACGCCTTTGCCCGCACCGCCCGCACCACCGGCTTCGGCGCCGAGCTCACCGCCCCGTTCTTCGCCTCGATGCGCATGGACCTCGAGCGCACCGAGCACGACGACGCCTCGTTCGACGCGTACGTGTACGGCTCGGCCGAGGTCGTCGGGCTGATGTGCCTGCGCGCGTTCGTGTACCGCGCCGGTCGGCCGACGTTCGACCAGGCAGAGCTCGTGGCCGGGGCGCGTGCGCTCGGCTCCGCGTTCCAGAAGGTGAACTTCCTGCGCGACCTGCACGCCGACTTCGAGGTGCTCGGTCGCTCGTACTTCCCGGGCGTCGACATCCGCTCGTTCGACGAGGCCACGAAGGACCGCCTGGTCGCCGACGTGCAGGCCGACCTCGACCACGCCGCACGGACGATCCGGCTGCTGCCGGCCGACGCCCGCAACGCGGTCGGGCTCGCACACGCGCTGTTCCAGGAACTCAACGACCGACTCGCGCGCACCCCGGCGAGCCGCCTCGTCACGACGCGCGTGCGCGTCCCCAACCCGGTGAAGGTGCGCCTCGCCGCGCAGGTCCTCGCCGGACGCGCACCGCTCCGGTCGCGCGTCACCACCCACCGGCCGGGAGGCTCCTCATGACCCCGCCCCGCGCCTCCCGACCGACGACGGTCGCCACCACCACCCGGCGCAAGGTGCCCGCGCGCCGTGCCGTCGTCATCGGCGGCGGCATCAGCGGCCTGGCGGCCGCTGCGCTGCTCGCACGCGACGGCTTCTCGGTGACGGTGCTCGAGCAGCGCACGCAGCTCGGCGGCCGTGCCGGCTCGTGGGAGCAGGACGGGTTCCGGTTCGACACCGGGCCGTCGTGGTACCTCATGCCCGAGGTCTTCGACCACTTCTTCCAGCTGCTGGGCACCTCGGCCGAGGCCGAGCTCGACCTGGTGAAGCTCGACCCCGGGTACCGCGTCTACAGCGAGGGCCACGACGAGCCGATCGACCTGCGCGCCGACGCCGAGGCCAACATCGCGCTGTTCGAGTCCATCGAGCCCGGTGCCGGCGAGCGGATGCGGAAGTACCTGGCGTCCGCCGAGGACACCTACACGATGGCGGTGCGTCGGTTCCTCTACACGAGCTTCCAGGACCTCACGAAGCTCGCCGCACCCGACGTCCTGCGTCGCCTGCCCAAGCTCGCACGCCTGCTGCTCGAGCCGCTCTCCACCTTCGCCGAGACCGCCGTGCGCGACCGTCGCCTGTGGCAGATCCTCGGCTACCCGGCGGTGTTCCTCGGCACGAGTCCGTACGCGGCGCCGAGCATGTACCACCTGATGAGCCACCTCGACCTGGCCGACGGCGTGCTCTACCCGAAGGGCGGCATCACCGAGGTGATCTCCGCCGTCGAGCGGGTCGCCCGGGCCGAGGGCGCGAAGATCATCGCCGGCGCGAAGGTCGAGCGGATCGTCGTCGAGGACGGTGTCGCCACCGGGGTCGTCCACCGCGACCGCGACGGCGTGCAGCACACGGCCCCCGCCGACCTCGTGGTCAGTGCGGCGGACATGCAGCACACCGAGATGCAGCTGCTCGACCGCGAGCACCGCACCCACGGCGCCGACCACTGGAAGAAGCGCGACCCTGGCCCGAGCGCGGTGCTCGTGTACCTCGGCATCGACGGTCCGACGCCGGGCCTGCTGCACCACACCCTGGTGTTCACCGCGGACTGGAAGGCGAACTTCGGCGCGATCTTCGGGGACGACCGGCACGTGCCGGACCCCGCCTCGATCTACGTCTGCGCGCCGTCCGAGACCGACCCGAGCGTCTCCCCGCCCGGCACCAGCAACCTGTTCATCCTGGTGCCCCTGCCCGCCGACCTGTCGATCGGCAAGGGCGGCATCGACGGTGCCGGTGACTACCAGGTCGAGCAGATCGCCGACCGTGCCATCGACGTGCTGGCCGAGCGCGCCGGGGTGCCGGACCTGCGCGACCGCATCCGGGTCCGACGCACCATCGGCCCGCGCGACTTCGCCGACGACCTGAACGCCTGGAACGGCTCGATGCTCGGCCCGGCGCACACCCTGAAGCAGAGCGCGTTCTTCCGCGAGAAGAACGCGTCGAAGAAGGTCGAGGGGCTGTACTACGTCGGTGCCTCGACCATCCCGGGCATCGGTCTGCCGATGTGCCTGATCAGCGCCGAGGTCCTGCTGAAGCGCATCCACGGCGACCGGAGCACCGAGCCGCTGCCGACACCTCTCGGGGCTCCGCGGGACCGGACCGAGACCGCCTGATGCCCGGGCTGTACCTCGCCGGCCTGGTGGTGTCCCTGGTCGGCATGACCGTGCTGGACGCCCGCTTCCGGCTGTTCTTCTGGCGGGCACCGTGGCGGGCGGCGGCCGTGATGGTCGTCGGCGTCGCGTTCTTCATGGTGTGGGACGTCGCCGGTGTCGCCGCCGGGATCTTCTTCATCGGGCCGCAGAACCTGCTCACCGGGGTGCTCCTGGCGCCCGAGGTCCCGCTCGAGGAGCTCTTCTTCCTGCTGCTCCTCTGCTACTCGACGATGGACCTGGTCGGCTTCGTCCGGCCCCTGGTGCAGCGTGCGACCGATCGGCGGCGGGCGTGAACGGCACCGGGGCGTACGCGCTCCTGGCCCTGCCGTTCTTCGGTGTCACGGCCGTCGTCGGCATCATCGCCGGGGTCGTCGCCGCACGCCGTGCACGAGCCGCGGGTCGACGGCCCGCGGTCGGGCGCCGGGTCGCGGTGCTCACGTCCGTGATCGCCGGCGTCGCGCTGCTGGTGATGACGATGGTGTTCGACAACGTCATCGTCACGCTGCGGATCGTCGCCTACGACCCCTCGCTCATCAGCGGTGCGAAGATCGGTGCGATCCCGGTCGAGGACCTCGCCTACGCGATGTCCGCCATCGTGCTGCTGCCCAGCCTGTGGGTCCTGTTCGACCGGACGGGCGCACGCGACCGGACGGGCGTACGCGACCGGACCGGTGCGCGCCCCGCGCCCGACCCGACCCCAGCACCAGCGGAGCCAGCACCAGCAGAGGACATGAAGTGAACGCCAGCACCGCCTCCAGACCGTCGACCCTGCGCGCCCTGTTCGTGTCGTCGCGCCCGATCAGCTGGGTGAACACCGCCTACCCGTTCGGCGCCGCGTACCTGCTCAGCAGCGGGGTCGGCGTCGAAGGCGGCGGAGGATTCTCGCTCGTCGCGTTCCTGGTCGGCGTCGTGTACTTCCTGGTGCCCTACAACCTGGCGATGTACGGCATCAACGACGTCTTCGACTACGAGTCCGACCTGCGCAACCCGCGGAAGGGCGGTGTCGAGGGCGCCCTGCTCGACAAGAGCGTCCACCGCACCACGCTGTGGGCCGTCGTCGTCACGAACGTCCCCTTCCTCGTCGCGCTCGTGGTGCTCGGCGCGGTCAGCGGCAACGGGCCGTGGTCGTGGCTCGTCCTGGCGATCAGCGTGTTCGCGGTCATCGCGTACTCGGCACCGGGCCTGCGGTTCAAGGAGAAGCCGTTCCTCGACTCGCTCACGTCGAGCACCCACTTCGTGTCGCCGGCGATCTACGGCCTCGCCCTCGCGGGCCCGCACTGGACCGGGGAGCTCGTCGCCGTGTGCATCGCGTTCTTCCTGTGGGGCGTGGCCTCGCACGCGTTCGGTGCCGTGCAGGACGTCCTGGCCGACCGTGCCGGGGGCATCGGCTCCGTCGCGACCGTGATCGGTGCCCGGGCCACCGTCCGCCTGGCCTTCGTCGCGTACCTGGTCGCCGGGGTCGCGCTGCTGTTCTCGGCGTTCCCGGGCCCGATCGCCGCGGTCGTCGTCGTGCCGTACGCGCTCAACGTGCTGCCGTGGTGGAACATCACGGACCAGGGCGCCGAGGCCGCGAACGCCGGGTGGAAGCGGTTCCTCTGGATCAACTACCTGGCGGGCTTCATCGTGACGATGGCGCTCATCGCGTACGCCTTCACGCACTGACAGACTGGACGCACGCACCGCGGCGACCGTGGTGCGAGACCAGCCACGACGGCAGCCACGAAGGAGTGCACGCATGAGCGTCCGGATCATCCACGTCGGTCTCGGAGGGTGGGGCGGCAACTGGGCCCGCACCGCCATCCCAGAGGTGTCGGAAGTGCAGGTGGTCGGGATCGTCGACCCGTCGGCGCCGACGCTCGAGGCCGTGCGGACCGACCTCGGGCTCCCGGCCTCCGCTGCGTTCGCGTCCCTGACCGAGGCGCTCGCCGCGGTCGAGGCCGACGCCGTCGTCATCACCGCCCCGGCCGTGACGCACGTGCCGCTCGCGCTCGAGGCGCTCGACGCCGGCAAGCACGTCCTGGTCGAGAAGCCGTTCGCGAACACCACCGACGAGGCCGTCACCGCGGTCCGCCGCGCCGAGGAGCTCGGCCTGGTGCTGCAGGTCAGCCAGAACTACCGCTGGTACCCGGCACCCCGGGTCGTGCAGGAGATGCTCGAGGCGGACGTCGTGGGCGAGGTCTCCGCCATCAACGTCGACTTCCGGCAGTGGGACAACGACCAGCCCGTCGAGACGTACCCGCACTACCGGTTCCCACACGCGATGATCAACGACATGGCGATCCACCACTTCGACCTGCTCCGGATGATCACCGGACAAGAGGCTGTCCGGGTCTTCGCCAAGGCCAGCTACCCCACCTACAGCAAGTACCAGGACGAAGCGATCGCCTCGATGATCATCGAGCTCGACGACGGCACGGTGGTCAACTACCGCGGCAGCTGGCTGAGCCGTGGTCCACGCACCGCCTGGGCCGGCGAGTGGAGCATCGAGGGCGAGGACGGCGAGCTCTGGTTCACGAGCCGCGACGGTGAGCCGAACGCGGTCGACGGCGACCGGGTCACCGTCCGCCGCACCCAGGACGACGAGGCCGAGCCGGTCGAGCTCCCCGTGCTCGCGCACACCGACCGCCAGGGTGGTCTGCAGGCGTTCGCCCGTTCCGTGCAGGGCGGCCCAGCCCCCGAGACGAGCGGCCGTGACAACCTGCGGAGCCTCGCGCTGATGGAGGCCGCCGGCCGCTCCGCGGCGTCCGGCCTGCCCGAGGACGTCGTCGTCCCATCCTGACCGCACCGACCGACGGCCTGGAGGCGCGGGGCGGGCCCGCACCGTGCCTCCAGTCCGGCTCTGGTCGCGCCCACCGCCTCGGTGTCGTTTCGCCCCCCGGACCTCTCGCGCCCACCGACAGTCCACGCGCCGGAGCGCCCGTGGGGTGTCGCTGCGCGCGTGGACTCGCGAGCTGGTCGCGCGTCAGGCGGCGCCGGCGACCCGCCGCGCCTGCGCGACGGCCCGCCGCACGCCGAGCGACCAGCCCGGGCCGTGGCCGGGCAGCACGTGCTTCGCCTCGGTGTCCGCGAGCCGGTCCAGCGACGCGACCGCCGTGTCGACGTCGGAGGTCGCCGCGGGTGCGACGATCCGCGGTCCGATGCCTCCCGTGTACGGGTCGAAGGTGACGAGCGCGTCCCCGACGATGACGGCGTCGCGGTCGGCGAAGTGCAGCGCCACGTGGCCGTCGGTGTGCCCCGGGGTCTCGATGATCCACGGGTTGCCCGGCACGTCGGCGCGGCTCTCCAGCGGTTCGGTGTCCGCGATGCCGTCGACCGTGACCGCTCCGGCCAGCAGCATCCGGCCCAGGGGGCGCAGACCACCCGGGTGGAGCGCGACGAACCCGAAGCGGTTCGTCTGCGGTCGGTACGAGTACGGGTGCGCGGCGAGGTGCCGATCGCCCGGGTGGACGAACACGGGTGTGCCCCAGTCGCGGTGCATCCGTGCGGCGGTGCCGACGTGGTCGAAGTGCCCGTGCGTGAGCAGGAGCCCCTCGACCTGGTCGGGCGTGTAGCCCAGGTCGTGCACGGCGAGCTGCAGGTGCGGCCACGCGGCGGGCAACCCCGCGTCGACGACGAGCAACCGATCGCCGGTCTCGACGAGGTACGTGTTGGTGTGTGCGATCTCGAGGCGGTGGATCCCCTCGGCGGCGTCCCGGAAGAGCATGTGCGGCACGGTAGACGCGGCCCGCTGGGCACGATCCCGGGTGGGACGTGTACGAAATGGGGAATGGCCAAGGACAGTCTGCCCGAGCTCGAACTCGCCAACGCGCGCACTCGCGAGGGCATCACGGACACCGTGACGGAACTGAAGCGGCGCGCGGACCTGCCCGCCCGGACGCGGCTCGCGGTCGCCAAGACGAAGCAGCGGTGGCACCGTGACCCCACACCCCTGGTGGCGATGGGCATCACCGGACTGACCGGTGTCGCGGCGATCGTCCTCGGCATCGCACTGCGGAACCGCCCGGCGGGGCACCTCGCCGACCCGCCGGCGAACTCGGCCTTCACCGCGTTGCTGCCGTTCGGCGCGCGCGGCGACGCTCCGTCGGCGAAGGAACAGGCACAGGGCGGTCGGAAGGGCAAGAAGGCGCGGGCCAAGGCCGCCGAGGAGGCCCTCGAGCAGGACCCGGCGCACCGCGCCCGCGTGAAGCAGCAGGTCGGCATCGCGGCGGTGCAGCGACGGGCGAACAAGAACCGCAAGCAGGCGGTCAAGCGGTCGAAGCAGGCCGTGAAGGCGAGAGGGTAGTCACATGGCGCACGAAGAGCAGAAGCCGGACCCGGACGACGCCCGGAAGCCGGACAGCCCCACCGACCTCAAGAAGCCGACGCTCGTCTACACGCTCAAGAAGACGCTGCGCGAGTTCACGAGCGACCAGTGCACCGACCTGGCCGCGAGCCTGACGTACTACTCGGTGCTCGCGCTGTTCCCCGGGCTGCTGGCGGTCGTGTCGCTGCTCGGCCTGGTCGGACAGGCCGACAACACGATCAAGACCCTGCTGCAGATCATCGGCAACATCGGGTCCGACCAGGTCGTGGACCTGATCAAGGAGCCGCTCGAGGGACTCGTCCGCTCGCCCGCCGCCCCCATCACGTTCATCGTCGGTGTCGTCGGCGCCCTCTGGTCGGCATCCGGCTACGTCGGCGCGTTCGGCCGTGCCATGAACCGGATCTACAACGTCCGCGAGGGCCGCCCGATCTGGAAGCTCCGCCCGACCATGCTCGGCGTGACCGTCACCACCGTGATCCTGCTCGTGATCGGTCTGCTGGTCCTGGTGAGCGCTCCGCTCGCCCGCAGCTTCGGCGACGTCATCGGCCTCGGCGACGTGGCCGTCACCGTCCTGTCGATCGTGCAGTGGCCGATCCTGCTCGTCATCGCGATCATCGTCGTCGCGGTGCTCTACTACTGGTCGCCGAACGTCAAGCAGCCGAAGTTCACCTGGGTCAGCGGTGGATCGATCCTCGCCCTGCTCATCTGGATCATCGCGAGCGTCGGCTTCGGGTTCTACGTCGGGAACTTCTCGAACTACAACGCCACGTACGGCTCCCTGGGTGGGGTCATCGTGTTCCTGCTGTGGATCTGGATCACGAACAACGCCCTGCTCTTCGGTGCCGAGTTCGACGCCGAGATCGAGCGGGGCCGCGAGCTGCAGGCCGGCATCCGTGCGGAGGAGGACATCCAGCTCCCCGAGCGCGACACCCGCCAGATCGAGAAGCAGGACGAGAAGCGGGCGCAGGACGTGCTCGAGGGCATCCGCATCCGCCAGAACGTCGACAACGACTGAGCCTCGCTCGTCCGCCCGGCGCTGACGGGCGCTCTCCGGGTCGGGACGCTACGGTGCGACCGTGCCGTCCTTCCTCGAGGGGCTCCCGTTCTGGTGGCTCGTCCTCGCGCTCTTCGTGATCGTGTTCTGCCGCGCGCAGGCGACGTACTGGCTCGCGCGGCTCGCGGTGACGGGTGCGTCCCGATCGCGGTGGGGCGGTTGGCTGCGCTCGCCGGCGGTCCGTCGCGGTTCGGCACTGCTCGAGCGCTGGGGGTTGCCCGTCGTGACGGTGAGCTTCGTCGTGGTCGGCCTGCAGACGGTGATGAACGCCGCAGCGGGGCTGGCACGGGTCGCCTGGTGGCGGTACACGATCGCGATGGTGCCCGGGTGCGTGGCGTGGGCGTTCCTGTACGCGACGGTCGGGCTCGCCGTGTTCTGGGCGGTCGTCGCCGCGTTGGCCGGATCGCCGTGGGGCATCGCGGCGCTCGTGGGTCTGGTGGTCGTCGCCGGCGTCGCGCTGACGGTCCTGCGTCGTCGCCATCGCACAGGAGGCCCGGCCCGGCTTCCGTAGGCTGGCCCACGTGACGACTTCCCTGACTCCAGATCGTCCGGTCGCCCTGGTGACCGGAGCCACCCGCGGCATCGGCCGCGCGATCGCCGCCGACCTCGGTCGCACCCACCACGTGCTCGTGGGCGGCCGGTCCGCCAGCGCCGTGGACGCCCTCGTCCAGGGGCTGCCGAGCGCGGCGCCGTTCGTCGGTGACCTGGGCGCGGGCGAGGTCCCGGCGCTGCCGGATCGGCTCGACGTGCTCGTGCACTCGGCCGGTGTCGAGCAGGGCAGCACCGTCGCCGACACCCCGCGCGCGGTGTGGGAGCAGGTCTTCGCGACGAACCTGTTCGCGGTCGCCGAGCTCACCCGGCTGGCGCTGCCGGCACTGCGGGCGGCCCGGGGCATCGTCGTGCCGATCAACAGCGGCTCGGGGTTCCACTCGGGCCCCGGCGGTGGCGTGTACGCGGCGTCGAAGTTCGCGCTGCGGGCCTTCGCCGACGCCCTGCGTGAAGAGGAGCGGGCGAACGGCGTGCGGGTGTCGAGCGTGCACCCGGGCCGGACTGACTCGGACATGCAGCGGCAGCTCGTGGCGAAGCTCGGTGAGTCCTACGACACCGACTACTACCTGGCGCCCGAGGACGTGGCCGCCGCGGTCCGCACCGTCGTCGACCTGCCCGAGCGCGGCACCGTCGAGTCGCTCGCGATCCGGCCGACCCGACGGCGCTGACGCGCTGACTGCGACGACTCCCGACTACCGCAGCTCGATCCGTTCGTCGAGCTCGAGCCGTTCCAGGAACGTCTCGTCGTGGCTCACCACGACGAGTGCTCCCCGGTAGGCCCGCAGCGCGTCGACGAGCTGGTCGACGCTCGTCAGGTCGAGGTCGTTCGTCGGCTCGTCGAGCACGAGCAGCTGCGGGGGCGGGTCGGCGAGCACCAGGGCCGCCAGCGCCACCCGGAACCGCTCCCCGCCGGACAGGTCCCCGGCCGGGCGGTCGACGGTGTCCCCGCGCACCAGGAACTTCGCCAGCCGGTTGCGGACCTCGGCGACGGGCACGTGCGGGGCGTCCCGGCGGACGTTGTCGAGCACCGTGGCGGTGTCGTCCAGGCTGTCCTTCCGCTGCGGCAAGTACGCGATCCGGTCGACGTGGGCGACGGCCACGGTGTCGGGCAACGGGTGCTCCCGGGCGGCTGGATCGCCGACGAGCTGCTCGAGCAGGGTGGACTTGCCGACGCCGTTGTCCCCGGTGACGGCGATCCGTTCCGGCCCCTGCACGACGACGTCCCGTCCGCGGACGGTCAGGGTGGCGATCCGACGCGATGCCGGCACCTCCGGGTCGGGCAGGGTGACGTGGATCGACTCGTCGTCACGCAGGCGGAGCTCGGCCGCGCGGACCGTCGCCAGCGCCTGCTGTTCGGCCGACCCGTGCGCGACCCGGAGGCGTCCCGCGGTCTCCTGGGCCTTCTTCCGCTGTTCGTTGGCCAGGATCTTCGGCATCGACCGGCCGGCTTCGGCACCGGCCTTCGCGCGTCGGGCGATCTTCGTCTCGGCCTCGATGCGCTGCCGCTTCTCGGTGCGGTGTCGCTGCTCGGCGACCCGGACCTCGCGCTCGACGGCTGCCTGCTGCACGGCGAGGTGCCCCTCGAACGCGCTGAAGGTCCCGCCGAACACCGTCATTGCCCCGGCGCGGAGCTCCACGGTCTCGTCGACGTGCTCGAGGAGTTCCCGGTCGTGGCTGACGAGCACGAGGGTGCCGCGCCAGTCGTCGACCAGGTCGAGGAGCAGCCCGCGGGCCCGGCGGTCCAGGTTGTTCGTCGGCTCGTCCAGGAACACGATCGGCCGGGCGCGCAACCGCACCCCGGCGACGGCGGCGAGCACCGACTGCCCGCCGGACAGCGTCGACACCGGCCGGTCGAGGTCGGCGCCGTCGAGCCCGACCCGGTCGAGCACCGCGGCGGCCCGTTCCTCGAGGTCCCAGTCGTCGCCGACCGCTTCCAGGTGCGCGGCGGTGGCGTGGCCGGCCAGGACGGCCCGGAGCGCGGTGAGGGTCGGCCGGACGCCGAGCAGGTCGGCGACGGTGTCGTCGTTCCCGGTCGCGATGCGTTGCGGCAGGTGGTCGACGGGACCCGACGTCGCGATGCTGCCCGACGTGGGGTGGAGCCGGCCGGTCGCGAGCCGGACCAGCGTGGACTTGCCGGCCCCGTTCCTCCCGACCAGGCCGGTCCGGCCACGCCCGAAGGCGGCGGTGAGGTGGTCGAGCGCGACGGTGCCGTCGGGCCAGGCGAAGGTGACGTCGTGCAGGACGACGGACGGACTGGTGGGCATGGGGGTGTCTCCCGGTGTCGATGCTGGGCGCACGACACCGAGGCCACCGCGGTGCGGTGGAGCGCCCGACGGGGCGCGCGATCACGGTGTCAGCGCGTGGGCTGAGCGGTACCGGTGATCGACAGCAATCCGTCTGCTTCCGTCGGGGGACCCCCGTGTCCGCCATCCGTTCCGCCGGTCGGTCTCCCGCCCCGGCGGCCCCGCGATGACGACGAGGTGACCTCCACGGTAATCCCGCGACACGGGCACCCGCAAGGGATGACAGGCTGGGGGCATGCCGGAGAACCTGTTGCCGACCCCGTCGTCGAACCCCGAGACCCTGCTGCCCGCCGAGCCGGAGGTGACCGCCGCGCTCGAGGCAGAGACCCCCGTCGCCAGCGTGGTGGTGTCCTACCCGTCGTCGAGCCTGGCGTGGGCGCTGCTCGCCGACGAGGCGTGGGCGCGCGGCGCGACGCTCGAGTCCTACGCGTACGCCCGCGTCGGGTACCACCGCGGGCTCGACGCCCTGCGCAAGGCCGGCTGGCGCGGTGTCGGTCCGGTGCCGTGGTCGCACGGGCCCAACCGTGGCGTGCTGCGGGCGCTGTTCGCACTGCGCCGCGCGGCCGAGGCGATCAAGGAGCCCGGCGAGGCCGAGCGCCTGACCGACTTCCTGAACGCGAGCGACCCTGAGGCGCTGCGGGCGCTGTCCGCTGGCGCGTAGGTCCTGCACGTAAAACACCGGTGTTCGCACTGCACGCCGCGGGATGCGGGTGTGCAACGTGCGGACACCGGTGTTTTCGAGGGAGCCGATCCCGACCTAGCCCAGCAGCACGCTCCAACTGAACGCCTGCGGCCAGAGCTGGTGCTCCGGCAGCACGTCCAGTCCGCACGCCCGGCTGCCGAGCCCGTGCTGCGCCGCGTCGAGGTACAGGTACAGGTGGTCCGACACGGGCAGCTCGTAGGGGTGCTCGGCGCGGTCGATCTGCTGCGCGGTCCACGGCGACAGGGTGAACCCCGCCCGGTGTGACCCGATCGTCGTCACGGTGAACGGTCCGACGGCCAGCGATCGCAGCGACGGCCGGTGCCCGGTCTCCTGCGGCCGCGAGTACTCCACCCCGAGTGACCGCACCGGCGCGGTGAACCGGCCGACCCGGGCCGCAGCACTCGAATCGGCGTACGACTCCAGCGGTCCGGTCCCGAACCAGCTGGCGTCCGCATCGGCCAGCGACGCGGGCAGGTCGAACCGCACCCCGATCCGCGGCCACGTGACGTCCCAGGCGCCGAACGGCACGGCGTCGGTCTGCAGCACGAGCCCGTCGGACGTCAGGGTCCAGCGGTGCGTGACCTCGAGGCCCCACCCGCTGTTCGCCGCCGCGACGCGGACGCGCTGCTCCAGCCCGGAGGTGGTCCGCGACACCGACACCAGCCGGTGCGTCAGCCGGTCCAGCCCTCGGTCGCGCCAGCGCGACGCCGACGGGGGAGCGGTCGGGTCGCCGACCCCGTGCGTGAGCACCGGGTCCGCGGTCTCGTAGCCGCCCTGAGATGCCAGGCGGTCGTTGTCGGTCGGTGCACGCCAGATCTCCAGGCGGGGCCCGGCGACCTCGTGGCCCTTCCAGGACACCAGGTCACCGCGAGCGTTGAACGCGCCGTCGCCCAGACGGTCGCCGTCCCACCCCTGCCGGGAGGCCCGTGGTGCGTCCGCCGCGCGCGCCGCGACGAGCCGCTGGGTGCGTGCGACGACGTGGCCGGTGTCCGCCCACGCGGTCGGTCCGGCCAGTTCCACGGTCAGGTCGAACCAGAGTTCGTCGCCGGGTGCGAGTTCGGACGTGGCCGCGTCGAGCACCTCCGAGGGCACCGGCACCGTCGCCGACTCACGTGCGGAGACGATGCCCGTGGACAGGCGTCCCGAGGCCTCGACGACGCCGTTCCGCGACAGGGTCCAGCAGAACCGCAGCCCTGCGGTCGAGGCCGAGTGGTACCGGTTCTCGACCAGCACCGTGGTGTCCGAGACCGCCAGGCGGATCGGGGCCACGACGGCGGCGAACTCGGCGAGCCCCGGCGTCGGGGTGTCGTCGGGCAGCACCAGGCCGTCCATCACGAAGTTGCCGTCGTGCACGACCTCGCCGAAGTCCCCGCCGTAGGCGTAGTAGTCCTCGCCCGTGGGCGTCTTCGCGAGCAGGCCGTGGTCCCGCCACTCCCACACGAACCCGCCGTGCAGTCGTGGGTACCGGTCGACCAGGGCCTCGTACTCGGCGATCTGCCCGGGCCCGTTGCCCATCGCGTGCACGTACTCGCAGTGGATGAAGGGCTTCGACTTCTGTCGTGCCGCCTCGGCCGGACCGCAGCCGAGCAGGGGCGTCGGGGTGCCGCCGCCGATCGACTCGGTCTCCTGCAGCGTCGGGTACATCCGCGAGTAGACGTCGGTGTACTCGCCCGTGTAGTCGCCCTCGTAGTGCACGGGGCGCTCGGGGTCGCGGTCGTGCACCCACTGCGACATCGCGGCGAGGTTCCGACCGGTGCCGGACTCGTTGCCGAGCGACCACATCACGATCGAGGCGTGGTTCTTGTCGCGCTCGACGGTGCGGGCGATGCGGTCGAGGTACGCGGCAGCCCACGCCGGGTCGTCGGAGGGGTTGCCGATCCAGTCGGTGAAGAGGAACCCGTGGGTCTCCAGGTCGCACTCCAGGATCACCCAGAAGCCCAGCTCGTCGGCCAGGTCGAGCACGCGCGGGTGCGGCGGGTAGTGCGAGGTCCGGATGGCGTTGACGTTGTTCCGCTTCATGAGCGCCATGTCGGCGCGGGCGTGGTCCTCGTCGAAGACCCGTCCGCGCACGGGGTGGGTCTCGTGCCGGTTCACGCCGTGGAACACCACGCGCTCGCCGTTCACCAGGAACCGGTCGCCGACGATCGACACGGTGCGGAACCCGAGCCGGAGCGAGACGGTCTCCCCGCCAGAGCCGGCGGACGCGCCGGCCGTCGCGGAACCGGTCGACAGCGTCGCGTCGTACAGCTTCGGCAGCTCCGCGCTCCACGGTTCGACGCCCTCGACCTCGATCGGCGCGACGTCGTCCGCCGTGGCCCAGGTCACGTCGACGCCCAGGTCGGGGACCACGAACCGCACCGGGAACACCGCGTCGAGCGTCGGGAACGTGATCGTGCCGGTCCCCGTCTCCGGCCGTCCCGACGCCGCGGTGCCCGCTGAGGCAGCCGTGCCGAGCGTCGCTCGCCAACCGGCCTGGACGAACACGTCGTCGATCGGCGCCGTGGGCCGGGCGAGCAGGGTGACGTCACGGAAGATGCCGGGCAACCACCACTGGTCCTGGTCCTCCAGGTAGGACGCCGCCGACCACTGGTGCACCCGGACCGCGAGCTCGTTCGCTCCCGGGCGCACCAGTTCGGTGACGTCGAACTCGGTCGCCAGGCGGGACCCCGTCGACCACCCCACGAGCGTGCCGTTCAGCCACACCCGGAAGTGCGACTCGACCCCGTCGAACCGCAGCAGCACCCGTCCGGCACCGTCGAACGACGACGGCAGCTCGAACGTGCGGCGGTGGTCACCGGTCGGGTTCTCCTCCGGCGGGTGCGGCGGGTCGATCGGGAACGGGTACTGCAGGTTCGTGTAGCTCGGAGCGCCGTGCCCGTGCAGCACCCAGTGCGACGGCACCGGCAGCTCGCCCCAGGCCGAGTCGTCGTCCTCCCCACCGTCGGTCGCGAAGTCCTCGGAGACCGAGGCGACGGGCGACCACCGGAACCGCCAGTCCCCGTTCAGCGACAGGGACGGGGCGTCGGTGTGCAGCCAGGCACGGGGTGCCAGCCGCGAGTCGGAGCCGGGTGCGGTGGACGAGAGTGCGGAGTGGGTCAACCCTTGACCGATCCTTCCGTGAGGCCTCCGCGCCAGAAGCGCTGGAGGACGATGATGGCGATGACGAGCGGGATGACCGAGACGAGCACCCCGCCGGTGGTGAGCTGGTAGAACTCCGGCAGGCGGTCGACCTGCGAGCGCCAGTTGTTCAGACCCAGTGTTATCGGGTACAGCTTCTGGTCTGCCAGCATGATGAGCGGCAGGAAGAAGTTGTTCCAGATCCCGACCACCTGGAACAGGAACACGGTGACGAGCGCCGGGGTCATCTGCCGGAGCACCACGGTGTGGAAGATCCGCAGTTCACCGGCGCCGTCGATGCGTGCCTGTTCGAGCAGGGTGGTGTCCACCGACGCGGCGGCGTACACCCGGCACAGGAACAGCCCGAACGGCGACACCAGGCTCGGGATGAGCACGCTCCAGTACGTGTCCGTCAGGCCCATCGACGAGAACAGCAGGAACAGCGGCAGTGCCGTCGCGGTCCCCGGCACGAGCACGCCGCCAAGGATCGTGCCGAACACGAACTGGCGCCCCCGGAAGTCGTACTTCGCCAACGCGTACCCGCCGGCCGCGGCGAAGTAGGTCGCCAGGACCGCACCGACGCCGGAGTACAGGACGCTGTTCGCGATCCAGCGGACGAAGATGCCCCCGTCGTACGTGAACACCTGCTGCAGGTTGCTCCAGAGCGCGAACTCGCCGCCGAACCAGAACCCGGGGGTGGAGAACAGTGCCCCCGTGGTCTTCGTCGCGGCGATGATCACCCAGTAGAGCGGGACGAGGAAGTACAGCGCGGCGATGACGAGGATCCCCGTCACGACGATCTGCGACCTGGGGGACCGGTCGAGCTTGCGGCGCTGGTGCGCCGAGATCGACGTGGTGTCCACGGGGACGGCGGACTTCGCCGTGGCCGGCGCTTCGATGGCTTCGCTGGTCATCGGTCAGTCCCTTCGGTGGTCGCGACGCGACCGGCCTGGGCCCCCGGTGGCCGGTTCCGGAGCGTCGCGGAGCTTGCGGAGCGACGTTCCGGCCGTGCCATTGGGGAGAGGCCCGGGTCGGCTTGGGTGGTGACCGTGCTGCCCGCCGCAGCGCGCGTCCGGAGGGCGGTGCGGGCCTCCCGGCCGTCGCGCCGTGCACGCTTGCGCCGGTCGCGTTCGTCCTTGGGTGGCCGGTTCGTCAGCGCGAGGAACGCGAACGACAGGATGAACGCGGCCAGGGCGATGATGACCGCCTGCGCACTCGCGACGCCGTACTCGTTGAACGCGAACGCGTTCGTGTAGGCGGCGTAGTTCGGCGTGTACTCGGTGTCGATCGCGGGGGCGACCGTCGACAGGATCTGCGGCTCCGCGAAGAGCTGCAGCGTGCCGATGATCGAGAACACCGTCGTGAGCACCAGGGCCGGCGCGATGAGCGGGATCTGGATCCGCCACGCCACCTGGAACGCGTTCGCGCCGTCCACCTTCGCGGCCTCGTAGACCTCGCCGGGGATGGACTTCAGCTGGGCCACGATGATGAGCATGTTGTAGCCGGTGTAGGTCCACGTGACGATGTTCGCGATCGACCACAGCACGCTGTTCGCGCCGAGGAAGTCCGGCTGCAGCCCGATCGACTGCAGCCCGGCGACGATCGGTGACAGCCCGGGCACGTACAGGAACGACCACAGGATCGTCGCGATGACACCGGGGACGCCGTACGGCATGAAGTAGATCGCGCGGAAGAAGCCCGGCCAGCGGGCGCTTGCCGACTCGAGCAGCAGCGCGAGGATCGTGCAGGCGACGATCATCACCGGCACCTGCACGATGCCGAAGAGGAGCATGCGCCCGATCGAGGCGACGAAGCCGCTGTCCTGCAGGGCGATCACGTAGTTGTCGAACCCGGCGAAGCGGCCGACCACGCCGTCCTCGCCGAACAGGCCCTCGCGGTCGACGGTGGTGAACGACTGGAACAGGGCGCTGATGATCGGGATGACGAACGTCAGCAGGAACAGGGCCAGGAACGGGGCGAGCAGGATCCACGGGGCACGCTTCTGCGCGCTCGTGGCCTTCGTGCTGGTGCGGAACGCGGGGGTGCCGCCGGCCGGTCGACCGGTGGACCGTGGGGTGGTGGTCTGCTGGGTCATCGTGCCGTCCTGACGCTGAGGCCCTTGTCCTTGAAGGACTGGACGATCTCCCGCTGTGCGAGCTCCACGGCGTCACTGAGCTTCAGGCCCGAGGTGAGCTTGCGGCGGAACTGGTTCTGCAGCGACGTGAAGGCCGACTGGGTCACCGGGGACCACGACCACTCGACGTTCTGCTCCTGGGACGCCGGCACGAAGACGTCCTCGTTGTAGTTCTGGCCGGAGAACCACTTCGACGGCTTCTCGCGCTGCGCCCCGATGTAGTCGACGGCGGGCGACCAGCCGATGCCGCAGTACTTGATCATCGCGTCGATGCCCGCCTTCGAGGTGGTCATCCACGTGATGAACTCGAGCGCCTCCTTCGGGTGCTTCGCGTTCGCCAGGACCGCGGCGGTCGAACCGCCGATGGCGCTCGAGCCGAAGCCGTCGGCGCCCCACTTCTGCATCGGGGCGACCTTCCACTTGCCCTCGCCGCCCTGCACCGACTCGATCAGCGCGTCACCCCAGCTGGCGCTCGTGACCGCGGCGATCTTGCCGCTCGCAGCCGCGGCGTACCACCCGGGGGAGTACGCGCCGGCACTCGTGTCGACGAGCTTGTCGTCGATGACCCCGTCGAAGAAGTCCGCGACCATCAGCGTCTTGTCGTCGGTCATGTCGACGACCCACTCGTCGCCGTCGACCTTGAACCAGCGCGCGCCGGCCTGCTGCGCGTACGCGGCGAACGGCGACGCGTCGGCGACCGGGAACACCTCGAGGTAGTTCTGCTTGCCGGTGCTCCGGACCTTGTCGGCCAGGTCGCGCCACTCGTCCCACGTCGTCGGGGGTTCGCCGCCGGCCTGCTCCAGGATCGCGGTCTGGTAGTAGAAGCCCATCGGGCCGGTGTCCTGCGGGATGCCGTAGATGCCGTCGACGAACGACACCTGCGCCCACGCGGCCTCGTCGTACTTGGACTCGAAGTCCTTCGCGCCGTACCGGGCCAGGTCGACCAGGCCGTTCGCGAGCATGAACTCGGGGATCTGACGGAGCTCGACCTGCCCGATGTCCGGGCCGCCGCCGGCTGCGAGCGCGGAGTACATCTTCTGGTACCCGCCGCTGTTGCCGCCGGGGATCCAGTTCGCGGTCACCTGGATCTTCGGGTGTGTCTCGTTCCAGACGTCGCAGACCTTCTGCAGGTCCTTGAGCCAGGCCCAGTAGGTGAGCTGGACGGTCTCACCCGAGGCCGCGGCGGGCACGAGGGCCGCCTTGTTGACGTTGGTCGAGCCCGGGACCGCGCAGCCGGCGAGGAGTCCCGCCGCCGCGGTGCCGAGGCCGAAGCCCAACAGGTGTCGTCTCGTGATGGGTCGTGGTCGTGGCGCCATTGCCGCACTCCGTTCGTCGTTGATCGGGGTTGTCCACACCCAACCACAGAACCGAATGCCGTTGTGGTTTCGTGACCGTACCGACACTGCGCGTTCCCGGCGCACCTTGGAACGGCCCCAGGCCCAGGCGCGGACGGTGGGGTCACAGAGCAGACACCGACGCCCCGGACGGCGAAGGCCGCCGGTGGCACGACCGGGAGGAGAAGCGATGACCGAACGCGGGAACACCACCCATCGCCCCGAACTCGACGAGCAGCTCGCGCACGAGGCGCAGAGCATCGTCCAGGGGCACGGCAGCAACGCCCACGTCGAGGAGTTCCGGCAGTCCGAGCCGGTCCCCGACGACACCGATGACCCGGAGACCCTCGCCGCGTCGGGCTACGACGGCGAGCTCGAGGGCGAACTGCAGGACGACACCACCGACGTCCTGCCCGAGGACGACGCCGACCGTGCCGACCCCCTGCCGACCGGCGAGGGCGACGGGGCCGACGCGACCGTCTACCGCACCGAGACCGGGGAGGGCAGCGCCGATGGCTCTGACGCAGAATGACGCACCACACCTGCAGTCCGGGATCGCGGAGCGACTGAAGCGCGGGGGCACCTGGACGTGGGCCTACGTCGACGCCTCGGGCGACCGTGAGGACCCCCAGCACCTCGCCGCCCTGCAGCGCCGGAAGGCCGAGGACGTGCTGCGGTCGGCCGGGGCGGACGCCGACGTCATCGACACGGTGATGGCCGAGCTCGAGGAGACACCCGGGGTGCCGGCGCCCGTCAGCCGGTACGTGCTCGTCCACGACGGTGAACTCGTGCTCAGCGAGGTCCTGCCCGGGGCGATGCACGCGCCGACCTCGATCGGCCACGACCCCGTGCCCGACCTGCTGCCGCTCCTGGCGCACCGGCCGCTCGACCTGCCGTTCCTGGTCGTGGAGGTCGGTCGCGAGGGCGGTGGCTACCGCGCCTACCGTCTGGGTCACGCCGACGTGCCGGACCGTCGCGACGAGCAGCGCGTGCAGGGCCGCACCGACACGCTCCACAAGTTCCAGGGCGGCGGCTGGTCGCACCTGCGGTGGCAGCACCACACCGAGGAGATCTGGCGCGACAACCAGAACGAGGTCGCCACGGCCGTCGACGAGGCGTTCCGGCGGCTGCAGCCGAAGCTCATCGTGGTCGCGGGGGACATCCGCGCACGGGGGCTCCTGCTCGACCAGTTGTCCACCGAGGCGCGCGCAGTCGTCTCCGAGGTCCCGGTCGACACCCGGGCGTCGGACGCGTCGGAGACCGCGCTCGTCGAGCACGTCGACATCGCGCTCGCCCGGGTCATCGCGACCCGCCGGCACGACTTCGAGGACCTGCTCCGGACCCACGTCGGCCGGGGGGACAACCAGACGGTCGCCGGCATCGGTTCCGTCGTGGAGGCGCTGCAGCAGGCGCAGGCATCGGTCGTGGCGATCGACGCCGCTGCGATCGGCGACCGCACGCTGCTCGCGCTCGGCGCGGTGCCGTGGGTCGCCACGGCACCCGAGCAGGCGGCGGACGCACCGGTCATCGGGCCGGTCCCCGCCGTCTGCGCGCTCGTCCGGGCGGTCGCCCTCACCGACGCGGAACTGCTGCTCGTGAACGCCGCGTCGCTGCCGAACGGCGCACCCGCCGCGGCGTTGCTGCGCTGGCCGGTGGGACCGGCGGTGCCGGCCGCCTGAGCGGTGACCGAACGACGGACAGGAGGCGCGGTGCCAGCCGGTTCCGGGCCTCCTGTCCGTCTCCACGCGATCCTGCGGGCCGCGACGACGGCCGCGTATAGCGTCCCGGCCATGACCGACGACCGTCGACGCGAGCTGGGCACCAGTGACGCACCCGTGGAGGACGAACTCGCCGAGTCCTTCGACGCGACCATCGAGGAGGGCGCTGAGCGGCTGCAGCGGACGACCCGGGCGATCCTCGTCACGGGGTTCTTCGGCGGCCTCGAGGTCGGTCTCGGGGTCATGGCCTACCTCGCGGTGCTCACCGAGACCGACAGCCACCTGCTCGCCGGGCTGGCCTTCGGCATCGGCTTCATCGCGCTGCACCTCGCGCACAGCGAACTCTTCACCGAGAACTTCCTGATGCCCGTCGCGGCCGTGGTCGCGCGCGAGGGGACCGTGCTGCAGCTCGTGCGACTGTGGGGCGGCACCCTCGTGGCGAACCTGGCCGGGGGATGGTTGTTCATGTGGCTCGTCGTCCAGGCGTTCCCGCAGTGGCACGCCACGCTGTCCGAGTCGGCGCACCACTACGTCGATGCGCCGTTCGGACTGCAGAGCATCGTGCTGGCGGTCCTCGGCGGCAGCACCATCACCCTGATGACGCGGATGCAGCAGGGCACCGACTCGGACCCCGCGAAGCTCGTCGCCGCGGTCGCCGGAGGGTTCCTGCTTGCCGGGCTGCAGCTCTTCCACTCGATCCTCGACTCACTGCTCGTCTTCGGGGCGATCCAGGCCGGCGTGGACATCACCTACGGGCAGTGGCTCGGGTGGTTCGGCTACACCCTGCTGTTCAACGTCCTCGGTGGGCTGGTGCTCGTGACGGCGCTGCGGTTGCTCCGGACGAAGGAACTCATGCAGGACCGCCGCCGGGACTCCCAGGACGACCCCGAGCGCGCCGACCACGAACAGGGCTGACACCGGGGGGACGGGATCGCTCCCGTTCAGTCGTGCGAGCGGTCGCTCCGGGGCACCAGGGGCACCGCCAGCAGCGGGAGCACGGCGACGATGCCGAACGACGCCGCGAAGCCGAGCGCGCCGACCAGCGCGCCGATGCCCGGACCGACGGCGCTCGCCGCGATGAACTGCCCGGTGTTCTGCGCCCCGAGCGCCCGGCCCGACCAGAACGGACCTGCCGCCTCGGCGACCGACGTGTAGGCGAGCCCGTTGTCGGCGACCGTCACGCTCGTCGCGAGCACCAGGAACACCGCAGCCCCGGCTAGGTGCGTCGCGTCGACGACCGCGAGCACCACCATCACCACCGCGGCGCTGACGGCGACGATCCGGAGCGGCCCGACGCGCGATCCGGCCCGGTCGCTCCACCCTCCGACCAGGATCCGGCCGATCGCGCCGACGAACTGCGCGGCGCCGACCAGCAGCCCGGCCGCCGGTGTCGACCAGCCGAGGCCCACGAGCCAGACGAGCCCGTACGTCGACAGGGTGAACTGCGGCACCACGAGCAGGACCGACACCGCGTGCACCCGCCACACGAAGCCGCTCGACCGGTAGGGGTTCGCGGTCGCCGTCGTCGCCGTCGTCGCCACCGTGGCCCGGGCAGGGCGTGGCGGATCGGTGATCCCGATCGCGCAGCAGGCGGCGAGCACCGCGCACAGCAGGATCGGCAGGACCAGGGCCGCGCGGATCCCCGAGCCCTCGGCGAGCTGCGGCACCGTGACCGCCGCGAGCGTCACCCCGAGCGGCTGCGACATCTGTCGGATGCCCATCGCGAGTCCCCGACGCTCCTTCGGGAACCACCCCACCACGACCCGACCGCTCGCGGCGTTCGTCGAGGCACTCGTCATGCCGCCGGCCAGGAACGCCAACCCGAGCAGCACCGGGTCACCTGCAGTCAGCCAGGCGGCGACCACGGCGAGCGTGGTGAGCACGAGGCCGCCGGCGATGACGACGCGCTCGCCGAACCGGTCGGTGACCGCGCCCCAGGCGATGAGTGTCAGGACCATGCCGAAGGTCGGAGCGGCGGCGAGGACCCCGGCGACCGGCAGGGACGTGCCACGGCCGAGCAGGTGGGGGATGAGGAGCGCCGGCGCGGACACGACGAGCGTCCCGGCCGCCTGGGCCGCGACCCCGAGGGTGAGCATCGTCCAGGCGCGGGCGGAGACAGGCGGCGTCGTGGTGGTTCGCTGCGGAGCGTCGGTCCTGGGCATGGGTCGTCTCGGCCGTTCGTCGTCGTTCCATCGCGGAACGGTTTGGTATACCAGAACGGTATACCATTCCCGCCGTCACGCCGCTAGGCTTGTCCGCCGTGACCGACACGACCGACGCCGCGCCCGTGTCGCAGACGGCCCAGCTCTACGACAACCTGCGCGCAGCCATCCTGACCCTCGACATCGCACCGGGGGAGCGCATCTCGGAGCGGGGTCTCGAGGCACGGTTCCACGCCTCGCGCACGCCGGTCCGAGCCGCACTGTCGCGGCTCGAGCGCGAGGGGCTCATCCTGCACGAGGGTCGTTCGTGGACGGTCACGCCGATCGACCTCGACGAGATCGCCTCGCTCGCCGAGCTCCGCGGCATCCTCGAGCCCGCTGCCGTGCGGCTGGCCGTCCAGCGCGCAACCCCCGAGCAGCTCGCCGAGGTCCGCGGGCACCTCGACGCACTCCGTCCCACACCCGACCAGCAGGCCGGCATCCGGATGGGGTCGACGTTCCACCTCGACCTCGCCGCACTCGGCGGCAACCGGTTCGTCACCGACGCCATCGCCGACGCCCTGACGCGACTCGAGCGCACGCGGTGGATCGAGGTCCGCACCCCCGAGGCGCGCGACGCCGCGTGGGACGAGCACAGCGCCATCATCGACGCCGTACGCGACGGCGACGCGGACCGCGCAGCGGAACTCGTGGCCGCCCACGTGGCCGGCACGAACGACCGGCTGCTGAGCTGGATCGCGCAGGAACGTCGACGCCTGCGCGGAGCCGGCATGACGATCGTGGGCGCGACCGAGCGCTGAGGTGAGCGGTCTGTCGAGCGCTGCCCGGGCCTCCTGGCCATGTCCGGGAGAGCCCGGGCGCGAGCCGCTAGCGCAGGTCGGTCGTCTCCTGCGGTGCGTCGAGATCGTCGAACGTCCGGATCGAATCCGTGCGTTCGAGCAGCGCGTCGCGCACCTCGGCCTCGTCGTGGCTCGCGCGGAGTGCGAGCTTGCTCCCGGAACGTGTCGACTGTGACATGTCGTGTCCTTCCCCTGCGTGTGGGCAACCTGATCGGTGCGGGCACACGGCCCGCTGGTGCGCTTCCTCACGGGACGTACTGAGGTCGGATCAGTGTCGCGCGAGCGGTGCCGTCCCGCAAGCGTTTCCAGCGTCGTGTGGAGAACTCCCGACGCGGGCCGTGCCTAGGATGGTCCGGCCGCACAGCGCGAGGCGCGGCACCAGCGGACGTCGGACGGGAGGCACGGGTTGGCCGACCAGCGCACCGCACCTCCCACGGTCTACGACGTCGCGTCCGCAGCCGGCGTCTCCATCGCCACCGTCTCGCGCGTGCTCCGCACGCCCGACGCCGTCCGTGAGGGCACCCGGGACCGCGTGCAGGCGGCGATCCGGAGCCTCGGGTACGTCCCGTCCGGCAACGCCCGAGCCCTCGCCGGCAAGCGCACCGGCGTCGTCGGACTGCTGCTGCCAGGGTTCGACGTGGTGCCCGACGAGCGGCCGGACCTGGTCACCGACGGCGGCGTCCGCGTGGTCGACGACCGGCGGCACGTGACGCAGCCGTTCTCGTCCAACCTGTACTTCGACGAGGTCCTGCGCGGTGCCGAGACCGAGGCCTGGCAGCGGGGGCTGGCGCTCATGGTCGCCGCCGGGCGGGGGTCGTCGCGCGACGTCATCGTGAACGACGTCGCCGGCCGGGTCGACGGGCTCGCCGTGCTGGCGCAGACCGTGCCCGACGACCTGCTCGAGCACGTCGCCCGACGCATCCCGGTGGTGGTGCTCGCCGACGACCGGCGCTCGCACGGGTTCGACTCGGTGAGCGTGGACAACGCCGCGGGCATGCGGACCCTGGCGTCGCACGTGATCGGGCGCCTGGGCATCCGGTCCCTCGCGTACGTCGCGGGGCCGATCGACTCGCCGGACGACATGGAGCGCTCGGCGGGGTTCCGGGCGGCGTTGGCCGACCACGGGGTGCCCGCCTCGTCGGTGCGCATCGTGCACGGCGACTTCGGGCGGGCGCGGGCTCGTGAGCTCGCTGGGTCGCTCCTGTCCGAGGGCGTGCCGCGCGCCGTCGTCTGCTCGAACGACCAGTCCGCGCTCGGGGTGCTCGACGCCGCCGCTGCCCGGGGGCTCCGCGTGCCCGAGGACCTCGTCGTGACCGGGTTCGACGGGATCGACGCCGGCCGGTTCTCGTCGCCACGCCTGACGACCGTGCACCAGCCGATGGGGGCGCTCGGGCGTGCTGCCGTGCTGGCGATCGTGGACCGGCTCGAGCGCCGCGAAGGGCCACCGCGCGCCGTGCGCCTGCCCGTCGAGGTGCTGCTGCGCGAGAGCTGCCCGCCCGCGCTGTAGGCGTGCCCCCGGTTCGCACCGTGCGGCCTTGCACCAGCTGGCGCGCCTCGCACCGTGCCGCCCCGCGAAACAACACCCGCGGTTGCACGCGGCGATGTAAGCGCATACATTGAGCACGTACCGAATCGACATGGAGGTCGACCGAGCAATGACGCTTCCCCCACAGCGCACGCGCGGCACGCGCGACCCAGGCCCCCGTCGACGGGGCCGCCTCGTCGCGGCCATCGCCGGCCTCGCCGCAGTGGCCCTCGTGGCCACCGGCTGCAGCATCCAGGTCCGCTCCGAGCCCGATCCCACGATCGGCAAGGACACGATGCTCATCAACGCGGACCGCGGCAACCCGCTGTTCGACCGCAACTTCAACCCGTACATCGCGAACGCCCGCACGGCCTCCAAGTGGATGTACGAGCCCCTCATCGAGGTGAACCCCCTCGACGGCAAGCGCAACCCGTGGCTCGCCAGCGCGTGGAGCCAGCCCGACGCGAAGACCATCGACATGACGATCCGCTCGGGTGTCGAGTGGTCCGACGGTTCGCCGTTCAGCGCGGAGGACGTCGTCTTCACCTTCGACCTGCTCAAGAAGTTCCCCGCCATGGACGTCAAGGGCGCCTGGCAGCACATCAAGAGCATCGAGCAGGACGGGGACCACGTCGTCTTCCACCTCAAGAGCGACGACGTCCCGAGCCTGACGATCATCGGGCAGACGTACATCCTCGGCGAGGACCACTGGGGCGGCGTGGAGGACCCGACGACGTGGCGCGACCCGGACCCGGTCGGCACCGGTCCGTTCACCCTCGGCAACTACACCGACCAGCAGTACTCGATGAACAAGAACCCGACGTACTGGCAGGCCGACAAGATCGCCATCAAGCACCTCATCCTGCCGGCGACGAACACGCAGCTCGACACCGTCACCCGCGGCTACGACTGGGCGTACTCGTTCATCTCCGACGTCAAGGGCACCTGGGGCGCCGCGTCGAAGACGAACCAGTGGTGGTTCCCGGCCGGCGGTGTGATCGGCCTCATCCCGAACCTCACGAAGGCGCCGTACAACGACGTCAACGTCCGCCGTGGGATCTCGCTCGCGCTGGACCGTGACGCCATCGCCGAGACCGCGTCCGAGGGCAACCTGGCGGCAGCGGGCCAGACCGGCCTGATCCTGCCGAACCAGGAGCGTTACCTCAACCCGGACATCCCCGACCAGGGCATGATCACGCAGGACACGAAGGCGGCCATCGCCAGCCTCGAGAAGTCCGGCTACACCGTGCAGGGCGGCAAGGTCGTCAAGGACGGCAAGCAGCTCGCGATCACGATCATGACCGCGAACGGCTACTCCGACTGGCTCCGCGCCGCCCAGGAGGTCCGCCGCGAACTCACCGCCATCGGCATCAAGGTGACGATCCAGGCGCCGCAGCCCGCGGGCTACCAGCAGAACATCAACAACGGCACGTTCGACATGGCGATGGGCGGCATGGGCAACGGTGACGTCTACCAGGCGTTCAACTCCCTGCTCAGCAGCGAGTTCTACCAGCCCGTGGGCAAGTCGACCGTCAACAACTACGAGCGGTACAAGAACGCCGACACCCAGAAGCTCCTCGACGAGTACAAGGCGACGACGGACACCGCGAAGCAGCAGGAGATCCTCGACCAGCTGCAGCAGACCGTCTACGACGAGCTCCCCGTCATCGGCATGTACTACGGCGGACTCTGGGGCCTGTTCAACACCGGCAAGTTCGTCGGATGGCCGAGCGCGAAGGACCCCTACATGGCACCGCAGAACTACGACTCGGCACCGCTGCTCATCTTCACCAAGCTCCGGCTCCGCGACAGCGCCGCCGGCAAGCAGATCCTGCAGGAGCAGAACGGCAAGCAGCAGGAGGACCAGAAGTGAAGTACATCCTCCAGAAACTCGTCCTCTTCGTCCTGACCCTCTGGGCCGCGGTCACGCTGAACTTCGTGCTCCCGCGCCTGATGCCCGGCAGCCCGGCCGACGCCGCACTCGCGAAGCTCAGCCAGAACGGTCCGGTCACCGACGCCACCAAGAAGGCGATCGAGGCCCAGCTCGGGGTGCCGACCGGCAATCTCTGGGACCAGTACGTCAGCTACCTGCACCAGGTCATCACCCTCGACTTCGGCACGAGCTACACGTTCTACCCGCAGCCCGTCGGCGACCTCGTGTCGAAGGCCCTGCCCTACACGCTGATCCTCGTCGGGGTCGTCACGATCCTGGCGTTCGTCCTCGGCACCCTGATCGGTGTGGCGGCGGCGTGGAAGCGCGGCACCTGGCTCGACTCCCTGCCGACGCTGAGCGGCTCCTTCATGTCGACGTTCCCATACTTCTGGACCGCCCTGCTGCTGCTGTTCTTCCTCGGCTACGTGCTGCACTGGTTCCCGACCACAGGTGCCTACTCGGCCACGACGACGCCGGGCCTGAACGGTGCGTTCTTCGGCGACGCCCTGCAGCACGCGGTGCTGCCGGCCGTCACGATCCTGGTGACGAGCCTCGGCGGCTGGATCATCGGCATGCGCAACGCGATGATCAACACCCTCGGTGACGACTACGTGACCTTCGCCGAGGCCAACGGCCTCCGCGGGCGCACCGTCGCCATCCGCTACGCGGCCCGCAACGCGATCCTGCCGAACCTGACCGGCTTCGGTCTGGCGCTCGGTGGCGTGGTCGGCGGCTCGGTGCTGGTCGAGCAGGTGTTCGGCTACCCGGGCATCGGCTACCTGCTGTTCAACGCCGTCATCGGCCAGGACTACCCGCTCATGCAGGCCCTCTTCCTGATGATCACCGTGTCGGTGCTCATCGCCAACTTCATCGTGGACGTCATGTACGGCGTCCTGGACCCGAGGACGCGCCGATGACCAACAACATCACGAAGGCGGCGTGCTGCGCCCACATCAAGCACCCGGGGGCACGTCGATGACCAACAACATCACGAAGGCGGCGTGCTGCGCCCACATCAAGCACCCGGGGGCACGTCGATGACCAACAACGCAACCATCGCCGTGCGAACGCAAGACACGGAAGAACAAGCAGCTCCGTCCAAGTGGCGCGCCGCGGCCCGCCAGTTCGGCGTCGTCTGGTCCAACAAGAAGGCCCGGATCGGCATCATCATCCTCGGCGTCTTCGTGTTCGTGGCGATCTTCGCCCCGCTCCTGGCCCCGTACGGCGCGAGCCAGAACGGCTTCGCTCGCTCCGCGGACGCGACGGCCGACCACTGGATGGGCACCACCGCCGCAGGCGAGGACGTCCTGTCCCAGATCATCTACGGCGCCCGGATCTCCGTCATGGTCGGCGCGGTCGCGGGCATCCTGTCCACGCTCGTCGCCGTCGCGATCGGCCTCAGCTGGGGCTACGTCCGCGGCTGGATCGCCGAGGTCATCGGGTTCATCGTGAACCTGTTCCTCGTCATCCCGGGTCTGCCCCTGATGATCGTCATCGCCGCCTACCTGCAGAACGGCGGCATCGCGGTGATCATCGCGGTCATCGTCGTGACCGGTTGGGCATGGGGTGCTCGCGTGCTCCGCTCGCAGACGCAGTCGCTGCGCGGCCGGGACTTCGTCACCGCCGCCCAGTTCTCCGGTGACGGCGCGACCCGCATCGTGTTCCGCGAGATCCTGCCGAACATGACGTCCCTGATCGTCGGCAGCTTCTTCGGGGCGGCCACCAGTGCCATCCTCGCCGAGGCGGGCCTCGAGTTCCTCGGACTCGGCGACTCGTCGATCGTCAGCTGGGGCACGATCCTGTACTGGGCGCAGAACTCGAACGCGCTCCTCACCGGGCAGTGGATCCTGCTCTTCGCGCCGGGTCTCTGCATCGCGCTGCTCGCGATGAGCCTCACCCTGATCAACTTCGGCGTCGACGCCGTGTCCAACCCGCGGCTGCGCGACGGCGCACGGCCCCGTAAGGAGAAGCGCGCATGAGCGGCTTGCCAGAAACGCACCCGGCAGACGGCCTGGAGGCGCCCACCTGCGCCGCCACGGGCCTCCAGTCCGACGCTCGTCACGACCAAGGCGACGCGTCCGTCCTGCTCGATGTCCGCGATCTGTCGGTCGTCTACGAGTCAGCCGGCCAGAGCGCCGTCCAGGCCGTCGACCACGTGTCGTTCCAGCTGCAGAAGGGCGAGTTCGTCGGCCTGGTCGGCGAGTCCGGTTCCGGCAAGTCGACGCTCGGGTACGCGCTGACCCGGCTGCAGAAGCCGCCGGCTCGAACGAACGGCGGCAGCATCGTCTTCGCGGGCAAGGACATCCGCGACCTCGACGACGAAGCCCTGCGCCAGCAGCGCCAGGGCGGCTTCGCCATGGTGCTGCAGTCCGGCATGAACGCGCTCAACCCGGTGCGCACCATCCGGAACCACTTCATCGACGTCTTCAAGGCGCACGGCCACGTGTCGCGCGACCGTTGGGACGCCCGGATGAAGGAGCTCATCGAGAAGGTGAAGCTGCCGACCTCGATGCTCGCCCGGTTCCCGGGGGAGCTCTCCGGCGGCATGCGGCAGCGCGTCTCCATCGCCCTGGCGCTCTCGCTCGAGCCGCAGCTCATGGTGTTCGACGAGCCGACGACGGCGCTCGACGTGCTCGTGCAGCACGCCGTGATGGACACGATCATCGAGCTGCAGCGCACCGAGGGCTTCACGGCGATCCTGATCAGCCACGACCTCGGCATCGTCCTCGAGGCCACCGAGCGCGTCCTCGTCATGCACGAGGGCCGGATCGTCGAGGACGGCGGCTCCCGCGAGATCCTCCGCGACCCGCAGGATGAGTACACGCAGATGCTCCTGTCGCACTACGCCGACCCCCGCGCCGAGGTGGTGTCGCTGCCGGGCTTCCCGGACCGCTCGCTCCGCGCCGAGGCCGGCGAGAAGCGGCAGGAGACGACCTCGTCGTTCAGCACCGTCGGGTCCCGCGAGCGCAGTGCCGCCCGCAACCCGATCGTCGTCGACCACATCGTCAAGACCTACCCGGCGCCCCGCCGTGGTGAGCAGCCGGTGCAGGCCGTGCGCGACGTGTCGTTCACCCTCGAGCCCGGGCAGTCGCTCGCCCTGGTCGGCCAGTCCGGTTCAGGCAAGTCGACCATCGCGAAGCTGCTCACCGGCGTCGAGAAGCCGACCACCGGCACGGTCCGCTTCGGTGACCTCGACGTCGCCCGCCTCGGCAAGCGCGGCCTGCGGGGCCTGCGCTCCGAGGTCCAGATGGTGTTCCAGGACCCGTACTCGGCGCTCAACCCGCTGCACACGGTCGAGTACACGCTGTCCCGGCCGATCGCGAACTACACCGGGCTGACCGGCCGCGATGCCCGGCGCCGGGTGCTCGAGCTGCTCGAGACGGTGGGGCTCACCCCGGTCGAGCAGTTCGCGCAGAAGCTCCCGCACCAGCTCTCCGGCGGGCAGCGGCAGCGCGTGGTGATCGCCCGGGCGCTCGCGAGCGACCCGCAGGTGATCATCGCCGACGAGCCGGTGTCGATGCTCGACGTCACGCTTCGTGCCGGTGTGCTCGCACTGCTCGAGGACCTCCGCGAGCAGTGGGGCGTCTCGCTCCTCTACATCACGCACGACCTGCTGAGTGCGCGGCTCATCACGGACGACATCATGGTGCTCCACGAGGGCGCCGTGGTCGAACGGGGTCACACGGCCCAGGTGCTGCAGGATCCGCAGGACCCGTACACGATCGCCCTCCTCGACGCCGTGCCGAACCCGCGGCGCACGCTCGTGGAAGGACGACCATGACCACCCTGCACGACTTCCCGACGGTCCCGCCGTTCGGACACCTGCCCACGCCGCACGGCGTCGACGTCGTCGGGATCGACGTCCCGGTCGGGCGGCTCACGGCCTACCGGATCGTGCCCGAGGGGGTGTCGAAGGGCGTCGTGCTCATCGTCCCCGGCTACACCGGCTCGAAGGAGGACTGGCGGACCTTCCTGCCCGTCCTGCGCGACGCCGGGTGGACCGCGGTCGCGATCAGCCGACGTGGTCAGGCCGACTCGGCGGCGCCGACCGAACCCCGCGACCACTCCCTCGACGAAGAAGCCGCCGACGTCGTCCGGGTCGCGCGCCTGCTCGACGACGGCGCCCCCGTGCACCTGGTCGGGCACTCGCTCGGCGGTGTGATCGTCCGGGCCGCCGCGATCCAGGACCCGTCGGCGTTCCGCGACGTCGTGCAGTTCTGCTCCGGGCCGCACGGGTGGCCGTACCGCAAGGTCGCCGAGCTGACGATCCTGCACGACACCGGGGGGAACCTCCGGCAGCTGTTCGACTCGACGAACCCGCTCTGGGCGTACCGCCCCGACGAGGAGCTCCCCGACGACGTCCGGATGGTCCGCGACCGCTTCGACGCCACGAGCCCGCTCAGCGTCGTCGCCGGTGGGCACATCCTCGAGGACCACACCGACTCGTCCGCCGAGCTCCGCGCCACCGGGCTCCCGGTCCTCGTCACGCACGGCGAGTGGGACGGCGCCTGGCCGATCCCCTGGCAGCGGCAGATGGCCGAGGACACCGGGGCGTCGTACGAGGTGATCCCGACCAGCTACCACGGCCCCCAGGTCGAGAACCCCCTCGGCACGGTCGCCGTCTTCGACACCTTCTTGTCACAGCACTGACTCGAACAAGCACTGAAAGGCACCATCATCTCCACGCTGCAGTTCCCCGACGGCTTCCTCTGGGGTGCCGCCACCGCCGCCCACCAGATCGAGGGCAACAACGTCAACAGCAACTGGTGGGTGCACGAGCACGAGCCGGACACCACGATCGTCGAGCCCTCGGGTGACGCGGCGGACAGCTACCACCGGTACCGCGAGGACATCCGCATCGCCGCCGAGCTCGGGCTGAACTCGTACCGGTTCAGCATCGAGTGGGCCCGCATCGAGCCCGAGCGCGGGTTCGTCAGCCGTGCCGAGGTCGACCACTACCGCCGCATGGTGGACGCCTGCCACGAGTTCGGCATCGAGCCGATCGTCACGCTCATGCACTTCACCGTGCCCCGCTGGTTCGAGCGCGACGGCTTCTGGCGGGCACCCGACGCCGCCGACCTGTTCGCCCGCTACACCGAGGCCGCGCTCCCGGTGGTGCAGGACGGCGTCCGCTACGTCTGCACGATCAACGAGCCGAACATCGCTGCGATGCTCGCCGGCGGCGAGGACGCCGCGAACCTGGTGGCCTTCGGCCTGCCGAACCCGGACCTGGGTGTCGCCGACGCCCTGCTGGCCAGCCACAGGCGGTCGCGCGAGGTCCTGTCACAGGTGTCGGGCCTCCAGTCCGGGTGGACCATCGCGACGCAGGCCTTCAAGTCGTCCGGCGAGCCCGGGGCGGACGCCATGCTCCGCGAGTACGGGTACCCGCGCGACGACTGGTACCTCGAGCAGGCTGCCGGCGACGACTTCCTCGGCGTGCAGGCCTACACCCGGACGTTCATCGGTCCGGACGGGCCCCTACCCGTGTCGGACGACGTCGAGACGACCCTCACCGGCTGGGAGTTCTACCCCGAGGCCTCGGCCGACGGGCTCCGCAGCGCGTGGGAGCTCTCCGGTGGCGTCCCGCTGATGATCACCGAGAACGGCATCGCCACCGCCGACGACTCCCGTCGCGTCGCCTACACGCAGGATGCCCTCGAGGGCATCCACCGCTGCATCGAGGACGGCATCGAGGTCCTCGGCTACCAGCACTGGTCGCTCCTCGACAACTACGAGTGGGCCTCCGGGTTCCGCCCGACCTTCGGGTTGGTCGCCTGGGACCGGGAGACCTTCGAGCGCACGCCGAAGGACTCCGCCCGCTGGTACGGGCGGATCGCGCAGGCGAACGCCCTCGAGTCGGTCACCGTCTAGGACGGTCGGCCCCGCAGGCGCGCGGCGGACGGGAGGCCCTGCTCTCGTCCGCCGCGCTTCGTCACGTCCGGCACGGGTCAGCCCACGGGCCGTGGTGCCGACTGCGGGCCGCGGGCTGCGCTCAGGCCGAGGCGAGCAGATCGGCGACGGCGGCCTCGCGGAGCAGCTCCGCGCGGTCCGCGGCGGTCGAACCCTCGTCGTCGACGGCGTCCCGGTCGACGTCGAGCGGCAGCACGACCCGGACGGTGTCGAGGTCGCCGGAGTCGACGGCCGCGATCAGCAGCGTCGCGCCTCGTGACCCGCGCGCCCTGGTGTCCGCACCCGCGGCGGCGAGGGCGCGCACGATCGCGGCGTGCCCGCCCCACGCAGCGCGGACGATCGGGGTGTTGCCGTCGCCGTCACGGGCCTCCAGATCGGTACCTGCGGCGACCAGCACGTCGACCGCACGGCGGGCGTCACGGTCGATCGCGAGCGTCAGTGGCGTCCGCCCCTCGGTGTCCTCCAGCTGCAGGGTCGCACCGCGGCGCAGGAGCTCCTCGAGCATCTCGGGGTGGTCGAACCAGGCGGCGGCGTGCAGCGGAGCGAAGCCCCAACGGGGGTCGACGTCGTCGACGTCGCTCGCGTCGTCGGCCAGGTGCAGCCCGCCGAGGTCGCCGTAGGCAGCGGCCCGGACCACCTCGGTCGTCCACTCGACCCAGCCGTCCGGCACCGCGCCGTGCCAACCGCGTGCCGGGCGTGCCTCCAACCCGCTGTAGACGGTCTCGGCGACGCTCCGGATCGACACCCGGACGCCCCGGAACCGGATCGCGACCTCGCCGACGGGGGAGACCAGCAGGCGGAGTTCCCAGGCGTCGTGCTCGTTCAGGTACTCGAGCTCGCCCCGGGCGACGTGCGCATCGCCGGCGAGCAGCGCGGCGGGGTCGACGCCCGGCGGGTCGATGACGGCGTCGCGCAACCGGAGCGACACCCGAGCGTGGTTCCATCGGCGCCACAGGCCACTCGGGGTGTCGAGGACCTCGTCGTTGCGCACCACGACGTCGGCGTGCACGACGACCGGGTCGGGCACGCCGTGGCCAGGAAGGTCGACGGGGGTCGTCACGTCGTCCTCGTCGGCGTCCGGATCGACGACGGCGTCAGCGGACTCCACGACCCACCGTTCGACCCGGGAATCGGTCCACTTGACCGTCAGGAGCGCCGCGATCGTCGGCGGGGCGTCCTCGAGCAGTCGGGTCACGTGTTCGCGCTGGCCGTCGAAGTCCTCGAGGGAGACGTAGCCAACGGACGGCCAGTTCACTCGACTCCATCGCACGCGTCGACACTACCGGCGGATCCCCCGCGTCCGGCGGCTGGACGGGGATCGAAGCCATCGCGAGCGTGATCATCACACTTGATATGTCGTACCAGTATATCGTATGGTGGTCCGGCAGCGGAGGTCCCGCCGCGCCTGATCCGGAAGCGCACCCATGACCCCCAGTCCAACCCTCCCGCAGGCGTTCATCGCCCAGGCCGCCGTCGTGTCACCGTCGGCGGTCGTCGCCCCAGGTGTCCGCATCTGGGACGACACGCACGTCGAAGCGCGGGCGTCCGTCGGCAGCGAGACCCTCGTCGGCCGCGGCGTCACCATCGGGACCGGTGTCCGGGTCGGTGCGCGCTGCAAGATCCAGAACGGTGCGCTGGTCTACGGGCCGGCGGTCGTCGGCGACGGTGTCTTCATCGGCCCCGGCGCCGTCCTGACCAACGACCACACACCCCGGGCGATCAACCCGGACGGCTCCGTGCAGGACGCCGACGACTGGCGCCCGACGGCCGTCGTGGTCGAACACGGTGCATCCATCGGCGCCGGCGCGCTCTGCGTCGCCCCGATCCGCATCGGCCGCTGGGCCATGGTCGCCGCCGGTGCCGTCGTCGTCAACGACGTCCCGGACCACGCCCTCGTCGCCGGAGTCCCCGCGCGGCGCATCGGCTGGGTGAGCCGCACCGGCCGACGGCTGGCGCAGGTCGACGACCACATCCTGGTCTGCACCGAGACCGGCGACCGCTTCCACCACTCCGAGACCACCGACACGATCGAGGCGATCCGATGACCACCACCACACTCGAGCTCATCCCCGCGGCGAAGCCCCTCATCGGCATCGAGGAACGCCGCGCCGTCGATGCCGTCCTCGAAGGTGGTGGGCTCGCGCAGGGTCCCGAGGTCGCGGCCTTCGAGCGCGAGTTCGGCGACGTCCTCGTGGAAGGCGCCGCGGTCACCGCCGTGAACAGCGGTACCGCTGCCCTGCACCTGGCACTGGTCGCCCTCGGCATCGGCCCCGGCGACGAGGTCCTCGTCCCCTCGTTCACCTTCGCCGCCACGGCCAACGCCGTCCGGCTCGTCGGCGCCGACCCGGTCTTCGTGGACATCGACCCCCTGACGTACTGCATCGACCCGGCTGCCGTCCGCGCTGCCGTCACCCCGGCCACCCGCGCCGTCATGCCCGTCCACCTCTACGGGCACCCGGCCGACATGACGGCGATCGCCCGGATCGCCGAGGAGCACGGCCTCCTCGTCGTCGAGGACGCGGCTCAGGCGCACGGTGCGCAGTGGGCCGGGTCGCGCGTCGGCAGCGCGTCGGACGCCGCGGCGTTCAGCCTCTACCCGACCAAGAACATGACCGCGGGCGAAGGGGGCATGGTCTCCACCCGCACGCCGGCGGTCGAGCGCATGCTCCGGCTCCTGCGCAACCAGGGCATGGAACAGCGCTACGCGAACGAGGTCGTCGGGTTCAACGCGCGCATGTCCGACATCCACGCCGCGATCGGGCGGGTCCAGCTCCGCAAGGTGCTCGGCTGGACCGCGCAGCGCCAGGCGAACGCCGCGTACTTCACCCGGGAACTCGACGGCGTCGTCACCCCGACGACGGATCCGCGCGCCGAGCACGTCTTCCACCAGTACGTGGTCCGGGTGCCGTCCGACCGCGACGGGTTCGCGGCAGCACTGCGCTCCGAGTTCGGCATCGGCACCGGGGTCTACTACCCGACGCCCGTGCACCGGCTCCCGTCGTTCGGACACGACCTCGACCTGCCGGAGACCGAGCGCGCGGCCTCCGAAGTGCTCGCTCTGCCCGTGTACCCGACCCTGACGCTCTCCCAGCTCGACCGCGTCGTCCAGGCCGTCAACACCCTCGCCGGGGCCGGGCGATGAGCCGCGCACTGCGGGCCGGCGTCATCGGCCTCGGGATGATGGGCCGGCACCACGCCCGGGTCCTGCGGTCACTCGAGGGGGTCGAACTCGTCGGAGTCGCGGACGCCCTCGGTGACCAGCACGACGTCGCCCAGGGCGTACCCGTCGTCCGGTCCGTCGGCGAGCTCATCGCGCTCGGCCTCGACACGGCGGTCGTCGCCGTCCCCACCGCGCTGCACGAAGCCGTCGGCCTGGAACTCGCCGCAGCCGGGGTGCACGCCCTGATCGAGAAGCCCGTGGCGGTCGACGGTCCCGCTGCCGCGCGCCTCGTGGCCGCCTTCGACCACGCCGGACTCGTCGGTGCGGTGGGCCACATCGAGCGGTACAACCCCGCGTTGCAGGCACTCCGACAGCGGCTCGACGCCGGTGAGCTGGGCGACGTCTACCAGATCGTCACGCGTCGCCAGGGGCCGTTCCCCGCGCGGATCGCCGACGTCGGGGTCGTGAAGGACCTCGCCACCCACGACATCGACTCGACCTCGTGGATCGCCCGCTCGCCCTTCGCGCACATCGGGGCGCTGGCCGGCACCAAGAGCGGTCGCCCGCACGAAGACCTCGTCACCGTCACCGGCCGCCTGGCCGACGGCACCCTCACCTCGCACCTCGTGAACTGGCTCACCCCGTACAAGGAGCGCCTGTTGATCGTCACCGGCGACCGCGGAACGTTCCTCGCCGACACCCTCACCGCCGACCTGACCTTCCACGAGAACGGCACGGTGCAGACGGAGTGGGACCAGGTCGCCGCGTTCCGGGGTGTGTCCGAAGGGGCGAGCACCCGGTTCGCCATCACCAAGCGCGAGCCGCTGCTGGTCGAGCACGAGGCGTTCCGCGACGCCGTGCTCGGTCGGCCGTCGGACATCGTCACACTCCGCGACGGGTTCCGCACGGTGCTCGTCGCCGAGGCGGTCCTCGAGTCCTCGCGGATCCAGCAGACCGTGCGACTCAGCGCGGACGAAGAAGGAGCAGCAGCATGAACGTCGTCGTCGTCGGCCTCGGCAAGATCGGGCTCCCGCTCGCCGTCCAGTACGCGCGCTCCGGTGCCCACGTGACGGGCCTCGACGTCGCGAGCGCGGTGGTCGACGCGGTGAACGCCGCGACCGAGCCGTTCCCCGGTGAGCACGGACTCGCCGACGGACTGCGCGAGGTCGTGCCCGCGGGGCTGCTCCGGGCCACCACGGACGCCGCCACCGCGATCCCCGGGGCCGACGTCGTCGTGGTCGTCGTGCCGCTCTTCGTCGATGCCGAGGGCATCCCCGACTTCGGCTGGATGGACGCCGCCACCGACACGATCGGCGAGCACCTGCGACCCGGCACCCTGGTCGCGTACGAGACGACCCTGCCGGTCGGGACGACCCGCGGTCGCTGGGCGCCCCGGCTCGAGGCCCGCTCCGGACTGGTCGAGGGGCAGGACTTCCACGTCGTGTTCTCGCCCGAGCGCGTCCTGACCGGCCGGGTGTTCGCCGACCTCCGGCGCTACCCGAAGCTCGTCGGTGGTCTCTCCGACTCCGGATCGGCGCGCGGCCGGGCCTTCTACGAAGCGGTGCTGCAGTTCGACGAGCGCGACGACCTCGGTCGGCCCAACGGCGTCTGGGACCTCCGCACCGCCGAGGCCGCCGAACTCGCGAAGCTCGCCGAGACCACGTACCGCGACGTCAACATCGCCCTGGCGAACGAGTTCGCCCGGTTCGCCGAACGGCAGGCCATCGACATCGCCGCCGTCATCGACGCCTGCAACTCCCAGCCGTACAGCCACATCCACCGGCCGGGCATCGCCGTCGGTGGGCACTGCATCCCGGTCTACCCCCGGCTGTACCTCTGGAACGACCCGGAGGCGACCGTCGTCCGCGCTGCTCGTGCTCGGAACGCAGCCATGCCGTCGCATGCGGTCGATCTCCTCGAACGCCTGCACGGTGACCTGCGAGGCCAACGTGTCGTCGTCCTCGGTGCCGCCTACCGTGGCGGCGTGAAGGAGACCGCGTTCTCCGGGGTCTTCGGCACCGTCGACGCGCTCCGGGTCCGTGGCGCAGTCGTGACCGTGTCCGACCCCCTGTACTCGGACGTCGAACTCCGCGGCCTCGGCTTCGATCCCCACGTCGACGGCGAACCGGTGGACGCGGCGGTCGTGCAGGCCGACCACGCCGAGTACGCGACGTGGGACGAGTCCCGGCTCCCCGGCGTCCGCACCGTCGTCGACGGCCGACGCGTCCTGGACGTCGAACGGTGGGCATCCACCACGGTGACCGCGATCGGTGCTCCGCCCGTGGTCCCCGCGGCCTGACGCCGTGCGGTCCTCGCCCCGACGGCGTCTCCCGGCGATCGCGACGATCCTCGTCGGCACGGTGCTCGGACAGGGGCTGGTCGTGGCGATCTCACCGCTGCTGACCCGGCTCTACACCCCGGCGGACTTCGGCACGCTCGCGGTCGTCACGGCGGTCGCGAGCATCCTCGGAGCCGGAGCGACGCTCGGCACCGACCGCGCGCTGATCGTCGCACACGACAGGGCGACGACCGGCGCCCTGGGCGCGCTCGGTCTGCTCTCGACCCTGGTCGTCGGCGCCGGTACCGCCGCGGTTGCCTGGGTCCTCCGCAGCGATGCGGCACGATGGTTCACCGCACCGGCCCTCGAGGGCCTGTGGTGGAGCGTCCCCGTCACGGTCGTCGCGGTGGGCGCGCAACGGATCGCCTCGGCCGTGCTCGCACGGCGGCAGCAGCACCGGTCCATCGCCCTGCGCAACGCCTGCCAGGGCATCGGCCAGTCCGTCTGGAACCTGGCGATGGCCGCGGCCGGTCCGGTCGGGCTGGTGGGCGGCCTGGCGGTCGGGCGGATCGCGGCCGTGCTCGGGATGGTCCGGTTCCGGCGGGGCGCCGGTGAGCGGGTCACCCCTCGGTCGCTCTCGGCCGCCGCCCGTCACCACCGGCGGTTCCTCGTCATCACGCCGTGGTCCTCGATGCTGAACGTCGTCGGGCAGCAGGCGCCGGGCCTGCTCATCGCGGCGTTGCACGGGAGCGTCGCCGCGGGCTTCGTCGCCCTCACGATGCGGGTGCTCGGTGCTCCCGTCGGCATGGTCGCCGACGCGACCGCGCAGTACGCCGCCGGGGCGTTCGGCCTCCGCATCCGCTCTGGCGATCCGGTGCGCCGCCTCGTCCTGCGGCTCGTCGTGCGCCTCGCCACCGCGGGTGCGGTCGCGGTGCTCGTCGTCCTGTTGCTCGGACCCGTCGTGTTCTCGACCGTGTTCGGTCCGGAGTGGGCGGTCTCGGGCACCTACGCCCAGGTCCTCGTCCCGGCGTTCGCGGTCCAGGTGGCTGCGTCGCCGGTCACGCAGGTGCTGTCGATGTTGCACCGTCAGGGCACCCAGCTGACCTGGGACGCATCGCGGCTCGTGCTGAGCACCGCTGCGGTACTCGTGCCGTCCGTGTTCGGGGCGCCGATGCCGGTCGTGCTCGTGACACTGGCGTCGGCCATGACCGTCTCCTACGCCGTGGTGCTCGTCCTCGTCCTCCGCGCGGCCCGGATCCATGACACCGGAGCGACGGCGAAGACCTTGCGCTCGCCCGCCCTTCCGGAATGCAACATGTGAAGAACTCGCATCCCGGGGAGCGTGACCATAGTTTCGCACCATGGTTCCTCGACTGCTCCACACCTGCTCCGTCCGCACCTCGAGCTCGGGCGGGGTCGGCCGGTGACGCGGCACGGATCACCGCGACCGGCCATCACCCGACGGGGTGCCCTGCTCGGTGCCGCCGGAGCGATCCCGGTGTCACTGTTCGCCGCCGAGGCCCGGGCAGCGGCCGCCTCCGGACGAGTCGACGCCGGCCACACCGCCCAAGCCTCGGCCTCGCAGGCCGTCTCGGACCTCGGTGTCGCCCGCCTGCAGGACGCCGTCGACGCGGTCCGCGCGGACGGTGTGCTGGTGGTGACCCGGCAGTGGACGCTGTCCGAGCCGCTGCGCATCGCCCGCCCACTGACCGTCCGGTTCGTCGGTGGCTCGCTCTCGACCCCGCGCGACATCGACCTCGTCTCCGTCACGGCATCCGGGGTCACCCTCATCGACGCCGTCCTCCGCGGCTCGGGCTCTGGCCACTCCGGGCTCGGACGCGGTGTCCGGTTCATCGGCACGGCGGCGCGACCGCTGCGTGACGTGCGGGTGCTCGGCGCCGACATCCGCGACTTCCCGCACGACGGGGTGTTGCTCGAGCACTGCACGGTCTTCACCGTGGCCGACAGCGTCATCGAGGACATCGGCTACGCCGGCGTCCTGATGTTCTCGTGCACAGACGGGACGGTGCGGAACAACCGGATCGCACGGATCACCCAGCCGGCGCCCTACGTGAACTCCTACGGCATCGAGGCAGTGCGCGCCACCACGACCGGGCTCGAGGGCGCCCCCCGATCCGCACGCGTCGTCATCGCGGACAACCACGTCTCCGATGTCCCGGGGTGGGAGGGCATCGACACCCACGGTGGGCAGTCCATCGCGATCCTGCGGAACCGGGTCGAGAACTGCAGGGTGGGCATCGCCATCGTCCCCTCCAAGGACGAATCCGACGCGAAGGCGACGAAGTACGCGCCACTCGACTGCTCGGTGATCGACAACGTCGTCCACCGGACGACCACCGGCCCGGGTTCCGGCATCGTCGTCCGCGGGGCGGGCGAGCGCGTCGGCGACTGCGCCGAACGGGCCAACGGCATCATCTTGCGCAACACCGTGACGGGCTACGGCGACGGTGACCGCGACGCCGCGGTCCTCGTGTACCTCACCCGTCACCTCGTCATCGCGGACAACCACCTGCCCGGTGGTGTGCGGCGGGGGCTCTCGCTGTACCACTCGAACGACGGCATCGCCCTCGTCCGCAACCGGATCGCAGGACTCCGGGCGCAGGGCGCGGCCACCTCGGTGGCGATCGACGTCCGCGCCACCGAGAACCGGGGGCACGTCGTGGGCAACCGGTACGAGGGCAGCGTCGAGAGCGGTGCCGTCTACGGGGTGCTCTGTCGGCAGACCGCCAACGACCTCGTGCTCGTGGACAACGACTGGGCCGCGACCACGACCGCGGTGGTCGCCGGCGCCGGAGCGGTCGTCCGCGTCCGAGAAGGCTGAGCCGCACGGCGTCCGTGCGGCTTCGTGCGGTCCCGGCGGCTGGCGGTGCGCGTCCGCCGCGCCGGGACCGCTCCCTCGGCGAGCACGGCGGAACGGAGCCCGGCCCGAGCTCGTGTCCCGGGGCGCCGGGCGTGCGGTGGTTCCGGGACCCGGGCTCGCGGCGTGCGTTCCGAGCCGCTCCGCGGTGCGCGCTCCCAGCCGCTCCGCGGTGCGATGAGCAGGATGAGGGTGCCCATGAGCAGTCCGTGCGAGAGCATCGCGGTGAAGATCGAGGTGTTCGACAGCATGATGCTCGGCATCACCACGGCCATCGCCGCGACACGCATCGGGAGCCCCCGGCTCGCTCGATCCAGGAACCGGAGCCAGACGAACAGCGCGGCGGCGGCGACGAAGATCCCGATCCACCCCAGGTTCGCGAACCCGTCGGCGAACAGGTTCGCGTTCGCGTAGCCCACGGATCCGGGCACCAGGTAGTCGGAGATCCGCTTCGGTGGTGGCAGGTCGTAGGGGTAGTCGATCCAGGGACTGAGGAACGAGTACCCGTACCGCGCGACGGGGTTGTCATGGAAGTAGTCGACGTACACCGAGGACAGCAGCCCCGGGGTCAGCATGAAGCGGCGGGTGAACACCGAGGTCCACGTGATCCCGCCCTGTACCTCGTCGGCCACCGCGGACACGACCATGATCGCGAGCGGCGCGCCGAGGAAGGCGAGCGACCGCGCGGGCTTCGTGCCCCGGAACAGCACCGCCATGCCGAGGACGGCGATGAACGAGAACAGGACGGCCTTGAAACCGGTGCTCGAGTACAGCAGGAACTGTCCCGCCAGTGCGAGCAGGACCAGGGACGGCCGACGACGGAAGATCCCGCGCGCGAGGATGAGCGGGTTGATCACGTACGCCTGACCGGTCAGCAGGTACCCGAGGGCCCCGCCGGTACCGACGTCTGCCGCGTAGTCGGCGCGGACGTCGTAGATGTCGTCGAGGGCCACGAACCGGAGGTTGATCCCGACGGTCGCCGCCATCAAGCCGTAGGTGACGAGTGAGTACACCCAGCACACGATCCAGGTGACGGTGCCACGGTCGAGCCGTCGGGCGCCGACGACGAGCACGTCCTCGGCCTGGCCGACACGGGACGCGGGCACCGTGGCTCCGCGCGGGGTCGCGAGGCTCACCAGTGAGAACGCTGCCCCGACCGTGGCGCTCAGTGCGATGGCCGTCATCGCGGAGACGTAGCCGGTCGAGATGCTCATGATCATCGTCGGGCTGACGCAGACCACGAAGATCGTCCAGAGGACGACGTGTGAGGGGCGGACGAGGATGCGGGGGAGGGTCAGCGCCACACCCGTGGTGAGCACGATGACCAGGAGCACGGCGTGCGCCGGCGCCGGGACGAAGCTGTACCCCAGGTACGAGAAGAGCGGAGCCACGAGGCGCGCCGAGATCCAGTTCATGGTCAAGCCGAGCAGTCCGACCGCGAGGAACACCCCCGCGGTCCGTCCCACCGGACGCGCGAGTGCACTCCGGTCGATGCGGGCGCGGGTCACCGGTCGGCCGTCGACTTCGACCGTGCTGCGCGGACACCCGGCAGGAGCTCGTCGTACATCGCGACGAGTCGCTCGGCTTCCGGTGCCCAGGTGAACCGAGCGGCCGCTCGCCGGGCTTCGGCGCCGTGGCGCTCGAGCAGTGCCGGGTCCTCGGCGTAGCGGCGGATCGCCAACGCGATGGCGGCCGGGTCGTCGGCCGGCACGAACGTCACGCACTCGACGTCGCGGAGCAGGTGCCGCCACAGCGGGTTGTCCGTCGCGATGACGGCGAGGCCGGCCGCGAGGTACTCGAACAGCTTCGTCGGGAAGATCTGGTCGGTGACGGGCGTCCGGCGGAACGGGACCACACCGATCCGAGCGCGCAGGAGCAGGTCCCGAGCCTGGATCGGGCCGACGACACCGCCGTGCACGGCTCGTCCGGTGGCCTCGGCGGCACGGAGCTCCTCGACCGAGGTCGACCGGTCGATCGACCCGACCATCTCGAGACACCAACCCGACGGGAACGACGGTTGCTGCACGACCGAGGCGAGCACGTCGATGCCGCGGTCGCGACTCAGGACGCCGACGTGCGCGACCAGGGCGGGGCGCGCCTCCAGGCTGACCTGGGCGTCGTCCTCCGGACGCGCGAAGGGGAAGTTGTGGATCGCGAGCCGGCGCCCGGCGGGGAACCGGCGTCCGGTCCACTGCGTCGCGGTGACCACCCGGTGCGCCGTCCCGGCGACCCGGAGCAGGCCGTGCGAGAGCCACGCGAACACGGCGCGCTGCCGGTACGACAGGTAGTCCTTGCTCCAGACCTGGTCCGGCAGGTCCTCGTGGGCGTCGTAGACGACGGTGCGGCCGGCCAGACGGAGCACCGGGATCGTCCAGATGAGTTCGGGGTCGTGCAGGTGCACGACACGCGCCTTGGAGCGCAGCGCGAGCACGAGCGCCTGCGTCGACGACACGACCATGCGCCGGGCTCGCGCTCGCCGTGGGATCCGCACCACGTCGACGGCCGTCGCCGGGGCGCTGAGGTCGGAGTCGACGGCGATGAGCCGGACGCGGAAGCCGGCGTCCGCCGCCGCGGCCGCTTCTCGGAGGTGCACGCGGTTGTCCACCCATGGATGCGCGCTCGAGACGTGGACGATGTCGGGGATCATGCCCGGGGCTTCCTCAGCTGTCGGTGTGGCGGCCGGACCCGCGCTCCGGCGGACCGCGCGGCGGTGACCGTGCCGTCGAGGACGTCGGCCAGGACGCCGGCGAGTCGTCGGTAGTCGTGCTCGCGGACGACGTGGGACCGCCCTCGGGCACCCATCGCGTCGCGTTCGGCTGCGGACATCGCCACGAGCGCGAGGATGCCCGCAGCGATCGACCGGGGGTCGTCCGGACGGACGTGGACCCCGCTGTCCGACGCGGCGACGGGTGCGAGCGTGACGGGTGCGCCGACGAGCAGCGGGCGACCGAGCAGCATGTACTCGTACTGCTTGTTCATCGATACCCCGTGTCGGTACAGCGGAAGGTCGTGCATGTTGACGACCAGGCAGTCGGCCTGTCGGCCGATGCGTCGGGCGTGGTCCTGCGGCACGCGTCCGTCCCAGGTCACGTCGGCACCGGCCTGGAGGCGCGACGCACGTTCCCGGAGCGCGGTGACGTCCGATCCGTCCCCGACCATGCGGAGCACCAGACGCGGGCCGCCGTTCGCGGCGGCCCGGCGGGCGGCGAGGTCGAAGCCGTCGAGGACGGCTTCGAGCGCGTTCGCCGGCCCCATCGAACCGAGGTAGGCGACCGTGAACCGGTCGTCGTCGGGCTCGTTGGCGCAACTGTCGGGTGCGTCGGGTGCGTCGGCTTGCTCGTCGAGCGCGACACCGTTCGGGATCCACGTGAAGGGAGTGGGCTGACCGCGGTCGGCGTAGTACCGGCCGACACCCTCGAGCGGGGAGACGATGTGCGTCGCCCGGTGCACGATCACGCGCTCGAGGCGGCGGAGCACGCGGACCGCCGGGTGCCGCTCGGTCATGCCGGTCAGCGCGAGGGCGGACTCCGGCCAGAGGTCGCGGGGCTCGAAGACGAAGGGCACGCCCATCCGACGCGCGAGCACCGAGGCGGCCCAGGCGGCCAGCGGGTGGAAGGATCCGCCGACCACCACGTCGGGCCGCGGGAGCCCCCGGAGCGACGCCGGTCGGAGCAGCAACGCGGTGAAGAGGCCGATGTCGGCGATGCGACGGATCGCCCGGCGGGCACCGGCACCGCGGTGGTCGACGCCGCGGAGCCAACAGAACTCGTAGCCGTCCCCGGACCAGCGCTCGCGCGTCGATGCCCCGCGTATGTGGGAGCGGCCGGACGGGTGATCGGTGCCCGCAGCGATGACCACCGTGTGCCACCCGTGCTCCGTCAGACCGTCGGCGAGGTGCTGGTGCCGCGTCGCCCGCCCGTCGCGCTCGCGGTGGTGTGCGTAGTGGTTGACGATCCACACCGTCTTCACCGCGGACCACCGGTCATCGCGGCGGTGCCCTCGAAGACGTCTGAACTGACGTGCCCCGGGGCGGCGATGCCTTCGCGGCGGAGCACGACGACCGCGGTGCGGAGCAGGATGCGCAGGTCGAGGCCGAGGGTCACGGTGTCGACGTACTCGACGTCCGACCGGAGCCGCTCAGGCCACGGCAGCGCGTTGCGGCCACGGACCTGGGCGAGTCCGGTCAGGCCGGGCAGGACGTCGTGCCGGCGGGACTCCTCGGCGGTGTAGAGGTCGAGGTACCGGCAGAGGGTCGGTCGGGGCCCGACGAAGCTCATGTCACCACGCAGGATGTTCCAGAGGCTGGGGAGTTCGTCGAGGCTCGTCGACCGGAGGAACGAGCCGAACGACGTGAGCCGGTCACTGTCGCTGACGAGGCCGACGGCGGGGTCGGGTTCGAGCATCGTCCGGAACTTCAGGATGGTGAACGTCACGCCGTGGAGTCCGGGACGCAGCTGCCGGAAGAGCACCGGTCGGCCGAGCCGGATCGCCACGAGTCCCGCCACGACGGCGAGGACCGGTGACAGTGCGACGAGCGCGACGACGGCACCGACGATGTCGAGGAGGCGCTTCGTGCGGAGGGTGCGTGTGCGGCGGGGGGACTGCATCGATCGTGTCCTTGTCGTCGGTCAGGTGGTGCGAGGGTTCGTGTAGTCCGAGCGGTAGTACGCACTGCGGGACGCCTTGTGCTTGGTCTTGGTGAGGACGATGCCGGCGACCTGCTGCCCCACCCGTGCCAGTGCCTCGACCGCCAGTCGGACATCGGAGCGCTTCGTCTGGTTGGCGGCGGTGACCAGCAGGGTCGTCGACACGAGGGTGCTGACGAGTGCCGCGTCGGTGACGGCCAGGACCGGCGGTGTGTCGACCAGGACGACGTCGAACCGCGACGCGAGCTCGGCGAGGACGCGGGCCATCGCCTCCGACCCGATCAGCTCACTGGGGTTCGGCGGGATCGTGCCGGCAGGCAGGACGGCGAGACCTTCGAGGCCCCAGTCCTGCAGGGCGTCCTCGAGTTCGACGCGTCCGACGAGCAGATCGGTGAGCCCCACGGCCCCCTCGACGCTCATCACGGAGGCCACGTTCGGTCGACGGAGGTCGGCGTCGATGATCACCGTGCGCATGCCGCTCTTGCTCAACGCGATGCCCAGGTTGGCGGTGGTGGTGGTCTTGCCCTCGGACGGTCTGGCGCTGGTGACGGCGATGGTGGGGGCGCCGCTGGTGCGGAGGAACTGGATGTTCGTGCGGAGGCTGCGGAAGGCCTCCGATCTCGGGGTGTTCACCTCGTCCCGGACGATCAAGGGACGGCGAGCGGCATCGGCGTCGAACGCGATGTCCCCGACCACGGGGACGTCGACGTCGAGGTCCTCGTCCGAGCGGATGCGGGTGTCGACCGCAGCCCGGAGCAGGGCGAGGGCGGCACCGGCGGCGAGGCCACCGACCAGACCGAGCGTGAGGTCCGCTGCTTTCCGAGGGGAGATCGGGCTCGTGGGCTCACTTGCTGGCGTGACCTCTTCGAGTCGCACCGATGGCGCCTGGTCGGCGCCGCGGGGTTCGATCTGCTGCACCACGCCGGCGAGCCGCTTGCCGACCTGCTCGGCGATCGTGGCGGCGACCTTCGGGGATTCGTCCTGGACGGCGATCTTGATGATCACGGTGCCGGCGTCGACGGAGGTGGTGATCCTGGATGCCAGGGCCGCCGGAGTCGTGTCGAGTTCGAGCTCGTCCACCACGCCCTGCAGGACGCGGGGGGAGGTCGCGAGTTGCATGTACGACTTGATCTTCTGCTGTGCGGCGTTCGACCCCTGCGCGATCTCGCCGGCGGATGCCGAGGTGTCCCCGGCGACGGACACGTAGTAGGAGGTCGATGCCTGGTAGGTGGGAGGCGTGATGCTCGTGACGACGAGGGACAGGCCTGCTCCGAGGAGCGTGGCACCTGCGATGATCCACCAGCCCGAGACGAGGGCGCGGATGACGACGAGGTAGTTCAAGGGGGCCTCCGGTCGGGTTCGGTGATCAGTCTAAAACATCACATCTGAAAGAACAATACTGAACGTCGGAGGGGACGGAAGCAGGCTTCCGTCCCCTCCTCGTTGCGGCTGCGCGGGCTGGACTCAGCCGGCCGCCGTGACGGTGTTCCCCTTGCCCTGATCGTCGACCTTGGGGGCTTCCCCCTCGTAGGTCAGGGTGTTGTTGGATCCACTGAAGTAGACCTTCTTCGTCGAGGAGACCGAGATCGTGGCGTTGCTCGCCTCGACGGTGATGGTGTCGATCGTGCCGAGGTCGTAGGTGCGGTCCGAGCTGATGAGGTTCGCCGCTGCGCAGTCCTTCGTCGCGATCGTCTCGTCCGAGTCCTCGTCCTCGTCCCAGAGCTGCACGGCACCGTCGATGCACTCGTTGTAGGTGGTCTGGGCAGCCTTCGTCGTGCTCGAGGCGGTGGGCGCGGGGTCCGTCGCGTCGGACGTGCTGCAGGCGGTGACGCCGAGCGCGGCGACGAGGGCGATGGATGCTGCGGCGAGGCCGCGGCGGATCGTGGTGTTCATCGGGTTCCTTCCGGGAGCAGAGGGGGCGGCCCTCCTGTCGTGGGGCGACAGGAGGGCCGCCGAGGAGCTACTGGGTGTCGGCTGCGAGGGTGAAGAGCTCGCTGACCTCGGTACGGCCGTTCTTGGTGACCTCGAGGGCGAATCGGAATTCGGTTGCACCGCGGGACACGACGCGGTCGAATGCCCACTTGCCGTCGTTGCCGACCTGGAAGCTGCCGGGGACGATCTGCGTACCCGAGACGTTCAGGACGCGGTAGGTCGCGCCGGGCTCACCGGTGCCGGTGAAGTGGTTCGACATTCCGGGCGTGACCGAGCGGTTGTCGACCGTGACGGGGGCGAAGTCCGCAGCGTCGATCGTGAACAGCTTCGACTTCTCGATCTGACCGTTCTTGGTCTGCTCGATCACGAACCGGAAGTTCGGTGCGCCGTTGGAGACGACGCGGTTGAACGTCCACTTGCCCTGCGCGTCGATCTCGAACGTGCCGGGGACGATCTGGGTGCCGGAGACGTTGAGCACGCGGTAGGTGGCGCCGGGCTCACCGGTGCCGGTGAAGGTGTTCGAGCGACCCGGGATGACGCGGTCCGGCGTCGTGACCGTCACCGGCGTGAGCTCGGTGGCGTTGATCGTGAACAGGTCGGAGCGGACGGTCTGGCCGTTCTTGGTCTGTTCGATCACGAAGCGGAAGTTCGGCGCACCGTTGGAGACGACGCGGTTGAACGTCCAGCGGCCGTCGGCGCCGACCTCGAAGGAGCCGGGGACGATCTGGGTGCCGGAGACGTTGAGCACGCGGAAGGTGGCGCCGGGCTCGGCGGTGCCGGTGAACGTGTTCGAGACACCGGGGCGGACGGCGGTCGGCCCCGTGACGGTCACCGGTGCGAGGGCCGTCGCGTTGATCGTGAAGAGCTCGGACTTGACGGTCTGGCCGTTCTTGGTCTGTTCGATCACGAAGCGGAAGTTCGGTGCACCGTTGGAGACGACGCGGTTGAACGTCCAGCGGCCGTCGGCGCCGACCTGGAAGGTGCCGGGGACGATCTGGGTGCCGGAGACGTTGAGCACGCGGTAGCTGGCGCCGGGCTCGGCGGTGCCGGTGAAGGTGTTCGAGCGACCCGGGGTGACCAAGGCCGGCCCGGACAGCGTGATCGGGGCCAGCTCCGTGCGGCCCTCGACCGTCGCGGTGACGGTCTTGCGGTCGACCTCACGGCCGTTGACCTTCTGGATCACGACGAGGTCGTTGTCCCCGACCTCGAGGTCGCCGACCGTGATCGACCATGCGCCGGTGGCGTCGGCCTTGGTCGACTCATCACCGATGGAGATGTCGGCACCGGGGGTCGCGGTACCGGTCACGACGGCCGAGCGGCCCTCGTTGTCAATCGACTCGACCTCTGCGGTCAGCGCGCGCTGGGCGGTCTCGAGCGTGGTCGCCGTCTCGCTGGTGGCGTTGAACGCGCCCTCGACCGCGTTGCCGATGAGCACCGTGCGCATCTCGTCGGACCCGGCGGGCGCGTCGGCGCTGGCCGAGACGTCGATGTTCCATCGCATCAGGGAGGCGTCGGGGAGGTTCCAGGTCGACGAGGTGGGTGCGAAGTCGTAGGTGTACTTCGTGCCGGCCTCGGAACGGACCCCGTTGGTAAGGGTCATCGCTGCGCTCGTCCAGCCCTCGCCGGGCTTCTTGTAGGCGCCGTCGACGGTGGGCTGGCGCGGTGCGAAGGTGGTGCCCGCAGGAGCGGTGAACTCGACCGAGCCCCGCGGACGGCTCACGCTGCCGTTGGTCTTGAACAGTGCCTCGACCGACGTGTCCTCGCCGCGCTCGAGCGTGACGGAGGTCCCGTCCTGCCCGATGATGGCCGCGCTGTTGATGGTGACGTTGATGTTCTTGCGGTCGATCTCGGTGTCGTTCACCTTCTGGATCGCGGTGAGCGTGTTCACGCCCCCCGCGAGACCCGTGACCGTCATCGACCATGCGCCGGTCGTCGTGTTGGCGTCGACTTCCTGATTGCCGATCTGGACCTTCGCACCAGGAGTTGCTGTACCGGAGATCACCGCAGTCCTTGCGGTGTGGTCAACCCGTTCGACCATCGCCTCGAGGGCGACGGGGGTATTCGTGAACTTGAGATCCGACACATTCATTTGCCCGCCGTTGGTCCGCAGGCCTAGGATGTTGTTGAAATTCGTCAACACTGCAGGTAGGGAACCCGCAGACGGACCGGTCCCACCGAATCGCCATCCCGACTGCATCGTCCCTGATGAAGTGACGGTCCATGTGGAGAATTCGTTGTCACAGTAGGACCCTGGCGCGAATCTGTATGGCCGCATCGCATAATAGGTCTTCCCATTGGCCGATGCATACGATCCATACGCGGACAAGCAATCAAAGGGCGCTTGACCGGGCTTGGGGGCAAAGGCGCCCCGGATGAAGTACTTGTTCAAACCGAAGCGGTCAAAACGCCATGTGACGCCCTGTTCCTCCGCGGCGGCCTTGGTGGAGAACTTTTGCAATCCGGTGATCCCGGCACCGGCCTCGGACGTTGGGACGTACGTGTACCAGTTGCCGTCGTAAGCCCAAGCCATCTTGAACTCGCGGCCGTCGTAGGAGTCTGGGTCGATGGCGTGCGGAGAAGACTCCGCCTTCGCCGGAGCCGAATCCGCAATGGCGGCAGGAGCGCCGAAGGAAAAACCGCTGACGATGGTGGCTGCGGCCAGTCCGGCCGCACCCATGGACTTGAGGGCGAAGGAAGCCCTCTTCTTGTGAGACATGTGCATCTTTCAGGACGGGCCGCAGACAGCGGCCGTGCGGGAAGGGGCACGCCCGTCGACGCGTTCCGACGGCGCATGTACATACAGAATATCACGTGAAATACCAACATACGCGCGTCTTTAGGGGCACTGCGCGACCTGAGAGTTGAGTGAGACTGGCGCAAGTTCCCCAGGCCGGAAGTTGACTCCAGCTGACTCAGGAGTAGAGTTGAGCCCATCGGACGCAAGTCCAACGACTTTCCCCCCCCGAACAAGAGGAGCAACACATGGGACGTGCAGTAGGCATCGACCTCGGAACCACCAACTCCGTCGTCGCCGTGCTCGAAGGTGGCGAGCCCACCGTCATCGCCAACGCCGAGGGCATGCGCACCACGCCGTCGATCGTGGCGTTCACGAAGGACGGCGAGGTCCTGGTTGGCGAGACCGCCAAGCGCCAGGCCGTGACGAACGTCGACCGCACCATCGCGTCGGTCAAGCGTCACGTCGGCACCGACTGGACCACCGAGATCGACGGCAAGAAGTACACGCCGCAGGAGATCTCGGCCCGAACCCTCGGCAAGCTCAAGCGCGACGCCGAGCAGTACCTCGGTGAGGACGTCACGGACGCGGTCATCACCGTGCCGGCGTACTTCAACGACGCGGAGCGTCAGGCGACGAAGGACGCCGGTGAGATCGCCGGCCTCAACGTCCTCCGCATCATCAACGAGCCGACCGCGGCCGCTCTGGCCTACGGCCTCGACAAGGGCAAGGAAGACGAACTCATCCTGGTCTTCGACCTCGGTGGCGGCACGTTCGACGTCTCCCTGCTCGAGGTGGGCAAGGACGACGACTTCTCGACGATCCAGGTCCGCGCGACCTCTGGTGACAACCGCCTCGGTGGCGACGACTGGGACCAGCGCATCGTCGACTACCTGGTCAAGAAGTTCAAGGACGAGCACGGCGTCGACCTGTCCACGGACAAGATCGCCAAGCAGCGTCTGAAGGAAGCGGCTGAGCAGGCGAAGAAGGAACTGTCGTCGCAGATGTCGGCGAACATCCAGCTCCCGTACCTGACGCTCACCGCCGAGGGCCCGCTGAACCTCGACGAGACGATCTCGCGCGCACAGTTCGAGCAGATGACCTCCGACCTGCTCGACCGCACCAAGAAGCCGTTCAACGACGTCATCAAGGAAGCCGGTGTCTCGGTCAACGACATCGCCCACGTGGTGCTCGTCGGTGGCTCGACCCGCATGCCCGCCGTGGCCGAGGTCGTCAAGTCGCTGACCGGTGGCAAGTCCCCGAACCAGGGCGTGAACCCGGACGAGGTCGTCGCCGTCGGCGCCGCACTGCAGGCCGGTGTCCTGAAGGGCGAGCGCAAGGACGTCCTGCTCATCGACGTCACGCCGCTGTCGCTCGGCATCGAGACCAAGGGCGGCCTGATGACGAAGCTCATCGACCGCAACACCGCGATCCCGACCAAGCGGAGCGAGACCTTCACGACCGCTGACGACAACCAGCCGTCGGTCGCGATCCAGGTCTTCCAGGGCGAGCGCGAGTTCACCCGCGACAACAAGCCGCTCGGCACCTTCGAGCTCACCGGCATCGCGCCGGCTCCCCGTGGCGTCCCGCAGGTCGAGGTCACGTTCGACATCGACGCCAACGGCATCGTGCACGTGTCCGCGAAGGACAAGGGCACCGGCAAGGAGCAGTCGATGGTCATCTCCGGCGGCTCGTCGCTGCCGAAGGAGGACATCGAGCGCATGGTCCGCGAGGCCGAGGAGCACGCCGCCGAGGACAAGGCCCGTCGCGAGGCGAACGAGCGTCGCAACCAGGCCGAGCAGCTCGTCTACTCGATCGAGAAGCTCATCAAGGAGAACGACGAGAAGCTCCCCGCGGACGTCAAGTCCGAGGTGCAGGCCGACGTCGACGCGCTCAAGTCCGCACTCGCGGGCGAGGACGACGACGCGGTGAAGACCGCCTTCGACAAGCTCAACGAGTCGCAGGGCAAGCTCGGGCAGGCCATCTACAGCCAGCAGGACGCAACCGCCGGTGCCGCCGGTGGCGAGCAGCCCGCGGGGGACCAGCCGGTTGACGACGAGGACATCGTCGACGCCGAGGTCGTGGACGACGAGGACGACAAGGACAAGAAGTAACGATGACGGATCCCAAGGACAACGTGCCCAACGAGGAAGAACCCCAGGTCGAGGGCGACGCCACGAACGCGGCCGAGCCCGAGGACCTCATCGAGGCGGAGGGGCCCGACGTCGAAGTACCGACGGACGGCCCCGCCGCCGGGGGCCCTGCGGCCGACGCAGCGGACGACCTCTCCCCGGAGGACGAGGCACTGCTCGCCGACGCCGCCCGCGGCATCGCCGAGGACAAGCTGAGCACCGAGGACCGCGACCTCGTCGCCGAGATGCGTGCGGACATGCTCCGTGCGCAGGCCGAGCTGGTGAACTTCCGGAAGCGCGTCGAGCGTGACCGTGAGGCCAACCGCGAGGTCGCCATCGCCGAGGTCGTGCGGGCGCTGCTGCCGGCGCTCGACGACCTAACCCGGGCCGAGGCCCACGGTGACCTCGCCGAGGGCCCGATGCAGGTCATCGGCCAGAAGATCCGCGGGGGCTTCGAGAAGTTCAAGCTCGTGCAGATCGGTGAGAAGGGCGAGGCGTTCGACCCGAACATCCACGAGGCGATCGTCCAGCTGCCCACCCCGGGCGCCACCGGACAGACCGTCGCGGACGTCGTCGAGCCGGGCTACAAGCTCGGCGAGCGCGTGCTCCGCGCGGCCAAGGTCGCGGTGGCGGTCCCGGCCTGAGCCGGAACCCCGTGGCGACGACAGAAGAAGGCAGGTGATCCATGGCCAGTCAGGATTGGTTCGACAAGGACTTCTACAAGGTCCTCGGCGTGTCCAAGGACGCCTCCGACGCGGAGCTCAAGAAGACGTACCGGAAGCTCGCACGGCAGTTCCACCCGGACTCCAACCCGGGTGACGCCGCCGCCGAGAACCGCTTCAAGGAGATCAGCGAGGCCTACTCGGTGCTCTCCGACAAAGAGCAGCGCCAGGAGTACGACCAGGTCCGCGCGATGGGTTCCGGCGCTCGCTTCACAGCGGGCGGCGGGGGCCAGGGCGGATTCGAGGACGTCTTCGGCGGGATGTTCGGGCAGCAGGGCGGTGGCGGACAGCGTGTCCGCTTCGGCCAGGGCGGCCCCGGAGGTGCCGGCGGTTTCGAGGACATCCTCGGCGGGATGTTCGGCGGTGGTGGAGGCTTCGGCCAGACCTCCGGCGGCTACCGCGGCTTCGGTGGTCCGACGAAGGGCCGGGACGTCACGGCGTCGACGACGCTCGACTTCACCACGGCGATCGCCGGCGACACCGTCAAGCTGTCACAGGGCAACGGTCGGCCGGTGAACGTCCGCATCCCCGCGGGCGTGGCCGACGGCCAGAAGATCCGGCTGCGCGGTCGCGGCGAACCGTCGCCCGACGGCGGTGAGGCGGGTGACCTGGTGGTCGCCGTGTCGGTGCGCAAGCACCCGGTCTTCGAGCGCGACGGGCTGAACCTGCGAGTGGACGTCCCCGTGACCTTCGCCGAGGCGGCGCTCGGCGCGACGATCGAGGTCCCGACGCTCGGCGGCTCGCCCGTGAAGCTCAAGGTCGCCCCCGGCACGCCGTCGGGTCGCGTCCTGCGCGTCAAGGGGCGCGGCGTCACGACGAAGAACGGCACGGGCGACCTGCTCGCGACCGTCCAGGTCGCGGTGCCGTCGCACCTGTCGGAGAAGCAGCGCGAGGCCGTCGAGGCACTCGCGGCCGCGCTGCCCGACGAGAACCCCCGCGAGGACCTCCTCGCCAAGGCGCGCGACTAGCGCGCGCGACCACAGCAGTGGACCCAGCCTGGAGGCTCGGCGCGGCTCCGTCAGGAAGCCGCCCCGAGCCTCCAGGCTGGTCTCCACCCCACGCGGACGACGGAAAGGAACACGCCATGACCGACATGGACGAGAACTCGCCCGTCTTCGCGATCGCGGTCGCGGCCGAGCTCGCCGAGATGCACCCGCAGACGCTGCGGCAGTACGACCGGCTCGGCCTGGTCGTGCCGGGCCGTACCCGCGGCGGTTCGCGGCGCTACTCCATGCGTGACGTCGCGCAGCTGCGCGAGATCGCGCGCCTCGGCTCCGAGGGCGTGTCGCTGGAGGGGATCCGGCGGGTGCTCGACCTGGAGAACGAGAACAAGGCGCTGCGTGACCGGGTACGCGAGCTCGAGTCGGCGTTGGCCGACCAGCTCATCAACCGACCCGGGGCGCGGGTGTTCGCCGCCACCGCGAGCGGTGCGGCCATCTCGCTGAAGGCGGGGTCACGTCCGCAGCGGAACACGCAGATCGTGCTCTACCGCGGGCCGCGCTGACTTTTGTCTCGTATGTATTGCATGTAGTATTTCAACATGCGAAAATGGGCTGCACTCTGTTCATCACTGATCGTCGTCGCTGTGGCCAGCGGAACGGGTGCTGTACCCGCCGCGGCAGACGTCCGGCAGGAGGACCGTCGTACGGCGATCGAGCACTCGGCCGACGGGTCGGAGACCGCGGTGCTCGTGCACGGGATCGGCAGTGCGTCCGCCGCTGCCTCTGCTGAGCGCCGTCGGTTCGCGCACAGCGACCTGCAGCCCGCCGGGCGCTTCGTCGAGGCGGGCGAGGTCGTGACGGTCTCGATCCCGCAGGGTGCGCCCACCATGGAGATCGCGATCGGGTTGATCGGCACGTACGCGGCCCACAACGACGGCCGCGACGTCGGATACCGGCGGACCGCGCTCGTCCCCGGCGTCAACGAGGTCACCGCGGTGCACGACGGCATGGTGTCGCTCGTCAGCACGGCGGACGGCGGCTCGGCGAGGGCGACGGTCTCCGGGGGCGAACCCGTACCGACCTGGGTCCGTGGGCAGAGCACCGCTGAGTCCTTCGCCGCGGACCTCGAGCGGTGGGCGGACGCCCCGTTCGTCGAGGTCGTCTCGGACCGCATGTTCGGCGACTTCCAGAAGCCGAAGACGGGCACCCTGATCCCGGCGGACGACCTCGCTGCGCGGACTGCGAACTGGGACCGGGTCGTCGAGCTCACGGACTCGACCTACGGACTGGACGACGACGCGGTCGGTACGTCGCACAAGCATCCGCACCGCATACACATCGTTGCCCCGGACACCGGGGGTGGGTACGCGAACGCCAGCAACGGCCGGATCCTGTTCCACGTCAGTTCCGGTGCGGCCGGGGACCTGTTCCGCGACCCGCTGCACGACCAGTGGGCGCTCTGGCACGAGATCGGGCACACCTACGAGTCGACGATCAACTCCTTCCCGGGGACGGCCGAGACCATCACGAACATCTCGTCGCTCGCGGTGCAGGTCGGGCTTGGTTTCGGGAGCCGGTGGGACGAGACGACCGCGTCGTTCGAGCGGTACTTCGCCTCGGAGGACCGGAACTGGCTCGAGGCGAGCGACCGCGTCCGGCTGCTCGCGTGGGAGCAGCTGCGCCGTGCGTTCGGTGATGCCTTCCTGCCCCGGTTCTTCGCGGCTCTCCGCGCTGAGTCTGCGGTCGTGAACCCGCACGTGCTCACCACCGATGACCGCCACGCGCTCTTCGTGACGACGGCGTCTCGGGTCGCCGATCGGAACCTCGCACCGTTCTACGACGCCCTCGGGTTCCCGATGTCCGACGCGACGCGGTCGGCCATCGGCGAACTGCCGCCGCTCGACCAGCGGATCTGGGACAACGTCGACTCGCGCCACCGTGTCATCGAGTACGTCGTGCCCGGCTACGACCCGCCCGTCGGTGTCATCGACGGTCCGCTCCCGACGGTGCCGGTCGGGCGTCGCCTGGTCGACGCTCCGGCCGTCACGGCGCTCGGCACCGCGAGCGGTCGTGGTTCGGCTGCGGTGGTCGATGCCACCGCGGCGGCTGACGTCGTCGGATCCGACACCGGCCGGCTTGCCGTCCGACTCCGGAGCAGCGACGGCACCGAGGACTCCATCATCGTCACGACCGCTGCCGTCGGTGGTGACGCCGTCGTGGCGCGAGGGCAGGCGAACCGTCCGATCGGTGTGCTGTGGCTGGACGGCCGCGGCACCCTGGGTTGGCGAGCGGCGACGTCCTGGAACGCGCACACATCGTGGTCGGGTCACGCCTACCTGCACATCGAGCAGTACGACCCGGACGGCACCCTCATCACGGCGGGCTCGGTCCACGGCGACGAGACCGGCACGGTGCTCGACCGGGTGTTCGGGGGCACACCGTACCGCGACGGACAGTTCCTGCTGGTGACGCACGCCCAGCCGGACCTGCTCCGGGTCTACGGCAACGGCGCTCCGATCACCGGGAACGGCGCACCTCGGGCGTACCGGATCGAGGGGCACCACCTGGTGTCGGCCGATCGCGATGACGTCCCGGGGTGGCAGGTGATCCGTGGAGCGGCGGGCACGCCCGTGGCGCTGGAGCGTGGGACGGATGCTCCGATCGAGGCGCAGGTCTCGGTCCACGCGCAGATCTCGGCGATCACCGCGACGGTCACCGTACAGAGCCCCGACGGGACGACGTTCGTGCCGGGCCAGACGACGATCCCCGGGATGTACCAGAAGCCGGGAGAGGGGTGGCGTGAGAGTGCGAACCTGCTCCTCCGTGCAGGAACGGTGAGCGACGACGGTCGTACTCTCCGGTTCACCCTGCAGACCGGTGGAGGGTTCTCGATGCCGCCTGGGTCGATGCTGCGCTGGCAGCCGGTGGTCGGGGTGGCGTCGGACGCGCCCGCGGGGGCGTCATCGCTCCGCATCGTCGTCGAGGGCAGTGCGCGCTGAGCGATCGGTGGAGGAACAAGGAACACCCCCGGAACCGTCTGGTCCCGGGGGTGTTCCCGTCGGTCAAGCGATCAACGCGTGTTCGCGTAGATCGTGTAGAGCGACGTGGTGTACTCCGATCCGGAGACGGACACGGAGAACTTGAAGTCGAACTTCGTCACCCCGCGCGAGAGCGCGCGGTCGAAGCTCCAGTTGCCGTTCTGGTCGACCGTCACGTCCGCGGGCACGATCTGGTTGCCCGAGGCGTTCAGGACCTGCATCGTCGCGCCGGCAGGGCCGGTCCCGGTGATGGTGTTCGTGACTCCCGGGTCGACCGATCGTGTGCTCACGACGACCGGGGCGAAGCCCTGGTTCGCCGCGATGCTGAACAGCTGGGACGGCTCAGGACCCTGGTCGCCCTTCGTCTGCTCGATGACGAACTCGAACTTCGTCGCGCCGCGGGACACTGCGCGTTGGAAGGACCAACGCCCGTCCGCGTCGACCTCGCCGGTTCCCGGGACGAGTTGCGATCCCGAAGCGTTGAGCACGCGGAAGGTCGCCCCGGGCTCGCCTGTGCCGGTGATGGTGTTGACGACGCCCGGCGTGACCGTCGACGGGCCCGTCACCGTGACGGGGGTGAGCCGGCCGCTCTCGCCGGGGTTGATCGTGACCTCGGCGACGGTGGTGTTCGCGCCCTTCGACTTCTGCACGGCGCGGAGCACGTGCTCCGCGCGGTCGAGATCCTCTGTCTCGACGTCCCAGCGTCCGTTCGGCAGGACACCGTTCGGGCTGCGGCCGACGACGCGCTCGCCGTCGGCGGTGACCTCCACGATCTCGACCGCGGAACCAGGCTCGCCGGTGCCCGCCATCGCGACGGGACCGCTGCGGTGTGCGGCGCCGTCCTGCGGGGTGGAGATCGCAACGGCCGCGCCGTAGTCGACGCTGCGCGTGACGTCGTGTGCGGTGTCGCGGACGTTGTCGATGAACTGTGACGCGGTCACCATCAGCGCACCGCCGGCGTTCGGCGCCGGGATCGTGGTCGACCAGGAACCGTCGGCCGCGGTCTGCGCGGTCTCGCCCAGCTGGAGGCCGTCGTCGCCGAAGAGCTTCACCTCGGAGCCGGCCTGCGCTGTGCCGGAGGCCGTCACCTCGGCGGTCCGGTCGGTCGGGAACCGGGCTTCGAACGTGAGTGCAGCGACCCGCAGGTCGACCTCGAGTTCCAGCCGACCGGTGCGGTCGTTCCCCTCGTACTGCTCGAGCTGCAGCGTGCTCGTGCCGAAGGGTAGCTCGGTCACGTGCGCGGTCCACCGACCCTGCTGGTCGACGATCTGCGGTCGGCGACCGTCGATCAGGACGGTCGCGCCCGGGGCTCCGGTACCGGACAGGTCGGCGCTCCTGGTGGGCGCGTCCACGGCGTCGACTCGGGCGCTGAACGACGGGACGAAGTCGCCGGTGTTCGGCAACCGGTCCGCGACGTTCTGGCCTTGCAGCCGCATCACCGAGTCGGTGTTGAACAGGCCGAGGAATCCGCGGTTGTACGTCGACTGCAGCCCGGTGCCGATGGGGTTGTTCGATCCCGTGTTGGCAGCCAGTCGGAACTGCTGCTTCGGGTCACCGTCGACACAGGACTCCAGGGTCACCGGCGAGTAGCTGTTGATCGACGCGGAACCGGCGGTGACGCAGAGCGCGGGAGCGGACATCGGCCGCACCGTCGTCGTCTCACCGGCGACGGGGATGGACCACCGGACCGCGGCCGCCCTCGCCGCTGCCATCGTCGACTGGCGGTTCGCGGGGATCTCCGAGCCCGCTCCGGCAACGCCCGGAGCGCTGAAGGTCGGCGTCGAGGGGTCGCCCGCGAACGCGGACGTCTCCGTGATGAGGGGGCCGACCTGTGTCCGTTCGGTGTCCATCGGCGAGGTGGCGTTCGCAGCGGTGACGCCGACGCTCGCGGCGATGGTCAACATCGTGAGGCCAGCGGCACCGAGGGTGGTCGTCCGTCGTGGATGTCTCGTCATGCTTGTGTCTCTCTCGTTTCTCACGTGGGTCGATCCCGGTGGATCGACTGCGCCAGCATATTGATGGTGACACGTCAGATGTCACATTCGTCGGGCGATATTCGCGACATATCGCCGATCAGGCGTGGTCGTGTCCATCACGGTCGCGCCCGGATGGTGAACAACCCGCTCGACGTCACGACCCCACTCGTCGTCTGCTGGATCACGAAGCGGAACTCGGTCGCCCCCTTCGACACCACCCGGTCGAAGGCCCACGAGCCGTCGTCGCCCACGACGTGGTGTCCGGGGACGATGTCGGTGCCCGAGATGTTGAGGACACGGAACGTGGCACCCGGGTGCCCACGGCCCGAGAAGTGGTTCAGGACGCCCGGATCCACCGACGTGGTGGTGACCGACACCGGGGCGATCTCCTGCGGGTGGAAGGTGAACAGCGGTGACGTCGAGACCGAACCGTTCCGGGACTGCTGGAGCGCGAACCGGAACTCGGTCGCCCCGTTCGACACCACCCGCTGGAAGGTCCAGCGGCCGCGCTCGTCGATCGAGAACGGTCCACCGGTGACGATCTCGGTGCCGGATGCGTTCACCACCCGGTACTCGGCACCGGGTGTCGCGGTCCCACTGAAGGTGTTCACGGCGCCTGCGCTGACCGTGGTCGGGTCGACGGTGACGTCGTGGAAGGTGTCCGCCGGCACGATGAAGCGATCGGAGGTCTCGGTCCGGCCGAAGGCCGACTGCCGGATCGCGAAGCCGTACTCGAGCGTGCCGAGGGGCACGTGCGCTCTGAAGCTCCAGGTGCCGTCGTCGGCCACGGTGAAGGGGCCGCCGGGAACGATGACGGCCCCCGACGGATCGACGACCTCGAACGACGCGCCGGGTGCCGCCGTGTCGGTGAACTCGTTGACCGCGCCCGGGGAGACGGCTCGCGGGCCGCTGAGGGTGACCGGGTCCAGAGCGCCGCGCTCGACCACGACGGGCGTCCGCGCCACCGTGTCGAACGATCCCTGTGGCGCGGTGCCGACCGCGGTCATCCGCAGTTCGCCGGAACCTGGGCTGGAGCCCGCATTGACGACGGGTACGCCGAAGCGGACCTCGGTACCACGTGGGAGCGACCAGCGCGAGCCGGTGGACGTCCAGGTGAACGCGACCGTGCGTCGGTCGGTCGACACGGAACCGTCGACGAGCGCGTCGGAACCGAAGTCGCGCCAGTCGCCACCGGTTGCGCTCCGGTACTGACCGCGGACGGTGCTGAGGCCGGCCGGGAAGGTGGTCCCCGTCGGTGCCTCGAACCGGACGCGGCCGTCCGACAGCGGTGCGCTGACGTCCGAGTTCGCTCGCAGGTGGGCGCGCACGGTCGTCTCCGATGCTCCGGGGAGGGTGACCGTCTCGCCGGTCACGCCGACGAGGAGGTCTCGCGCCAGGAACGTCACGTCCACCGGGACGTCGTCCTCGAAGGCGTCTCCGATCCACTGCTCGAAGACCAACCGGCTGGTGCCGATCGGCAGGTCGGCGGCCGACGCGTTCCAGTTGCCCGAGCCGTCGGCGACGGCGACCTGCCGGTCGTCCCGTCGTACGGAGGCGCCCGGGGTGGCGGTCCCTGCGATGTGCGCCGTGCGCGGTTCGTCGTCCTGCCCCACCAGCCGGGCGGTGATGGGGCGGACCGCACGGGGCCTGGTGATCGGTCCGAGCAGGGTGTGCTCCCTGCTGGCCCACGTGAAGCCGAAGATGTCCCGTCCGTAGGAGTGGACGTACCCCGCGGAGACGGTCTGGCCCTCCTGCCAGCCCGACGGCCACGGGACGAAGTACCCGCCGGTGGTCGTGACGTCCTTCACGTCGACACCGGTGCCGGGCACCACGAACCAGGATCGGCACGTCTTGGTTCCGGAGCAGTCCGGGGTCGCGAAGACGGTGAAACCGTCCTGGTCGACCGTTGTCCGGACGTTGGTCGGGGCGCGGAGCGAGAGGACGCGCGGCTCGACCCTGTGGGGAGACGGTCCGTCGGCGACCGCACTGGACGACGCGGTCAGCGTCGTCGCAGCCGTCGGCGATGCCGTGGCGATCGTGCTCAGCACGAACGCGACGAAGGTGATGAGCGCAATGAGCGCAGTTCTGAGGTACACGGGGGTTCCCTTCTCGATGCTCGAGCGGAAACGTTACATACACTGTGTGACATGCCGGTACCACGTGCCGGCCGATCGAGAACGAGGGCATTCCGTTGGAACGAGCACGACTGGACCGCCGGTCCGCACTGGTCGCAGGTCTGATGACGGCGGCGTTGGGAGCAGCAGCACTCGGTGTCGCGCTCCGACCGGGGGCAGCTGAAGGCGAGGAACCCCGCACCGATCCGCTGCAGGACGCGCTCGACGCGACCGGAGACGGCCGCACGTTGGTGATCGACAGGGTGTGGAACCGGTCACGTCCGCTGCTGGTCCACCGACGGCTGACCCTGCGGTTCGCCTCGGGCGGCGCGCTCCGCATGACGGCCGATGACCACGGGATCGTCATCACCGCCTCCGGTGTCCGTGTCGTCGCTCCGGTCATCGAGGGAATCGGTGCGTCGAAGCGTGGTTCCGGCCACGGGATCGTGGTCCGCGGCACACGGGATGCGCCGCTGGACGACGTCTGCATCAGCGGTGGCACGCTCAAGCGGCTCCCGAGCGATGGCGTCCACGTCGAGTACTGCGACCGGTTCGTCCTCGAGCGGACCGTCGTCTCGAGCGTCGGCTACGCGGGAGTGCTGCTCCTTGGGGTGGTCGACAGCGTCGTGCAGGACACCGTCGTCTCGGACGTGCGGCAGCCGGCCGGGCTGATGAACTCCTACGGCATCACGGTGACGCGCGACGCCAGCGCGACGGTCGCCGTCGCCCGACGCTCGTCCCGTGTCCGGATCCTCCGCAACCGCGTCAGCGGTGTCCCGCTCTGGGAGGGCATCGACACCCACGCCGGTGACGCCATCGAGATCCGGGACAACACCGTCACCGGGTGCCGCGTCGGGATCGCAGCGGTGCCGAGCAAGGCCGTCGGCGACCGGTCCGCCACCGACGTCGCACCGACGAAGCTGTCCATCACCGGGAACCGGATCACGCGGAGTGCTTCGCTCGCCGCCGGCTCCGGGATCCTGGTGAGTGGATCCGGCATGACGGTCGGGTCGAGTCTTCCGCGGGCGACCGGCTCGGTGTCCGGGAACACCGTGACGGGAGCAGGGGGCACCGGCTCGGCCGGTGTCCTCGTCAAGCTCACTCGCGGCTTCGTCGTCGCTGACAACACGGTGGCGTCGAGCGTGGACGACGCGATCCGGGTGGAGCACTCGAACAGTGCCGTGACCGTGCGCGACAACCGCATCACGAAGGTGACGGGCGACTCCGTCGCGATCGACGTCCGCAGCGGTGGGAACGACGGCACGGTCGTCCGCAACCGGATCGACGCACCGGCGAGATCGGTTCGTGTCGGGCTCCGGTTCGGAACGCGCGACAATCGGTTCCTCGTGCGGGGGAACGACTTCTCCGCGGCCGTGACACGGGAGTTTGCGCACGGGGCATCGATCCGCCGGTGATCCGTCGCCTCGCCCGTGCCGAGAAGCACGACGCACGGCACCCCCGCGACCACCCGGGCCGCGGGGGTGCCGTGTCGCTCCGGACGACGGGTCAGCGGGCGGTGAGTGAGAACGTGCCGGACTTGATCGTGGCGCCGTTGACGGTCTGCTCGATGACGAAGTCGAGTTTGGTGGCGCCTCGGGAGACGACGCGGTCGAAGGACCAGGTGCCGTCGGCGGCGACGTCGTGCGTACCGGGGACGATCTGGGTGCCGCTGGGGTTGAGGACCCGGTAGGTCGCGCCCGGGGTGGCGGTGCCCTCGAAGTGGTTCGAGACGCCTGCCGTCACGCTCGTCGTCGTGACCATGACCGGAGCGATGCTGGTCGCCGCGATGCTGAAGACACCGCTCTTCGTCGGGGTGCCGTCGACGGTCTGCTCGACGACGAAGTCGAGCTTGGTGGCGCCTCGGGAGATGACGCGGTCGAAGGACCAGGTGCCGTCGGCGGCGACGTCGTGCGTACCGGGGACGATCTGGGTGCCGCTGGGGTTGAGGACGCGGAAGGTCGCGCCCGGGGTGGCGGTGCCCTCGACGTGGTTCGAGACACCGGCCGTGACGGACTTCGTCGTGACGCTCACGGGCACGGTCTGCTGCGGCTCGGCGTCGAAGGCGATGTCCTCCATCACGGAGGTGCGGCCGTCGGTGGTGGTCTGCGTGAAGGTCACCGTGTACCCGGAGCGGCTCGAGAGGTCGGCAGAAGCGCTCCAGGTCCCGACGCCGGACCTGGCGCCGCGCGCCTCGGTGCGGAAGAGCTCGCGGCCGTCCTGGTCCGTGGCGGAGATGGTCGCGCCGGCCTCGGCCGATCCGGAGAAGGTGCGCTCGCCTGGCTGGTAGGTGTTCGACTCCGCGATGCCGTCGACCTGCAGCGGGCGCGGGAGTGCGACGCGTTCGGACGTTGCATGGTGCCGCTGTCCGTCGAAGCCCAGGGCGACGAGGTCGAGCTGCTTGCCGGTGAACTCGTGTCCGATCCGGAAGCTCCACCCGTTCGAACCGCCGTCGAAGTCGCCGACGACGCGGTCGCCGTCGAGCACCTGGACGCCGAGGGTGTCCTGACGCTCACCGATGATCTGGATCGCGCCGCTCGGGAGCATGTTGACCTGCCGCACCGCGGGGGACGTGACCGAGGCGTCGACGGGCAGCGGGGCCAGGGTGGCCCGCGCGGGGGCCGAGGCCGAGCCGTCGGCCGCGATCGACACGACGGAGACCGTGGAACCGAGGTGGTCCTGCGGAACCGTCGCCGCGAAGTGACCGTCGCGGACGTCCGCCTCGGCGATCACGGTGGAGGATGCGTCGCGGACCTCGACCGACGTCGTGTCATCGGATACCGCGCCGCGCACCGAGAAGTCGCCGTTCAGCAGGCGGTCCGGCGTCTCCAGGACCGGTGCCGCCGGAGCCTGTTGGTCGGCCGGGGTGAACGTGACGTTGCTGATGACGCTCGACGCGCCCGTCGTGGTGGTCTGCGTGAACGTCACGACGTGGTCCGAACCGGCGGTCAGGTCGGCATCTGCCGACCAGGTGCCTCCGGCGGTGCGTGCGTCGGAGGCCTTCGTCGAGAAGAGCTCGGCGCCGGAGCGGTCGGTCGCGGTGATCGTCGCACCAGCCGTTGCCGTGCCCGCGAAGTGCTGGGTGCCCGGCGTGAAGGTGTTCTTTTCCTGCAGGCCGGTCACCTGGAGGGTGCGCGGGAGGGGCAGGCGCTCGGTCCGGGTCTGGGTGCCGTCGGCGGCGGTGTGCACACGGACCAGGTCGAGGCTGCTGTCCTTGTGCTTGTCCTGCACGAAGATCTGGAACAGGCCGCCGTTGCCGACGGAGCGGTCCATGACCGTGTCGCCGTCGAGGAGCCACACGTCGTCCGAGCCGGCGGTCCCCATGAGGACGCGGGCGCCGGACAGGTTGTCGGCGATGCTCAGGACCTGCCCAGCGGCGAGCGCGGGGTCGACGGTGATGCCGTCGGTCGGCGACGACTGCGCGGCCGAAGCCGTCGAGGGGGTCGGCGTCGCTGCGACGGCGACCGTGGGAGAGATCGCGCCGAGGCCGATCGACGCGGTGAGGATCGTGCAGACGACGGCTGCAGGGTGGAAGGGGGAGGGTGCCGTGTGGACTCCTTAGCGAGGAGGGCAAGTGTTTCACATGTCATATTCACCGGGTGAACACCTGCCGGGGGCAATGGCTACGGCCCGACCCATCGATGGTGGGTACGCTGACGCGGTGCCAGACTTCGCCGACCTCTTCCGCCGCCGGGACGACTCCGCGCCCGACCTCATCGCGATCGACGGCACGGACCGCTTCCTGATCGACGAAGCACCGCACGTGCACGGCGACGCGCTCCGGCAGCCCGGTGAGGTCGCCGTGGTCGACGACCGCCACGGCGTCCTGACGCTCGGGCTCATCACGCAGCACGGCGCGAAGGACGTCCGGGTGGTGCAGGACTCCCTGGTCGGGCAGCGTGCCCTCGAGGCGAACGCCGGCACCTTCGGCATCCGCGGGTTCCGGCACCCGGCATCGCTCGAGGACGCCTTCCAGGACGTCCGACTCGTGGTGCTCCGGCTGTCGAAGTCGCACGATCGTCTGGACGAGGTCGCCCGTGCCGTCGCACGCTTCGCGGCACCCGACGTCGTGCTGCTGTGCGGGGGCAACGTGAAGTACATGCACCTGTCGCAGAACGACGTACTCCGGCGATCGTTCGGCGAGGTCACCCCGTCCCGGGGGCGTGGCAAGTCACGCCTGCTCATCGCGCAGGACCCGCTGCGTGCGCAGGCGAACCGTGCCGCTACGACAGCCCCGTGGCCACGTTCGGTGCACGTCGACGAGATCGGCATGACGATCGTCGCGCACGGCGGCGTGTTCGCTGGGACGTCGCTCGACCAGGGTACCCGGGTGCTGCTCGGCGCGATCGACGACGCGGTCCCGACGGCGCGGACGATCGTGGACCTCGGGTCGGGCAACGGCGTCGTCGCCGCCGCTGTGGCGCTCCGGCGTCCGGGCGTGCAGGTGATCGCGACGGACGTGTCGCGGATCGCGGTCGAGTCGACCCGTGCCACCGCCGATGCGAACGGCGTGGGCGACCGGGTGACAGTTGTGCGGGCCGACGCCGGCGACGAACTGGCGTCCGGATCAGCGCAGCTGGTGCTCTGCAACCCGCCGTTCCACGCGGACACCACGGTGACCACGGACGCGGCCGAGGCAATGTTCCGGAACGCGGCGACGATCCTCCAGGCCGGCGGTGAACTGTGGTGCGTCTGGAACTCGCACCTGCGCTACCGACCTGTGCTCGAGCGTCTCGTCGGGCCGACGCGGCAGGTGGTGCGGACGGACAAGTTCACCGTGACGGCGTCGGTGGCCACCGGGCGGTGACCTCGAGCACGTGCGCGTCGTAGTGCACGGCGAGCGCGTGAACTGCCGCGCTGGCGAGGTCGGGGTCGCCGGTGTCGATCGCCTCGTCGAGCAGGGAGAGCACGTCGTCCACGGCCCACTGCCGGAGCGGTGGGGCCTCGTCGAACACGAACGCGAGCCGACTGATGGCCAGACGCATGTTGCCGGCGACCCAGGGGTTCGGAGTGTGCCGGCTCAGGGTGCGGGACAGCTCGACCATGCCGACGGCGAAGGCGTAGTCGCGAGTGCGCGCGTACTGCCGCACGGTGGCGATCACCCGGTGGAGTTCGGCTCGGCCGTCGGCGGAGAGCACCGGAACGGCTGACCGAGCGCACATCTCGGTGAGCGTCGTGGCGAGTTGCAGGGAGTCGACCCAGTGCTGCACGCCGGGGTCCGCGATCCGGACGGAGTCGGGGGCGTCCGGTGGCCGCTCGACCAGGCCCATGAGCTCGAGTCGACGGAACAACGGCGTGAGGATGCGTGCCGAACGTCGGAGGCGTGCGGCGACATCCTGCGGCGGGTAGGTCCGCCCGCGCTCCAGTGTGCCGTCGCGGACCATGGCGAGCAGGTCCCACCACAGATCGTCCGGCGCCCAGGCGGCCCAGGTCGGGACGTCCGCCGCTGCCGACGTCACGGTGAGCAGGCCGGCCGGGATGTACCCGAGGCTCGGCGCGACGGCAGCGAGCTGGTTGTCCCACACACGGGCGAGCACGTGCGCGGCGCGTTCCGCTGTCCGGGGCGACGGGTACCGCAGTGCCTGCTCTGACGCCGCGGCCCAGTCGTCGACGTCGGTGTTCCGGAACGGGACGGAGGGACTGGTGCCGAAGCGGACCCGTTCGAGGGCGCCGCGTCCCAGCCGAGCGAGTGCGGCGTTGGGTGAACGGTCGATCCAGAACCGCAGCGACGCCCAGAACGCGGGGTCGAGGTCGGGGGTGCGCAGCGTGGCCGCGCGGCGGAGCGCATCGAACACGACGTCGTGCTCGGCAATGTCCGAGGATGCCGATGCCGATGCCGATGCCGTCTGCGCGGAGCGCAGTACGCCCTCCATCAAACCGACGAGCAGGTGGCCGTTGTCGTTCCACGCCGGCACCGACAACGTGCCGAAGCGGACGGTGCCGTCGGTGACGAACGTCACGAGCCCGATGTCGGTCAGGCGCTCGAGCACCGCGTGCAGGATCACCGGGTCGAGACCGAACCGCCCGGAGAGCACGAGCTCGTCGTGGTCGACGTCCCGCTCGATCGAGCTGTCCCGGGCGGCGCCGAGGACCGTCCGGTAGGCGTCGTCGAACTGCTGCGCCCCGTCGGTCTCCGTGGACATTGCCACCCCCCTCGTCGTGCAGCGTATCCGGCACCGATGCGACAGGCACGACGCGACAGGAGCCGCCCGCGGTGCGGACGGCTCCTGTCGGAGGGCGGGATCGATCAGGCCGGCACGTAGTCGAACGTGTCGGGGTCCGGACCCGTGCGGTGGCCCTTGTCGAGGGCGGTGATGTCCGTCATGTCCTCGTCCGAGAGCTCGAAGTCGAAGATCGCGAAGTTCTCCTCGACGCGGGCGCGGGTGACCGACTTCGGGAACACGATGTCGCCACGCTGGATGTGCCAACGGAGGACGACCTGCGCCGGGGACTTGCCGACGGACGATGCGACGCGGGTGATGGTCTCGTCGTCGAGGACGAGGCCCTGCGCGATCGGGGACCATGCCTCGGTCGCGATGCCGAGCTCGCGGTTCACGGCACGGAGGTCGTCCTGCACGAGGTACGGGTGCACCTCGATCTGGTTGACCGAGGGCGGGACGTCGGTCTCGGCGCGCAGGCGGTGCAGGTGGTGCGCCTGGAAGTTCGAGACACCGATCGAGCGGGCGGTGCCGCCGTGGTACAGCTCCTCGAGCGCCTTCCACGTCGGGACGAAGTCCGAGACGGTGGGCAGCGGCCAGTGGATGAGGAACAGGTCGGTGTAGCCGCCGAGCAGGTCGGCCGACTTCTTGCCGTTCTCCAGCGCGGCCTCCGGGTCGTGGAAGCCGTTGTTGAGCTTCGAGGTGACGAAGATCTCCTCGCGCGGGATGCCGGACGAAGCGATGGCCTCGCCGACCTCCTTCTCGTTGCCGTACATCTCGGCGGTGTCGATGTGGCGGTAGCCGACCTCGAGCGCGGCCAGCGTGGCGGCCTTCGTCTTGGAGGGGTCGATCTGGAAGACACCGAAGCCGAGCTGCGGGATGGTCTTGCCGTCGTTCAGGGTGATGTTCGGAACGGTCATGGACCCATGCAACCAAACGCCCCTCAGCGCGCATTCCGCAGACACCCAGGAACGGCGGGCCCGGACACGCCGCTCAGGCTGCGCAGCTCAGGCGAGCGCAGCCGTGATGTACGCCTGCAGCGCCTGGCCGTACGCGATCGCCGGTACCTCGGACGCGAAGCTGCGGTCGGCACCGTCGATCGTGGCCGTCACCGTGAAGACCACGCGACCGCCGACCTGCACACGGGTCAGTCCGATGAACGAGCGCCCGAGCAGCTCGCGCAGCTGGTCCTCGCGGGGCAGCCAGAGCGACTCCGTGGCGGTGACGGAGTCGAGCGCCCACTCGGTGGTGCCGTTGAAGCCGAGGATCGTGCCGGTGGGGGAGTCGTGCCGCTCGACGGTCATCTCGGACACCGTGTAGACGTCGTCGTCGATGCCGGGCTTGTCGATCACGAACCGGTCCCCGGTCTCGGGGTGCCAGCGGAGACCGGCGTCACGGAGGGACCTGGCGAGTTCGACGGTGATCACGTTCCCACCTTGCCCGCGCGACCCGCCCCTGTCACCACCTAGGTTGCCGAAAGCATCCCGTACTAGCATCGCCGAGCACCCCTCGCGCGAGCGCAACCCGTTCGTGCGCGCGACGTGACGACGCCCGGGCAACCGGTGCCGCGCCTCCAGGCCGTGGGAACCGGCCGTGGGTCGGACCGCCGGTCGGCGTCCCCGACCGAGGCTGACGGACACCCTGCCGCCGAAGAGAAGGACCCGCATGACCCTCGAACGCGAGGAACTCCGCGACGACTGGACAGTGACCCTGGCCGGGGGAACCGGCGCACCGGACGGTGTCGCGGGCCGTGCCATCCCGGCGACGGTGCCGGGCCAGGTGCACACCGACCTGGAGCGGGAGGGCCTGCTGCCGGACCCGACGTTCCACCTGAACGAGCAGGCCGCGAAGTGGGTCGGCCGCGCCGACTGGGCCTACCGCCGAACGGTCGACGTCGACCCGCGGGGTCACGAGCGCGTCGACCTGGTCTGCGACGGCCTCGACACGGTCGCGGAGCTCAGCCTGGACGGTGTCGTCGTGGGCACGACCCGCAACATGCACCGCCGGTACCGGTTCGACGCCCGGGTGCAGACGGGGTCCGGCGGCACCACGAAGGACCTCGAGATCCTGTTCGAGTCGCCCTACCGCGAGGCCGGCCGGGTCGCCGCGAAGGCGGGCAGCATGCCCGGTCCGTACGACGAGCCGTTCCCGTACATCCGCAAGATGGCGTCGAACTTCGGGTGGGACTGGGGGCTGACGGCGGTCACGAGCGGCCCCTGGCGGCCGGTCGCGATCGAGCGCTGGTCGACCGCGCGCCTGCGCGAGGTGCGCCCGCTCGTCGACGTCGAGGCCGGCGAGGGCGTGCTCGACGCGCACATCACGGTCGAGCGCTCGGGCATGAACGACCTGGACCAGGACGGCGAGGACGACGACCTCGTGCTCGTCGTCACCGTGAGCGGTGAGACCGAGGACGGCGGCACCACGCGACAGCGGTCCCGCGCGCAGCTCACCCCGAAGGACGACGAGACGGTCGTCACCGTGCGCGTCCCGGAGGCGCGGCGCTGGTGGCCGCGCGGCTACGGCGCGCAGGCCCAGTACGACGTCGTGGTCGAGCTGCAGACCGTCGACGGCGAGGTGCTCGATCGCGACGCGTTCCGCACCGGGTTCCGGTCGACCCGCATCGAGACCCAGGTCGACGGCATCGGCCGCCCCTTCGCCGTGCACGCGAACGGCACGCTCATCGACGTCCGCGGCGTCAACTGGATCCCCGACGACGTCATCATCTCGCGCGTCGACCGTGCCCGGCTCGAGTCCCGGCTGGCGGCCGCGGCCTCGCTCGGCACGAACCTGGTGCGCGTCTGGGGCGGCGGAGTGTACGAATCGCGCGACTTCTACGAGGTCTGCGACGAACTCGGTCTGCTCGTCTGGCAGGACTTCCCGTTCGCGTGCTCGGCCTACCCCGAGGTGGAGCCGATCCGCAGCGAGGTCATCGCCGAGGCGCGGGACAACGTCGCCCGGCTCGCCCGCCACCCCTCGTTGCTGGTGTGGAACGGCAACAACGAGAACATCTGGCTGCACGACGCCGACGGCTGGGGTGCGGAGCTGGGCGATCGGGGATGGGGACTCGACTACTACCTCGACCTGCTGCCGACCATCGTCGACGCGGTCGACCCGTCGCGTTTCTACACGGTCGCGTCGCCGTGGTCAGGATCGGAGTCGCTCCCCGCGAACGAGGTCGACCACGAGACGCACCACTCGTGGGACGTCTGGAACCGGCTGCCCGACACCGCCTACCGCGAGTCGGTGCCGCGGTTCGTGTCCGAGTTCGGCTGGCAGGCACCACCCGCGTGGCGCACGCTCCGCGACGCGGTCACGGACGCACCGCTGCGGGTCGACTCGCCCGGTGTGGTCCACCACCAGAAGGCGGCGGACGGGATGGCCAAGCTGGCTCGCGGGCTCGAGCCGCGTTTCGGCGCGGTCGACCCCGCCGCGTTCGACGCGTGGCACTACCTGACGCAGCTGCAGCAGGCACGGGCGATCGCGACCGGCATCGAGCACTGGCGCACGCACTGGCCGCGCAACACCGGTGTCGTGGTGTGGCAGCTGAACGACCTGTGGCCGGTGTCGTCGTGGTCGGCGATCGACTCGGCGGGTCGGCTGAAGCCGCTGGCGCACGAACTGCGCCGGCTCTACGACGACGTGCTGCTGACGATCCGTCCGGTGTCGTCGGTGTCGGTGACGCCCGGTCCGGCCGGTGGGCCCGGTTCCGTGGGTGGGTCGGGTGCGGCCGGTTCCGCCGGTACGTCGCCTGCGGCGGCTGCGGAGCCGACTGGAGGCCCGGATCACCCGGGTGGGTCGGCTGCGGTCGGCGAGACGGCCGAGTTGGGCGTGCTCGCGGACACGCTCTCGCTGGGAGTCTCGCCCGGCGCGTTCGGGTCCTCGCCCGTCGAGGTCGCCGTGCGGTCGACGCGCGGTGGGCACGACAGCGTGGTGCGGGTGCGCCGGATCACCACGGCCGGCACGATCCTGGCCGAGGTGTCGCTGCCGGTCCGGCTGTCGGCCGCCGGCGTCGGGGTCGTGGCGCTGCCCGAGTCGGTCGGCGTCGTCGACGACCCGGCGGGCGAGCTCATCATCGCGGACATGGACTGGCGCCGCGCGGTCTGGACCCCGGGTCCCGATGCCGCGATGCGCTGGGAGCCGGCGCGCTACCGGACCTCGTTCGCGGTGGTCGACGGCGGCCTGGACCTGACCGTCGAGGCCGACTCGCTCGTCCGCGACCTGCTGGTGCAGCCGGACCGGGTGGCCGCCGGTGGAACGGTCGACCGCGGGTTCATGACGCTGCTGCCCGGCGAACGGGTGGTGTTCCGCCTCGGTGGCGTCACCGAGTCCGACATCCCGGCGCTCCGCGAAGCGCCCGTGCTGTGGAGCCTCGACGGCGTGCTGCGGTGACCGGGGCGCTTCCCTGTGCGAACGGTGTCCGTTCGGGGGGCCGGCCTGGGCATCCAGGGGCGGGGGAGTTACCATGGGGAAACACGGACTTCCGCCGCGGTGATCGACGACGATCAGCGGACGGCGACCAGTTCCAGATCAAGGAGTCATGATGATTGGTAACCTGACCGGCCTTCACCTGCTGATCATCCTCGGGATCGTCATCCTGCTGTTCGGCGCGACCAAGCTCCCGGCGCTCGCCAAGGGCCTCGGCCAGTCGATCAACATCTTCAAGAAGGAGATGTCCGACGACGAGAAGAAGGCCCAGGCCAACGGCACGGCTCCGGACGGCACGGTGCAGAACACCACCGTCCAGAACGTCCCGGCCGAGCCCGCCGCCGGTCCGGTCCTGAACCCGGGGCCGACCGCGCAGCCGAACACCGACTCCCGGCGCTAGGACACCCAGCCCCGTCCCGTCCGAAGCCCCCGCGACCACATCGGTCGCGGGGGCTTCGTCGTGCGCGGCGCGCGGCGCGCGGCGCGCGGCGCGCGGTGCGGCAGCGCGGCGCTTCGTGAGCAGGAATGGTCGGGGGCGGATCACTGACCCGACCATTCCTGCTCACGAAGTGCCCGCCAGGCCTCCCGTGCCGCAGGATGAGCACCATGACTGCTCCCACTCCCGCGCCGCACGCCGTCGCCCCGCTCCGGGACGACCGGCGGATCGTGCTGGTGGTGGCGGTCCTGGCGTCGTTCGTCGTCGGACTCGACTCGAGCGTCGTGAACGTGGCGCTCCCGGCGATCCGGCAGGAGCTCGGCGGCGGACTCGTCGTGCAGCAGTGGGTCGTCGACGCCTACCTCGTCACCCTCGGCTCGCTGATCCTGGTCGCCGGCAGCCTGTCCGACCTGTTCGGCCGGGTCCGGATCATCACGTGGGGGCTCGTGGTGTTCGGCATCGCGTCCGTGGCGTGCGCGATCGCCCCGACCGGCGAGGTGCTCATCGTCGCCCGGGCGCTGCAGGGCGTCGGCGGGGCGCTGGTGATGCCGAGTGCGCTCGCCCTCATCGTCGCCGCGTTCCGCGGGGCGGCGCAGGCGAAGGCCATCGGCACGTGGACGGCCTGGTCGAGCGCGGCCACGATCCTCGGCCCCGTGGTCGGCGGGCTGGTGGTGGACGGCATCGGGTGGCGGTGGGTCTTCGTGCTCACCGCGGTACCGATCGCCGTGACGATCCCGCTGGTCCTGCGCATCACGGGCGACGTGCACCCCGCCGTCCGCCCGCGCATCGACGTGGTCGGCGCCGTGCTCGCCGTGGTGGGGGTCGGCGGGGTCGTGCTCGGCCTCATCGAACAGGAGCGACTGGGGTGGGCTGCGCCCGTGGTGGTCGGCGCGCTCGTGCTCGGGGCGGCCGCGCTCGTGGCCTTCGTTCCGTGGGAACTGCGGGTGACGCGGACGAACGGATCGCCGCTCGTGCCGCTCGAGCTGTTCCGGGCGCGGAACTTCGCGGTCGGCAACCTCGCGACGCTGTCGATCTACGGCGCGCTCGGCATGGTGTTCTTCGTGGTCACGCTGTTCCTGCAGGAGGTCTGGCGGTTCCCGGCCTGGCTCGCCGGTCTCGCGACGCTGCCACCGACGATCATGCTGCTCGCGCTCTCCACGGCGGTGGGGTCCTTCGCCGGTCGGTCCGGACCGCGGTGGTTCATGGCTGCCGGTCCGGCGGTCGGTGCCGTCGGGGCGCTCCTGCTGCTGCTCGCCGGCGACGACCCGGCGGGCTACTGGTGGTCGGTGTTCCCCGGGTTGGTGCTGGTCGGCGTGGGCATCGCGCTCATGGTCTCGCCCCTGACGAGTGCCGTGCTCGGATCGGTCCCGCAGTCCGAGGCCGGCGCGGGGTCGGCCGTGAACAACGCCGTCGCCCGGATCGCCGGCCTGGTCACCGTGGCGCTCGCCGGCGTGGTGCTCGGCGGTGAGGTGAGCGTCGACGGGCTGCACCGGGCCATGGTGGTGATGGCGCTCCTGCTGGTGGCCGGTGCCGTCGTCAGCGCCGTCGGGATCCGGAATGTCCCGGAACGCACCTAAGTTGAGTGGAGTAGACTCAACTCCAGGACCACCGCAACGAAAGGACGGAACGCATGGCGAACCTCCAGGGCGCTCCTGACTCGCAAGAACGACAGAAGACCGCGCTCGAGCAGTACGGCGTCGACCTCACCGAGATCGCCCGCAGCGGCAAGCTCGACCCGGTGATCGGACGCGACGCCGAGATCCGGCGCGTGTCCCAGGTGCTCACGCGCCGCACGAAGAACAACCCCGTGCTCATCGGCGAGCCGGGTGTCGGCAAGACCGCCGTCGTCGAGGGGCTGGCGCAGCGCATCGTCGCCGGTGACGTCGCCGACTCCCTGAAGGACAAGCGGCTCGTCTCGCTCGACATCTCCGCCCTCATCGCCGGCGCCAAGTACCGTGGCGAGTTCGAGGAACGGCTCAAGTCCGTGCTCAAGGAGATCAACGACTCCGACGGCCAGGTCATCACGTTCATCGACGAGCTGCACACCCTGATGGGGGCCGGCGGCGGCGAGGGGTCGGTGGCGGCCTCGAACATGCTCAAGCCGATGCTCGCCCGGGGCGAGCTCCGACTCATCGGCGCGACGACCCTCGACGAGTACCGCGAGTACATCGAGAAGGACGCTGCGCTCGAGCGACGCTTCCAGCAGGTCTACGTGGGTGAGCCGAGCGTCGAGGACGCCGTGGCGATCCTCCGCGGGCTCAAGGAGCGCTACGAGGCGCACCACAAGGTGACGATCAACGACTCCGCACTCGTCGCCGCCGCGAGCCTGTCGAACCGGTACATCTCCGGCCGCCAGCTGCCCGACAAGGCCATCGACCTGATCGACGAGGCCGCGAGCCGGCTCCGCATGGAGATCGACTCCAGCCCCGTCGAGATCGACGAACTGAAGCGGAACGTCGACCGTCTGCGCGTCGAGGAGTTCGCGCTCAAGCAGGAGAAGGACGACGCCTCGAAAGCACGCCTCGAGACCCTGCGCAACGAGCTGCACACGCGCGAGGAACGACTGGCCGAACTCGAGCAGCGCTGGCAGGCCGAGCGCGCGAGCCTGAACCGCATCGGTGAGCTCAAGCAGCGACTCGACGACCTGAACATGCGGTCGCAGCGAGCCCAGCGCGAGGCCGACTACGAGCTCGTGTCCCGACTGGAGTACGGCGAGAAGCCCCGCATCGAGGCCGAGCTCGCCGCCGCCGAACAGGCCGAGAGCGCCGACCGGATGGTCAACGACAGCGTCACCGACGAGGACATCGCGGCGGTCATCGCGCAGTGGACGGGCATCCCGCTCGGCCGGCTGCTGCAGGGCGAGACCGAGAAGCTCCTGCACCTGGAGCGCGAGCTCGGTCGCCGGATCATCGGGCAGCGCACTGCCGTGGCCACCGTGTCCGAAGCCGTCCGCCGCACCCGAGCCGGCATCTCCGACCCGGACCGCCCCACCGGTTCGTTCCTGTTCCTCGGGCCGACCGGCGTGGGCAAGACCGAGCTGGCCAAGGCGCTCGCCGAGTTCCTGTTCGACGACGAGAAGGCCCTCGTCCGCATCGACATGAGCGAGTACGGCGAGAAGCACTCCGTGGCCCGCCTGATCGGTGCCCCGCCCGGGTACGTCGGGTACGAGGCCGGCGGGCAGCTGACCGAGGCGGTCCGCCGTCGTCCGTACTCGGTGATCCTGCTCGACGAGATCGAGAAGGCGCACCCCGAGGTGTTCGACGTGCTGCTGCAGGTGCTCGACGACGGGCGACTGACCGACGGCCAGGGGCGCACGGTCGACTTCCGGAACACGATCCTCGTGCTGACGTCGAACCTGGGGTCGCAGTTCATGACCGACCTGTCCCTGAGCGACGCGCAGCGGGAAGAGGCGGTCCGTGAGCTCGTGCAGCAGGCGTTCCGGCCGGAGTTCATCAACCGTCTCGACGACATCGTGGTGTTCCAGGCCCTGACGGCCGACGACCTCGGACAGATCGTGTCGCTTTACGTCGACCGGCTGGCCCGCCGTCTGACCGACCGCCGGCTCGAGCTCGCCGTCACCCCCGAGGCACGCGGCTGGCTGGCGGAGCGTGGGTACGACCCGCTGTACGGCGCTCGGCCCCTGCGTCGACTGATGCAGCGGCAGATCGACGACCGGTTGGCACGCGCCATCCTGTCCGGTGACGTCCGCGACGGCGACACCGTCCGGGTGGACGTCGCCGCGGACGGGGACGGCCTGACGGTCGAGCCCTTCGAGCTGGCCGAGATCGTCGAGGAGTAGCGCGGCACGCGCGGCGCAACCGACGGGAGGCCCGTCACCGGTTCCTGGGACCGGTGACGGGCCGTTCGTCTACCGTCCACGGCATGCCTGAGATCCGCGCGATCCGCCGCCTCACCGACGCCGTCGAGCACGCGAGCGTGCTCGACAAGGCCGTCGACATCGACCGTGCCGTCGTCAACGCCCTCGCCAAGCCGAAGGCCCTGCGCCAGCTGCTGCACGGCGTCCCGTTCGGCCACCCGATCCACCCGCTCATGGTGCAGGTGCCGCTCGGCGCCTGGATATCCGCGGCGGTGCTCGACCTGCTCGGCGGGAAGGGCAACGCGAAGGCCGCCAAGACCCTGGTCGGCGTCGGGGTCGTCTCGGCGAGCAGCGCCTCGGTCGCCGGGTACGTCGACTGGTCCGAGCTGAACCGCGAACAGCTCCGCACCGGATGGGTGCACCAGGCCGTGAACTGGACGGGCCTGTCGCTGTACGGTCTGTCGTGGCTGCAGCGGAAGCGCGGCAACCACGGTGCCGGCAAGCTCCTCGGGTTCGCGGGGCTCGCCGTCGTCAGCGTCGGGGGGTACCTCGGCGGGCACCTGTCGTACCGGCAGCGTGCCGGTGTCAGTGAAGACGGCGAGGTGCCGTTCGACGCCTGACCACCTCCCAGGCTCGGCAAAGGTACGTCACGTGTGATGTATCGATGCGCGTACTCGTGGTGGACGACGAACGAGCCCTCGCCGACCTGGTCGCGACGGGCCTGACCCGACAGGACATGGCGGTGGACGTCGCCTACCGCGGCGACGACGCCGACGAGCTGCTGGCGGTGAACGACTACGACGTCGTCGTGCTCGACCGGGACGTCCCCGGGCTGCACGGTGACGAGGTCGCACGGCGACTGGCCGCACGAGGGGCGCTCACGCGGATCCTCCTGCTCACCGCCGCGGCCACACTGGGCGACCGGGTGCACGGGCTCGAACTCGGGGCCGACGACTACCTGACGAAGCCGTTCGAGTACCCGGAACTCGTCGCGCGGGTCCGGGCACTGGGTCGTCGCAGCGCGGCCCCCGTCGCCCCGGTGCTCGAGCGCGCGGGGCTCGTCGTCGACACGAACCGGCGGATCGCGACGCGCGACGGCCGGCCGCTCGACCTGACCTCGAAGGAACTCGGCGTCCTCGAGACCCTGCTCCGTGCTGATGGCCGGATCGTCTCCGCCGAGCACCTGCTCGAGAAGGTCTGGGACATGAACATCGACCCGTTCACCGCCGCGGTACGGGTGACGGTGTCGAAGCTCCGCCGGAAGCTCGGGGACCCCGACCCCATCCGGACGGTACCGGGTCAGGGGTACGCGCTGTGAGACGACGGCCCGGGCTGTGGAGCATCCGGGCACGCACCGCGTGGACGTTCGCGCTCGCGGCGACGGCGCTGGCCACCGGGGTCGTGGTGTTCTCCAACGTGATGTCCTTGGCGGGCGTGGGGGCGGGACTCGACACGGCGGCGGTCCGGCGGGCTGCACCAGCGCCGTCGGTCCCGACGTCCACGCCGGTGCCGCTCGGCGAGGGCTCCGCACGCGGCGACGCCAGGGAGGCGGTGTCGGTGGTCCGCCTCGTCGCGGTGCAGCAGTGGCAGTGGTCGGCGATCGGCATCGGCGGCGCGGGGGTCGTGGCCGGCGGGGTCGGGTGGCTGGTCAGCCGCAGGATGCTCCTGCCGATCGACCGGATCACGGCGACCGCGAACCGGATCACGGCGTCGAACCTCCACGAGCGCATCGCCCTCGACGGTCCGGACGACGAGCTGCGGCGGTTGTCCCGCACGGTGGACGACCTGCTCGATCGGCTCGAGACGGCGTTCGAGAGCCAGCGCCGGTTCGTGGCACAGGCGTCGCACGAACTGCGGACGCCGCTGGCGGTGCAGCGGGCCGCGGTGCAGATCGGGCTGCACGACACGGCCGACCGCGGCGAGGTCCGCGCGACGCGCGAGGAACTGCTGGAGCAGAACCGGCGGACCGAACACCTGGTCGAGTCGCTCCTCGTCCTGGCCGAGGCGGACCGTGGGCTGGCCGGCGCGACGCAGGCCGTCGACGTCGACGAGGTGACGGACGCGGTGATCGCGGCGATGTCCGGGACCGCCGCCGACGCGGGGGTGACCCTCGTCCACGCAGCCCACACCGGGCCTCCCGGCCTGATCGTCGCGGGCGAGCCGACGCTGCTGCACCAGCTGCTCGTCAACCTCGTCGGCAACGCCGTCGAGTACAACGAACGCGACGGGTTCGTCCGGGTCACGACGTCCGCGGCTGGGATCGTCGTCGAGAACTCGGGGCCCGTCGTGCCCGTGTCAGACGCTGTCCGGTTGGTCGAACCGTTCCGGCGCTGCCCGTCCGGCCCCCGTGCACCCCAGCACAGCGGGCTCGGCCTGTCCATCGTCGCCGCGATCGTGCAGGCGCACGGGTGGGCGCTCGTGATCACCGCACGGCCGACCGGCGGGCTCGTCGTCCGGATCGACGTTTCGTCGGTGTAACTCCGTCGGTACGCGGCGCGAAACAGCCGGTCCGGTGTCCTGGGGCCATGAACACGACCAGGACGACCACCCGTCGGAACCGAACCCTGCTCGCCGTGGCCGCGGCCACCGTGCTGTTGCCGGGCCTGCTCACGGCCTGCTCGGGCGGTGCACCCGGGGGAGGTGCCCCGACGACGGCCGGTACGGCTGCGAAGGGGGCCTCGCTCGCCGAGTGCATGCGCGATCGCGGCTACGACCTGCCGGACCCGGGGAGCGGCTCGACCCTGCAGCTGAGCGCCCCCGACGGCGTCGACGAGGAGCAGTACCAGGAGGACCTCCGGAGCTGTCTCGACGACACCGCGGGAGCCGGCGACGCCGAGGTCGCCGAGCAGGCGCCCGGCGATGACGAGCGGGTGCTGCGGACCGCGGAGTGCATCCGCGAGCGGGGGTTCTCCGACTACCCCGACGACGAGGACGCCAAGATCCGCTACCAGCCGGACGACGAGGACGCCTTCGACGAGGTCGCCCGCGCCTGCGACGCCGCGGTGTCGGACTCCGCCGGTGCGGGGGTGGCACGGTGACGGTCGGCATGCGCCACCGGACGATCGTGGCCGTCTGCCTCGTGGCCGCGGTCGCGGCCGGGACCGGCACGTGGGCGCTCGCCGGGCTGCCCCGTGGAACGGCCGCCTCGACGTCTGCGGGCACCGAGCCCGGTGGAGCGGGTTCCGGGGCGACGGCGCCGGTCACGAAGGGAGACCTCACCGACTCGAAGGTGTTCGCGGGGACGCTCGGGTACGGGGCCGCGGTCGGCGTCCCCGGCGCGGCGGCCGGCACGATCACCTGGTTGCCGCGACCCGGCGACGTCATCGAGCGCGACGGGTACCTGTACGCCGTCGACGAGCGCGGTGTCCGGGCCATGTACGGCACGGTGCCGCTGTGGCGCTCGCTCGAGCGCGGGTGGACGGGCACCGACGTGCGGCAGCTCAACGAGAACCTGTCGGCGCTGGGGTACGACGTGTCGGTCGACGACGCGTTCGGTCCACGGACCGAACGGGCGGTGCGGCAGTGGCAGGCCGACCGGGGGCACGACGTCACCGGGGTGCTGACGGCGGACGACGTCGCCTTCGTGGACGGCGCGGTGCGGGTGGCCGCTGTCGACGGACGGCTCGGCGCTGACACCGGGGCGACGGGTGGCGCCGGTGGGGTCGGTGGTGACGGCGTGTCCCGCGGGGCCGGCGGTGGCGTCGCCGGCGACGTGCTGCAGGTCACCAGCACGAAGCGGATCGTCGTCGTGACGGTGTCCCGACGCGACGCGGAACGGCTCGCCGTCGGCACGACGGTCGACGTCCGGATCAACGGAGCCGGAGCGCCGATGTCGGGCGACGTCGTCGACGCGGAACCGGACACGACCGAGGAGGGTGGGTCGAAGGTCGACGTGTCGGTGTCGTTCGACCCGGGTCGGCGGGAGCTGCCCGTTGCCGCCTCGGCGCAGGTCGACGCGAAGGGCGCGACCGAGCGCGACGTGCTCTCCGTCCCGGTCGCCGCGCTCGTCGCCGGGGCCGGCGGGGCCTACGCGGTCGACGTGGTGCGTCGCGACGGCACGACGAAGCGGGTTCGGGTCGACCCCGGGTTCACGGCCGACGGGCGGGTGGCGATCACCGGTGCGGTCACGGCCGGCGACCGCGTGGTGGTGCCCGGGTGAGCGCCGGGGCCGGAGCAAGCACCGTGCTCGCGCTCCGGGAGGTGACGAAGGTCCACGGGGACGTCCACGCGTTGCGCGGGGTGTCGATCGAGGTGCGCGCCGGGGAACTCGTCGCCGTCGTCGGGCCGTCGGGGTCCGGCAAGTCGACCATGCTGAACATCATCGGCACGCTCGACCGGCCGACCTCGGGCACCGTGACGATCGCGGGCAACGACGTCGCCGTGATGTCCGACGACGCGCTCTCGCAGCTCCGGGCGGACCACGTCGGCTTCGTGTTCCAGCACTTCCACCTGCAGGCCGGAGCGACCGCGGCCGAGAACGTCGCCGACGGGGTGCTCTACGCCGGGGTCCCGCGGCGCGAGCGGCACCGGCTGGCGGTCGGAGCCCTGGGCCGGGTCGGTCTGTCGCACCGGGCGGACCACCGACCGCACCAGCTCTCCGGCGGTGAGCGCCAACGGGTCGCCATCGCGCGGGCCGTCGTCGGCGACCCGACGATCCTGCTCGCGGACGAACCGACCGGGGCGCTCGACACGGCGTCCGGCGCGGCGGTCGTCGAACTCCTGCGTGAGCTCAACGCGGCGGGCACGACGGTCGTGGTCATCACGCACGACCTGGACCTCGCCGCGTCGTTGCCCCGACAGATCCGGATGCGGGACGGCCGGATCGAGCACGAGGGCGACCGGTGACCCGGCGTCGGACCGTCGGTGCGGGCGACCTGCTCCGACTCGGGGTGTTCGGGCTGCGGACCCGGCCGGGGCGCGTGGTGCTGTCGGCCCTGGGCATCGCGATCGGCATCGCGGCGATGATCGCGGTCGTCGGGATCTCGTCGTCGAGCAAGGCGAAGGTCGACCAGGTGCTCGACGCGCTCGGGACGAACGTGCTGACGGCCACGCAGGCGCAGGGCTTCGGCGAACCGGTCCCGCTGCCGTCCACCGCGCTCGGTTCCGTGCTGCGGCAGGACGCCGTCGAGTCCGCCGCTGCGGTCGGCACGGTGCCGGACACCGGCGTCTACCGCAACGCGTTCGTCCCGGTGCCGCAGACGAAGGGCATCGGGGTGCTGGCCGCGTGGGGTGACGTCCCACGAGTCCTCGGTGGCGAGCTCGCATCGGGCCGGTGGCTCGACGACACGACCGGAGCGCCGCCGCAGGTGGTGCTGGGCTCCCGGGCCGCCGCGGCCCTCGGCATCGAGGACCTGCACCCGGACAGCCGGGTCTGGATCGGCGGGCAGTGGGTGCAGGTGGTCGGGGTACTCGGACCCGTCGCGCTCGCCGAGGACCTCGACTCGCAGGTGTTCGTGCCGAGCGGGTTCGCCGAGCAGCTGGGGTTCGACGGAGCGCCGACCGCGGTCCACGCGCGCGTCGACCCGGCCCACGTCGAACGGTCGAGGGACCGGCTCGCCGGCGCGATCCGACCGGGCGACGCGCAGGACGTCGGGGTGACGCGACCGTCGGACGCGTTGGCGGCGAAGAACGCGACCGACGACTCCTTCACCGGGCTGCTGGTCGGGATCGGGGGCGTGGCGCTGCTGGTCGGCGGCATCGGGGTGGCGAACACGATGGTGATCACCGTCCTCGAACGCCGCGCCGAGGTCGGTGTCCGCCGAGCACTCGGCGCCCGACGTCGGAGCATCCGCGACCAGTTCCTGGTCGAGTCCTTGCTGCTGTCGTTCCTCGGTGGTGTGGCCGGCGTCGTGCTCGGCGTCGGGGTGACGGTGGTGTTCGCCGTCGCGCAGGGCTGGCCGGTCGCGCTGCCGGTGTGGGCCGTCGTCGGGGGCCTCGGCGCCACCGTCGTGATCGGCGGGGTGTCCGGGCTCTACCCGGCGGCGCGCGCCGCACGGATCCCGCCGACGTCCGCACTGGCGGCCGTCTGACGGGTGCGGTGGACGCGCACGGGAGGCCCGGTGCCGGTCCGGCGGACCGGCACCGGGCCTCCAGGCGGTTGCTTCCACACGTCGGACGCGAGTCGCAGATCATGCCTGGTCATGACCACCGGGTCAAGCATCTGCGTCGATCTGTTCGACATCCGTGACGCCGCGGAAACACGCGGATCGAAAGACGTCGCAGGGACCGATCCAACGGTTGACAAGGTGCCCCCGAGGGTCTTCTATTGCGAATACGCAACGTCCTTTCATAAAGGTCGGACCAAGGGAGTCATCGTGACACGAACGCGTTTCGCCGCACTCGGTGCGCTCGCCCTCGCAGGCGCGCTCGCCCTCACCGGGTGCTCCGCCGGGAGCAACGCCGCTTCCGACGGCGGCACGAAGTCCATCGGCACCCCCGATGGCAAGGGCAAGACCATCACCGTCTGGATGATGAACGGCGACCTGAGCGACAAGGTGCTCGACGCCGCCGGCAAGCAGTTCACCGCCGACACCGGGGCGAAGGTGAAGATCCAGACGCAGCAGTGGGACGGGATCACCACCAAGCTCACCACGGCGCTCGCCCAGAGCGACGCCCCCGACGTCGTCGACCTCGGCAACACGCAGGTGCCGGTGTACGCGGCCGCCGGCGGGTTGACCGACCTGACGCCGTACCGTGACGAACTCAAGGACGGCCAGACCTGGCTCACCGGACTCGAGGGGCCGGCCACCGTCGACGACAAGCTCTACGGCGCACCGCTGTTCGCCGGCAACCGGGCCGTGGTCTACGACAAGCAGGTCTGGAAGGACGCCGGCGTGACCGACGTGCCGACCACCTACGACGAGCTCACCGCCGACCTCGACAAGGTCAAGGCCGCCAACCCGGCCAGTGACTTCTCGGCCTTCTACATGCCCGGGCAGTACTGGTACGGCGGGCTGCAGTGCGTCTGGGACGCCGGCGGCGAGATCGCCACGGACAAGGGCGGCAAGTGGACCGGCACGCTCGACTCCGCGGACGCGGTCGAGGGGCTGACCGCCTGGAAGGACTTCCAGAACACGTACTCGGCGAAGTCCACCCAGGACATCAACACCGACAAGCCCTCGCAGAGCGACGTCTTCGCGCAGGGCAACACCTCGGCGTTCCTCGGGTCCGCCTGGGAGATCGGCTCGATCACCACGGCGAAGCCGGAACTCGCCGACCGGATCGGCACGTTCCCGATGCCGTCCTCGACGGCGGGGAAGACACAGCCGGTGTTCCTCGGCGGCTCCGACCTGGGGATCCCGGCGAAGGCGGAGAACCAGGAGCTCGCGCTGTACTACCTGAAGATCCTGACCTCGAAGGAGTTCCAGCAGGACCAGGTGTTCGGTGTCGACGGCTGGGAGCCGAACTCGACCGAGCTGCTCGACGCGGTCGCGGGTGACGTCGACGAGCTGCACAAGCCGTACTTCGAGGCGGCCGGCACGAGCCGGCCGACCCCGGCCACGCCGGGCTGGGCCACCATCGAGGGTGACGCGTCGTTCCAGTCGATGTTCGCCGACGTCGCCACCGGTCGGAAGTCCCCGGAGCAGGCCGCCGAGGGCTTCTCGAAGCACCTCACGACCGCGCTGAACGCGCAGCCGTAGGCGATGACGTCCACTGCGGAGCCGGTGACCGACGCGGAGCAGTCCGCGCCGGTCACCGGCGGTCGGGGCACGGGGCGGTCGCGTCCGGACGGAGCCGGCGGCAGAACCGGGTCCGCGCGGTCCGGCGCCGGCGGCCCGGCGGGCCCGGGGGGTCGACGGCGGTCGCTGGTCGGGTCGCGTGCACCACTCGTCCTGCTGGCACCGGCGGCACTGCTGCTCCTGGCGCTCGTCGTCTACCCGCTCGTCCGGCTCGTCGTCATCTCGTTCCAGGACTACGGGCTCCGGGCGATCTTCACCGGTCAGGCCGGCTTCGCGGGGCTGACGAACTACACGGACGTCCTCACCGACGCGTCGTTCTGGCCGGTCATCCTGCGCACCGTGCTCGTCACGGGTGCGATGGTCCTCGGCACGATCGTGATCGGGATGGGTGTCGCGCAGCTGCTCACCCGGCTCGGGGTGGCGATGCGCACGATCGTCAGCGTCGTGCTCGTGCTGGCCTGGGCGATGCCGAACGTCGCCTCGAGCCTGGTCTGGCAGTGGCTCTTCCAGCCGTTCTACGGCGTGCTCAACTGGCTCATCACGCAGTTGCGGGTCTTCGGTGACCACACGCAGGACAACTGGGCGTCGCATCCGGGGCAGGCGTACACGATCGTGCTGACGCTCGTGATCTGGCAGGCGGTGCCGTTCGTCGCGCTGACGCTCTACGCAGCGCAGTCCCAGATCGCGCCGGAGTACTACGAGGCCGGTGCGCTCGACGGGGCTTCGGTCTGGACCATGTACCGCGCGATCACGCTGCCGGCCCTCGCGCCGACGCTGCTGCTCGTGTCGATCCTCTCCGTGATCTGGGACTTCAACGTCTTCAACCAGATCTGGCTGCTCACCCGCGGCGGGCCGGAAGAGGCCACGCTCACGCTCGGCATCTGGACCTTCGTGCAGTCGTTCGTGTCCAACGCCTACGGGCAGGGTGCCGCGATCGCCGTGATCTCGACCCTGATCCTCGGGGTGCTCACCAGCTACTACATCCGCCGGCTCGTCCGGAGCGGGGAGGAGGACCTGTGACGGTCCGTGTCCGGAAGCGCAAACCGCCCGTCGTCGCGAACACCATCGCCGTGGTCTTCTGCCTGGTCTGGGTGTTCCCGATCTACTGGATGGTGAACACGGCCTTCAAACCCGCCGACGAGGTCACCACCATGACCCCGATCTGGGCGCCGCTACACCCGACGCTCGACAACTTCACGCGGGCGCTCACGCAGGAGGGCTTCCTGGTCTACCTGCGGAACTCCACCATCGTCGTGGTGGCGGCCGTCCTGCTGTCGATCGTCGTCGGGTTCCTGGCCTCGGCGGCGCTGTCGCGGTTCCGGTTCCGCGGACGGCGGGCGATCCTGGTCGCGATCCTGTTCGTGCAGATGATCCCGTCGGGGGCGCTGCTCATCCCGCTGTTCCTGTCGTTCCAGACCCTCGGGCTGCTCAACAGCTACGTCGGGCTGATCCTGGCGTACGTGGCGAGCGTGCTGCCGTTCTCGATCTGGGTGATGCGCGGGTTCTTCGTGGCCGTCCCCGTGGAGATCGAGGAGGCAGCGAAGGTCGACGGTGCCGGTACCTTCCGGATCCTGTGGAGTGTGCTGTTCCCGCTCGTCATGCCCGGGGTCATCGCCACGAGCGTGTTCGCGTTCATCGCGGCGTGGAACGACTACCTGATCGCCTACGTGATGCTCAAGGACCAGGGGATGTACACGCTGCCGGTGTGGCTCGCCGGGTTCTCGACGAACAAGGGCACCGACTTCGGTGGGCTGATGGCGGCGAGCGTGCTGTTCTCGATCCCGGTCGTGGTGTTCTTCCTCATCGTGCAGCGCCGGCTGGTGAGCGGCATGACGGCCGGTGCTGTGAAGGGGTGACCGTCGAACGACCGGCACCTGTGTGGTGCTGCGCCCCGGTCCACTTCGAGCGGACCGGGGCGCTGTCGCGCGGTCACAACACCCCGCGTGCTCGCCTGCGAACGGTCACGGAGCGTCGGCTGGGGCGGTCGCACCCGACACTTCGTGACCCCACGGCCTCCGGCTCGCGACGTGTCGTGACCGCGGCAGCACACCGCCGGCCCCTGTGGACGTGTTGGTTGCATGACGGAATGGTTGCGTTCCTGTGGCTTTCCGACGTACAGTGCTCGAAACCCAACGGAACGAAGGAGTTCGGGCATGTACGCAACCGAGCGGCACACCGCCATCGCCGCCGAGCTGCAGTCCGCCGGCCGCGTCTCGGTCGCCGGTCTGGCCGAGCACTTCGACGTGACCACCGAGACGGTGCGCCGTGACCTCGACGCCCTCGAGTCCGCCGGGGTCCTGCGCCGAGTGCACGGGGGAGCGGTCCCCGTCGGGCGCTCGAGCGTCGTCGAACTCAGCGTCGCCGAGCGTGAGGGGCAGCACGGCAGCGCGAAGTCCGCGATCGCCCGTGCCGCGATGCGCCTGGTGCCACCGACCTTCACCGGCTCGATCGCCCTCGACGCCGGCACCACCTGCGCCGCCGTCGCCTCCGAACTCGCCCGGTGGGAGCCCGAGGTCACCGGCTCGACCATCACCGTCATCACGAACTCGGTCCCGATCGCCGCGACCCTGCAGCACAGCGAGCACCTCGAGCTGCACCTGCTCGGCGGCCGGGTGCGCGGCGTCACGAGCGCCGCGGTCGGCACGGCCACCGTCGATCAGATCGGCGCGCTCCGGCCGGACGTCGCCTTCATCGGCACGAACGGCCTGTCCGCCGGCTTCGGCCTGAGCACCCCCGACGAGTACGAGGCCGCCGTGAAGGGCGCCTACGTGCTCGCCGCCCGACGAGCCGTGGTGCTCGCCGACGCCGCCAAGCACGGCGTCGAGGCCCTGATGCGGTTCGCGCGCCTGGACGAGATCGACACGCTCGTCACGGATGAGCAGCCCCCGGCCGACCTCGCCGGTGCGCTCGCCGACGCGGACGTCGAGGTGGTCGTCGCATGAACGGCCGCATCGTCACGGTCACCCCGAACCCGTCGCTCGACCGCACGATCGAGCTCGCCGGTGAACTCCAGCGCGGCGCCGTCCAGCGCGCGACACGTTCCACCGCGGAGCCCGGCGGCAAGGGCGTCAACGTCTCCCGCGTGGTCGTCGCGAGCGGTGGGGACACCGTCGCCGTCCTGCCCGGCGACGAGTTGGACCCGGTCCTGCTCGGCCTGGCCACGCGCGGCATCCCGACCGCCGCGCTGCCGATCGGTGCGCCGCTCCGCTCGAACGTCACCGTGACCGAGCCGACCGGCACCACCACGAAGCTCAACGAACCGGGCCCCTCGCTGGCCGGTCGTCTGGATGACCTCGCCACCCTGGTCGCCGACACCGCCGCCGCGACTGCCACCGGCCCCGCCGCCAGCTGGGTCGTGGTCGCCGGGTCGCTGCCGCCCGGCCTGCCCGACGACGCGCTCGCCGTGCTCGTCCGGGCCGTCCGCGCACGTCACGGGGTGGACGTCCGCATCGCCGTCGACTCGTCCGGGGTGCCGTTCACCGCGCTGCTGCAGTCGGGCGAACGGATCGACCTGGTGAAGCCGAACGCCGAGGAACTCGCCGAGGTCGTCGGCGGGGACCCGGAGGAGTACGAGCGCGACCTCGACGCCGCGGTGGCCGGAGCCCAGCGGCTGCGGCAGCGGAACGTCGGCACGGTCCTGCTCACCCTGGGCAGCGCCGGCGCCGTGCTGGTCGCCGACGAGGGAGCCTTCGCCGCCGCTGCACCGGAGATCGTCGCCCGCTCGACCGTCGGCGCCGGGGACTCCTCGCTCGCCGGGTACCTGCTCGCCGAGGTCGCCGGAGCCTCGCCCGAGCAGCGGCTCGCCCAGGCCGTCGCCACCGGTGCCGCTGCCGCAGCCCTGCCCGGCAGCGACGTGCCGGCACTCGACCACACCGACCCGACGGCGGTCTCCGTCCGGGTGCTCGGCACGCACCCGGCCCCCGAACCCGCCTGATCCTCCCCACCCCGCCCGACCACCCCACGAACACCCGCACCACCGCGCGATCAGCGCCATTGCGAAGGAGCAAGCACATGTCCGCAGACTCGAGTCCGCGCCTCATCAGCGCACAGCTCGTCGGCCTCGACGAGGACCTCGGCGCCACGTCGACCGACGTCATCCGGGTGCTCGCCGACCGCGTCGCCGCGACCGGCCGCGCCGCCGACGGTGCCACGCTCGCCGAGGACGCCATCAAGCGCGAGGCGAGCGTCGGAACGGGCGTCCCCGGTGGCATCGCCATTCCGCACGCCCGGTCGGCGTCGGTGTCCGAGCCGACGCTGGCGTTCTCGCGCCTGGCCCGGAAGGTGCCCTTCGGCGCCCCGGACGGCGACGCCGACATCGTCTTCATGATCGCCGTGCCCGAGGGCGCGGACAAGGACCACCTGACGGTCCTCTCGACCCTGGCCCGCGCGCTCATCCGCGATGACTTCACGGCCGCGCTCCGTGCCGCGACCACCCCCGACGAGATCGTCCAGCTCGTCGACGACGAGGTGAGCGGCGAAGTGGCCGAGGCCGGCGTCGGGAAGGCGAGCGGCGCCTCCGCTCCAGCCACCGCGCCGGAGGCCGACCGCAAGGTGTTCGTCGGTGTCACCGCTTGCCCGACCGGCATCGCGCACACCTACATGGCGGCCGACGCCCTCGTCGCGGCAGCCCAGCGCGCCGGTGCCGAGATGCACATCGAGACGCAGGGGTCCTCGCAGGTCGAGCCCCTCGACCCGGCCCTCATCGCCCGCGCCGACGCCGTCGTGTTCGCGGTCGACGTCGACGTCCGCGACCGCGGGCGCTTCGCCGGCAAGCCGCTCGTGTCCGGCCCGGTCAAGCGCGGTGTCGACGAGCCGGACAAGATGATCGCCGAGGCCATCCGCGCCTCCGAGGACCCGCACGCCGCACGCGTGCAGGGCGGCGCCGCCGTCGAGGGCGAGTCCACCGCCGAGAACGAGCACTTCGGCCAGTCGCTCAAGCGCTGGCTCCTCACCGGCGTCAGCTACATGATCCCGTTCGTGGCTGGCGGCGGGCTCCTCATCGCGCTCGGCTTCCTGCTGTCCGGGTACGGCATCGCGCTGACCCACGGTGACTCGGGGCAGAACAACGCCGTGTTCACCCTGACGAACTACACGCTGCTCAACCTGCCGCCGGAGGGCCTCGGCTACTACCTCGGCGCCGCCGCGTTCCAGATCGGTTCCGTGTCGCTCGGGTTCCTGGTCGCCGCACTGGCCGGGTACATCGCGTACGCCATCGCCGACCGTCCGGGCATCGCGCCGGGCTTCGTCGCCGGGTCGATCGCCGTGTTCATGAACGCCGGGTTCCTCGGTGGTCTGGTCGGCGGTCTGATCGCCGGTGCCGCGGCGTACTGGATCGGACGCATCCCGACCTGGCGCTGGCTGCGTGGCCTCATGCCGGTCGTGATCATCCCCCTCTTCGCGTCGATCATCGCCTCGGGCCTCATGCTCCTGGTGCTCGGCGGTCCGATCGCCTGGGTCATGACCGAGCTCACCGCTTGGCTCAACTCGCTCTCCGGTGCCTCCGCCGTCCTGCTCGGGATCATCCTCGGCCTGATGATGGCGTTCGACCTCGGTGGGCCGGTCAACAAGGTGGCGTACGCGTTCGCCGTCGCCGGGCTCGGTGCCGGGACCGCGAGCAACACGGTCCCGTTCGAGATCATGGCCGCGGTGATGGGTGCAGGCATGGTGCCGCCGCTCGCGATGGCGCTCGCCTCGACACTCTTCTACCGCAAGGGCTTCACGAAGCCGGAGCGTGAGAACGGCAAGGCCGCCTACCTGCTCGGCCTCTCCTTCATCTCTGAAGGTGCGATCCCGTTCGCCGCAGCGGACCCGCTGCGCGTGATCCCGGCGTCGATGGTCGGGGCCGCGGTCACCGGTGCGATCTCGATGGCGGTGGGCGTGACCTCGCGGGCACCCCACGGTGGCGTGTTCGTCTTCTTCGCGATCGGCAACTTCTGGGCCTGGCTCGGGGCGGTCGTGCTCGGTGCGTTCATCTCGGCCGGCGTGCTCGTCGCCCTGAAGAAGTGGGTTCGTCGTCGCCCCGTCGACGAGGCCGCTGCGGGCAGCGAGGCCGCCGTGGCCGGCGAGACGGTGGGCCAGCGCGCGCCGGTCGCCGCGTAGGCGGTCGCGGCGTCGCCGGCGTCCCGCGCACGAGACGCGACCCCATGACGGACGGGAGGCCCGGTGCCAGCTGGCACCGGGCCTCCCGTCCGTTCGTCGGTCGCGACCACCTGCACACGGTGAGCAGAAGAGGTCGGGTCGCCACCCCGGATGCGGCGTGTCCTGCTCACTCGACGACGCGACGGGCCGCCGGACGTGCGTCGGTCAGGCGGCCATCGCGAGCGCCGACGGGTCGACCTGGCCGGGGACGCACCCGTCGACGTCGCACGGCGCGATCGGCGCGACCGAGGTGTGGGTGATCTTCGGGTGCACCGGGCGGCGTTCGGTCTCGCCGCGTCCGATGAGGTCCTCGTGGAGCTTCTCGCCCGACCGCAGGCCCGTGAACACGATGTCGGACGGGCTCCCGGTGGCCTCGAGCATGCGGCGTGCGATGTCGAGGATCCGTACCGGGGCGCCCATGTCGAGGACGAGGACCTCGCCGGGGTGCGCGATCGCCGCGGACTGGATCACGAGGTGGCAGGCCTCGGGGATGGACATGAAGTACCGGGTGGCGTCGGGGTGGGTGACGGTGAGCGGGCGTCCGGCGCGGATCAGTTCGGCGAAGAGGGGGAGCATCGACCCGCGGCTGCCGAGGACGTTGCCGAACCGGACCGACACGTAGTCGTGGCCGGTGTCGGCGGCGGTCCAGGCGGTCAGCCGTTCGGCGATGCGTTTCGTCGACCCGAGCACGCTCGTCGGGTTCGCCGCCTTGTCGGTCGAGATGTTCACGAGCGTCCCCACACCGGCGGCTGCGGCGGCGCGGAGGACGTTCAAGGTGCCGAGGACGTTCGTCTTCCAGCCTTCGTCCGGGTACTGCTCGAGCATCGGCAGGTGCTTCAGCGCCGCGGCGTGGAAGACGACATCGGGCCGGCGGCTCAGCATGATGTCGCGGATGGCGTCGGCGTCGCGGATGTCGGCGAGGACGACGTTCTTCGTGTCGAGGAGCCCGTGGCCGTCCACGGAGACCTGCACCTGCTGCAGGGCGGTCTCGTCGCGGTCGAGCATGATGATCTCCGCCGGCTCGAACCGGACGAGTTGCCGGCAGAGCTCACTGCCGATCGACCCGCCGGCGCCCGTGATCAGCACCGACCGGCCCCGGACGAAGTCGACGGTGATCTCGAGCTCGGCCTCGGGCTGCCGGTCTCCGATCAGTGCGTCGATGTCGAGCCCGTCGAGGCCGGGGATGCTGCGCTGGGGCATGGGGATCTCCTCCGTGAAGTCTCCCCACAGTGTGAACCGCTCACATGTGAAATGTCAATCGGTCAGTCGGCGATGTTCGCCGTGGCCGCGTCGATGTACGCCGCGCGCTCCTCGCGCGAGTGCGGTCGCCCCGGCACGCCCGGTCGTTGCTCCCACGGGAACGGGCCTGCCTCGTGGCGGTACTCGATGCCCATCGCCTCGAGCCGGGCGGTGTGCTCGGCCAGGCGTCCGCGGAACTCGGCCAGGTCGCGCGGCCCGGTGACGTCGGCCGACCACAGTGCCTCGGCGAGGGCGGCGACGCGGGGGAACAGCTGGTAGTCGAGCCGCCGGGCCGTGTCGACGTGCTCCGTCCACATGTTGCCCTGGCCGCCGATGACGTGGGCGCGCTCGGCGTCCGTGAGTCCGGACGGCACCGGGTCGAAGGCGAAGACGTCGTCGACGGTGAGCACGATCGAGACCGGGATCGGTTCGGTCGACAGGTCGCTCTGGCGGTAGTCGAGGTACGCCTGGTCGTCCGGTGACGAGATCACGTCGTGGCCCCGGCGGGCGGCGGTCCGTGCGCCGGTCAGCCCGCGCCAGGACACGACGGTCGCGGACGGGTCGAGGGTGCCGCCCTCGAGGATCTCGTCCCACCCGAACGCCCGCCGGCCGTGCGACTCGACGTGCGCGGCGAGCTGCCCGATGATCCAGGCCTGCAGTTGTTCCTCGTCCTGCAGCCCGAGCTCGCGGATGCGCTCCTGGGTGCGCGGGTCGGTCTCCCACTGCACCTTCGGGCACTCGTCGCCGCCGATGCCGATGTAGCCGGAGGGGAAGAGCGCGATGACCTCGTCGAGGACGTCCTTGAAGAAGTCGATCGTGGCGTCCTCGGCGTTCAGGACGTCGTCGGCGATGCCCCACTCCGTCCACACCTCGACCGGCTCGCCCGTGACGCCCAGCTCGGGGTGGGCCGCCAGTGCCGCACGGACGTGCCCGGGGGTCTCGATCTCGGGGACGACGGTCACGAACCGGTCGGCCGCGTAGGCCACGATCTCGCGGACGTCGTCCTGCGTGTAGTACCCGCCGTGCGGGCGGCCGTCGAACCCGGCGACGACGAGTGTGCCGTCCGGCCCGGGGACGTGCGCGCCGACCTGCGACTCACGACGCCAGGACCCGATCTCGGTGAGTCGTGGGTACTTCCGGATCTCGATGCGCCACCCCTGGTCCTCGGTGAGGTGGAAGTGCAGTCGGTTGATCCGGTGCGCGGCGAGCTGGTCGACCACCCGCATGACCTCGTGCTTCGTGCGGAAGTGCCGGGCGACGTCGAGCATCACGCCGCGCCAGGCGAAGGCGGGGGCGTCCTCGACGACCACGGCGGGGACGGACCACGGACCGGTCGCGACCCGGCCGCCGCGGTACACGTCCGGGGGCAGCAGCTGCAGGAGTGCCTGCACCCCGTAGAAGACCCCGGCGGGCGACCCGCCGACGACGTCGACGCCGTCGGCCGTCACCGTGAGGCGGAACGACTCCGCCCGGTCGCCCTCCGGCGTCGTCGGGCCCGCGGGCAGGGAGGGGTCGTCGGCGACGCGCAGCGCGATCGTGCCGGCTCCCGGTGCCTGGTCGTCGAGGGCGTCCCGCACCGGCAGCCCGGTCGATCCCCGCAGGGTCTGCTGCAGGTACAGTCGGACCGGTTCGCTCGCCGGGTCGGCGGCGATCCGGGTCGACGGGGTGATCTCGAAGGCCCCGGCACCGGGAGCGGTGCGGCGCGGTCGTGGGACGAGCATGTCGGAGCCACCATTCCTCAATGATCTTTCGTAATGTGGAGGCTATGGCTGTGGACGTGACCGTGTCAACGAACCCGGGCGTGGTGGGGACGACCCCCGGGGTGCTCCGGCAGATGAACTCCCGGGCGATCCTCGACGCGTTGCTGCGCGAGGACGTCTCCCGGACCGTCAGTGAGCTCAGCCGGACCGTCGGGCTCTCCCGTCCCACGGTCGAGGCGGCGCTCGCCGACCTGGTGGACGAGGGCTGGGTCACGGAAGCCGAGGCCATCGCCACCCCGAACAAGGCCGGTCGCCGTGCCAAGCGCTTCACCGCCGACGCCTCGGCCGGGTCCGTGCTCGGCGTCGACCTCGGGCTGCACGGGATCGTGGGGGTGCGGGCGGACCTGCGCGGTGTCACGCTCGCCCGGGTCGAGGAGCGCTACGCCGACCTCGCCGACGCCGAACAGGCATGGGCGAGCGTCCAGGACGTCGTGCGACGACTGACCGCGGGGACGGGGTCGTCCCCCGTGCTCGCCGCCACCTTCGGGGTGCCGGCCGTGGTGGACCGCACCGGCGCCATCGACTACACCGTCGCCGTGCCCGAGTGGGTGGAGCGCCGCGTGCCCGGCCGTATCCAGGACCTGTTCCCGGGCGTCGCGACGTTCTTCGACAACGACGCGAAGCTCGCCGCCACCGCAGAGGCGATGTGGGGCGGGTTCCGCGGGGTGCAGGACGGCCTGTACCTGGTGATGGGGCGGCAGATCGGAGCGGCCTACGTGATCGACGGTTCGCTGGCGCGGGGCGCCCGCGGTGCGGCCGGCGAGATGGGCGGCCTGGCAACGACCGGCTGGCCCGCAGCGCCCGCCCGCCTGGAGGCCCGGATCCCCTCCGGCACGGATCTCGAGTCCGTCGTCGTGGCGGCCGGGCAGAGGGCTGCCGAGGCCGTCGACGTCGTCCGTGCGTTCGCGGCGGACGTCGCACCCGGCATCGTGCAGCTCGTCACGACGATCGACCCCGAGGTCGTCGTCGTCGGTGGCGAGGTACTGCCGGCCGCGGAGGTGTTCTGCGCCGCGCTCGACGAGATCGTCACGCCGCAGCTCCGGCACCCCGTGGCGTTCACCCCGTCGACCGTCGGTCGTGACGCCGTCGCGCGGGGTGCACTCGCCCGATCGCTCTCGCACGTCCGCTCCGCCCACATGGGACTCGGCTGACACCCAGGGAGGGCGCCGGGTCCTGACAGGGCGCTCAGGGATGCTTGGGGCATGACGACTGCCGTGACCGCCCGTGCCATGACCGTCGCCAGTGGCGACTCCACCGCTCCGTCCGACCTCGGCGGGCTCTCCGGCCTGGTGCTCCAACTGATCGACGCCCTGGGGGAGTGGGGCGTCGGGCTGATGCTCTTCGTCGAGACGGTGTTCCCGCCCATCCCGTCCGAGGTCATCCTGCCGCTGGCCGGGTTCCTCGCGGGCGCCGGCCAGATGAACCTGGTCCTGGTCCTGGTGCTGGCGACGATCGGCTCGTACCTCGGCGCGCTGGTGCTGTACTGGCTCGGCGCGGTGATCGGCTTCGAACGCACCACGCGGTGGTTCGGCAAGCTTCCCCTCGTCGACGAGGACGACTTCCGCAAGGCGGCCGGCTGGTTCCACCGGCACGGCAAGAGCGCGGTCTTCTTCGGCCGGTTCGTCCCGATCGTCCGCAGCCTCATCTCGCTGCCGGCGGGCGCCGACCGCATGCACCTCGGCACGTTCTCGGTGTTCACGATCATCGCGAGCGGCATCTGGAACAGTGCGCTCGTGCTGCTCGGGGCCGCGTTCGGTTCGCAGTACGACCAGGTCGAGGCGTACACCGAGTGGATCGACCGCGTGCTCTACGTCGCGATCGCGGTGGTCGTCGTGACCTTCGTGGTGCGTCGGATCCGCCGGGTGCGGGCCGAGCGGCGCGCGGGCGGCTCCGACGACGACGGCCACGACGACGACGGCCTCGGCAGCCCTGCCGTGGGCGGTGCCCGGGGACGTCGTCGCGCCGAGCCCGCCCGCGACTGAGCCTCACGCCTTCGTCAGCGCCGACTCCTTGTGGGCGGCCTGCTTGCCGCTCTTCTCCGACTCGACGATCCAGTACGGGTCGTCGTCGGTGGGCTTGAAGTGCTGCCCGTCGAACTCGAAGTCGCTCGTCCGCTTCCGCACGAGCGTGCCGGTCGTCCTGCCCTGCGAGGTGTTCCAGTGCACCTCGTCACCCTTCGACAACGCCATGCTGTCCTCCTTGCGCGATTCTTCGTCCTGGTGGAGGTCGGACTGTACCCCGTCGATCCCCGGAAAATCAGGGAAGCAGGGCGATCACGATGTCGTAACGGCCATGCGGATCGAGAGTCGGACGCGTACCGTTTCCCATGAGCCCACACGCCGGCAGCGGCCGCGGAACCACGGGCTCCGGACGGGACGACGGACACCATGACCCTGCTGGACAGCGCGCGGGCGGACACCGTCCTCTCTGCGCGGTACCGGCTCGTGAAGCTCATCGGCACCGGCGGCATGGGATCCGTCTACGAAGCCCGCGACGAGCACACGTACCGGGCCGTGGCCGTGAAGCTCTTCGCGACCCCGGACAAGATGACCACCGCCGACCGCGTCCGCCAGGAGCGCGAGATCCGGCTGCTCAGCATGCTCTCCCACCCCGGTCTCATCCCGCTGTACGACGCCGGCACCCACGAGTTCGAGGACGGTCCGCACCGGTTCATCGTGATGGAGCTCATCGCCGACACGACGCTGCTCCGCCGACTGTCCGAGGGCGCCCTGCACAACTACGAGGTCGCCGACCTCGGTGCGCAGCTCGCCGACGCCCTGGCCTACGTGCACTCCCGCGGCATCGTGCACCGCGACGTCAAGCCCGCCAACATCCTGATCAGCGACGAGGGCTCGTCCGGGTTCGCCCGCACCGTCAAGCTCACGGACTTCGGCGTCGCCCACTTCGTCGACGGTTCCCGCCTGACGAACGACGGCACGGTCATCGGCACCGCCGCCTACCTCAGCCCGGAGCAGGTCGCCGGCGAACCGATCAGCTTCGCCACCGACGTGTACTCGCTCGGGCTCGTCCTGCTCGAGGCGCTGACCGGCAAGCAGGAGTACTCGGGCACCCTGATCGAGGCCGCACTCGCCCGGCTCCGTCGCGACCCCGAGATCCCGGACGACGTCGCCGACGAGTGGCGTGAGCTGCTCAGTCGGATGACCGCCCGCGACCCGGAGCGTCGGCCCACGGCGGTCGCCATCGCGAATGCGCTGCGCGGCGGGTCCACCCAGATCACCGGCCCGGTGCCGCTCGGCCCGGAACGCGTGAAGCACCAGCGCGACCACCGCATGCACCGTGCGGCCCACCGGCACGCCAAGCGCGGCACGTTCTCGGCGGTCCGTCGCTGGCGTCGCCGGAACGTCCTGGTCGGCACGTTCGCGGCCTTCGGCGTCACCGCAGCGTGCGTGGCCGCCTACGTCGCGGGCGCCCTGCACTGACCCGCTCGGCGGCTCCGTGCTCCGGGCACCGGAGCACCCTGGCAGGATGGACAGCATGACCGACCAGCGCTGGATCAAGATCTGCGGCCTGTCGACTCCCGACACCGTGGACGCCGCCATCGACGCGGGTGCCGACGCCCTCGGGTTCGTCTTCGCGGCGGGCAGCCCCCGGACCGTCACCGCCGACCTCGCGAAGGAGCTGGTCGAGCGGGTGCCGGACGGCATCGACGCCGTCGGGGTCTTCCGCGACCAGAAGATCGACGAGATCGTCGGCATCGCCTCCGAGGTCGGGCTCACCACGCTGCAGCTGCACGGTGGCGAGTCGGCGTCCGACTTCGCCCGGGCGCGCGACGCCGGCTTCTTCACCATCCGGGCCATCGCGGCCGAGGACTACCTGCGCGAGACGCCCGAACAGCGCGCCGCGTTCGACCACGACCTGCTGCTGCTCGACGCTGCCGTGCCCGGGAGCGGCCGACTCATCGACCCGGCCACGATCGAGGGCGTCGACGAGGCCTGGATCCTCGCCGGCGGGCTGACCCCGGCCAACGTGGTCGCCGCGGTCGAGGCGCTCGACCCCGACGGCGTCGACGTGTCGAGCGGCGTCGAGTCCGAGCGCGGCGTCAAGGACCCCGCGAAGATCCGCGCCTTCGTCGAGGCCGTCCGCAGCCTGGGCTGAGCGCCCGGGGCCGCACCGGACGGTCGCGTTCGCGGCTGTGGACGCGACGGCCGACGGACAGGAGGCGCGGTGCGGGCCCGCCACGGGCCTCCTGTCCGCCGCGCGGTCAGCGCAGCGCGGGGATGAGCTCCGTCAGGAACGCTTCGGTGTCCTCCCAGCCCTGCACCGCGTGGCAGGGGACCCCGAGAGCCTTCACCGGGTAGTCGTTGCCCTCGGGGTCGAGCCGGTCGCCGACGAAGAGCATGTCGTCGAGCGCGATGCCGGTGATCTCGGCGAGACGCTGCATGCCGTAGGCCTTGTCGATGCCCTTGCGGGTGATGTCGATGCTCGTGGACCCGCCCGAGCGGACCTCGAGGTCGGGCAGGTCCTGCTGCACCAGGCGTCGTAGGTGGTCCTTCTTCTCGCCGGTCGGGTCCCACTGCTTCTTGACGTCCACCGGGGCGGACTGGCCGAGGGCGGAGAAGGTGATCTGCGACCCGCGGTCCTCGAGGATGGCGCCCCACGTCTCGGACTCCCAGTACCCGGCTTCCTTCGCACGGGCCTCGACCGCGGCGAGGGCGCGGTCCTTCTGCTCGGCCGTGAGGTCCTCGGCGTACTGCAGCGCCCAGTCCTCGTCCTGCCAGCGGTAGTACCGGGTGCCGCAGGTCGGCAGGAGGTGCAGGGCGTCGAGCGTCAGGCCGTCGCGCTGTCGGAGCGGGGTGACCAGCTGCTGTTCGAACTGGGTGAAGTTGCCGCCGGAGATGACCGCGACCGGCACGACCTCGAGCAGGGACGCGAAGGTCTCGAGCATGCGGGGGTCGAGGGAGGACTTCGACGGGGCGAGCGTGTCGTCCAGGTCGAAGGCGACGAGGCGGGGCGTGGTCATGTCCCCGATCCTGCCAGAGCCCGCCGACCACCCGCAGGGTGCGAGCACCCGGGTGCCCGGGTGCTGCGCGATGTCTGCGGGGTCACGCGCGGTGCGTGGCGGGGACCCGGTCGCGGGCGTAGGTGATGTCCGTGTAGCCGTGGGGGGCGGGGTTGCCGTCCTCGTCGAGGTTCACGAAGACGACCTCGTCGATCGTCAGGATGCTGCGGTGTGTGAACAGGTTGCGCGCCTCGGCCCGCATGGTCAGCGACGTCCGGCCGAACCGGGTGGCGACGAGGCCGATCTCGACGATGTCGCCCTCCTTCGCCGAGGACAGGAAGTTGATCTCCGACATGTACTTCGTGACGACCTTGCCGTTGCCGAGCTGGATGATCGCGTAGACCGCGGCTTCCTCGTCGATCCAGCGGAGCAGGCTGCCGCCGAAGAGCGTGCCGTTGGCGTTGAGGTCCTCGGGCCGCACCCACTTCCGGGTGTAGAAGTTCATCTCCGGCGGGGCGTCGTCCTGGTGCTGATCCATGTCACGTCATGGTACGCCGACGGCCGCGCCCCCGCAGGGACGCGGCCGTCGTGGCGAAGCGTGGGCGGCGGTACCGCCGGTGCTCACTCCTTGACGAGGACGACCTCGTCGAGGGGGATGCGGGTGCGCGGAGCGACCTCGCGCTCGGCGGCCTTGTCGTCGAGCTGCGACGGGTGCGCGACGGTGCCGACAGCCGTGACCGTGTACGGCAGGAAGCGCTCGGGCAGGTCGAACGCGGCACGGAGCCCGGCGGCGTCGATGCCCGCCATCTGGTGCACGTGCAGCCCCTCGGCGTGCGCCTGCACGGTGAGGGCGGAGAGCGACTGGCCGAGGTCGTACTGGGCGAAGGAGCGCTCCTCGCCGTCGGCGGTCACCGTCTCGAGCACGCCGACGACGAGGGCGCTGGCGCGGAAGGCCCAGGCGGCGTTGAAGCCGAGCAGGTTCTCGTTGATCTTCCGGAACGTCTCGGTGCCTCGGCGGCCGGCGATAAAGCGGCGAGGCTGGAAGTTCATGGCCGACGGTGCCCAGCGCGCGGCCTCGAGGACGGCGTCGAGCTGGTCGTCCGAGATCGTCGCGGTGTCGTCGTAGGAGCGGGGGCTCCAGCGCTCCTCGAGCAGCGGCACGAGCGGCTGGCTGGAGTCGGTGGACCGGGTCAGGGTGTCGGCGTTCATCGAGGTCATGGTGCCGTCAACGGTATTCGATGCGTACGCATTTCCGACCTGAGTGACGTCACATCCGGTCCCGCAGGTGCCAGGATGGACGGGATGGGTGGCGTGTTGACCGGCTTCGCGATCATCGGCGCGATCATCGCCGGTGGGTACGTCGTCGGACGCATCGGTCTGCTGGGGCCGCACGCGCAGTTCGTGATGAGTCGGCTCGCGTTCTTCGTGCTGATGCCGTGCCTGCTGTTCCACACCATCGCGACCGCCGACATCGCGTCGCTGCTGTCGTCGATGCTCTGGGTCTCGCTGCTGAGCGCCGCCGTGATCGCCCTCGGTGCCGCCGCCGTGTTCCGCTTCGTGCTGCGCCGGTCCGTCACCACGACCACCGTCGGGGCACTGGCGTCGAGCTACGTCAACGCGAACAACATCGGGCTCCCGGTGGCGGTGTACGTCCTCGGTCAGGCGACGGCGGTCGTGCCGGTGATCCTGCTGCAGCTCGTCGTGATGGCCCCGATCGCGCTGACGATCCTCGACGCTGCGACCGCGGGTGGCGGCGGGTGGGGGCGGCGGATCGCGGGGCCGTTCCGGAACCCGATCATCATCGCCTCGCTCGTCGGGCTCGTGTGCTCGGCGACCGGGATCGCCCTGCCCGACCCGGTGCTCGAGCCGTTCTCGCTCGTCGGCGCGGCCGCGGTGCCCGTCGTGCTGCTGTCGTTCGGGATGAGCCTGCACGGTGCCACGCCCCTGCGTGATCCCGCGATCCGGACCGACGTCATCGTGGCGTCGTCGATCAAGCTCGTGGTGATGCCGGCTGTGGCGTTCCTGTTCGCCCGGTTCGTGTTCGGGCTCGGCGAGCAGGACGTCTTCGTGCTCACCACCCTCGGCGCGCTGCCGGCGGCGCAGAACGTGTTCAACTACGCCCAGCGGTACGGGGCCGCTGTGCCGGTGGCCCGCGACGTCGTGCTCATCTCGACGCTCGGCTCGGTGCCCGTGCTCGTCGCGATCGCCGCCCTGTTGCACCCGTAGCGATCGTCGAGACGCCGGCGTGTGGTGCGTCCGGAAGACGCCGTCGTGTTGTCGAGACGCCTCGATGTCGCCGAGACGCCGCCGGATTCGACGGCGTCTCGCGCACTTGCGGGCGTCGTGCGCGCGCGCCGGCGTCTCCCGCGCCGTGGACGCGCGGCAGGGCGGACGGGAGGCCCGTGGCGGGGCCGCACCGGGCCTCCCGTCCGGCGGTGGTGGCGACCACCGCGGATCGTGAGCAGCAAAGGTCGGGTCGCGTCCGCCGACCCGACCACATCTGCTCACGAAGCGCGGACGGCACGCGCGTACCCTGGCGGGCACGCGGGGCGGATCGCTCCGTGACCGATGACCACGACGAGGAGACCGGCGATGGACACGATGGCGATGATGAAGAACATGTCGATGGCGGACATGCCCATGGAGATGGACATGGACGTGATGCAGGACACGATGATGGCGATGAACGCCGCATCGATGGCTGCGACGATGTGCTCCGCGGCGGACATGCGCATGGGCGGCGAGATGGCCACCTGTGCCGCGATGTGCTCGAACACCGCGATGCTCGCTGACACCGGCATGCGGATGATGATGCGCCCGATGGGCATGGACATGCCCGCGATGCAGGCGATGCTCATGGCCGTCGTCGCGATGGGCACCGCGTGTGCCGCCGAGTGCCGCACCCACCAGGACATGGACGAGTCGTGCCGCTACTGCGCGATGGCCTGCGACGAGATGGTGTCGAAGTGCCAGGCGATGCTCGACGCGACGGCGGCCTGAACCGCTCCGTGCGCGCTCCGCGACGCGTGCGCGCTACGCGATGCGTGCGGTGGTCTGCCGACCGCCGGCGCTGAGGATCTCTGCGACCGGGTGGTGGGCGACCGGCTCGCCGACCGACAGGACGCCGTCGGCGTCCGCCACCCGAAGCTGCGTGATGCTCCCGTCGAGGAACAGCACGACTGCGTCGGCGGCGCGCGTCTCGACGACGATGCCGTCGCGCCACGCACCGGGGGCGGCGGTCGCCATGAGGCGCTGGATGGGAAGGATCGTCGTGCGGGACATGGCTTCACCTGCTCTCGAAGGGGTTCGGTGCAGGAAACCTACGTCGGCGTGACGGACGGCTCAATCACGGCGGACGCCGGGCGTAACAGAGCCGGACGGGCGCTGTCGATACGGGCCGGTGACCCGACTCCGATCAGAAGATCATCGGGCGGTCGTCGTCGAGCGACGTGTCCAGGTCGAGGTCGACCACCACGGGCACGTGGTCGCTCGGCGCGTCGCCCTTCCGCTCGTTCCGGTGGATCGACGCGTCGGTGACGACGTCCGCGAAGGCCTGCGAGCCGAGCACGAAGTCGATGCGCATGCCCTCGTTGCGCGGGAACCGCAGCTGCTTGTAGTCCCAGTACGTGTAGCCGTCCGGCACGATCGGGCGGACGACGTCCTGCAGACCCCGGGCCTCGAACTCGCGGAACGCGGCCCGCTCGGGTTCGCTGACGTGGGTCGAGCCCTCGAAGACCCGCATGTCCCAGACGTCCTGGTCGAGCGGTGCGACGTTCCAGTCGCCCATCAGTGCGAGCGGGGTCTCCGGCGAGGCCTCGATCCACTCCGAGGTGCGGTCGGCCAGCTGGGCGAGCCAGTCGAGCTTGTACGTGTAGTGCGGGTCGCCGAGCTCGCGGCCGTTCGGCACGTAGAGGCTCCAGAGCCGCACGCCGTCGACCGTGATTCCGATCGCGCGGGCCTCGACCGGCAGGTCCGGCCCCTCGTGGCCCTTCAGGAACCCGGGCTGGCCGGGGAAGTCGCGGGTGACGTCCTCCATCGGCAGGCGGCTGGCGAACGCGACGCCGTTCCACTGGTTCAGGCCGTGTGCCTCGACGTGGTAGCCCGCGGCCTCGAACTGCTCGACCGGGAACTGCTCCGGCTTGCACTTGATCTCCTGCATGCCGAGGACGTCGACGTCCTCACGCACCAGCCAGTCGACGATCCGACCCACTCGGGTGCGGACGGAGTTCACGTTCCAGGTCGCCACGCGCATGGAACAAGAACCTACCGGTGCCGACTGACGACGAGGTCGGCGTGAGCAGCGGGCGGCACGTGCGCAGCCTGTGCGACACACGGCACGATGGTGTTCGCTGGAGGCCAGCAATCGATCGCACGGAGGCAGCAATGGCATCGACGACGAACCGCGTCGACGGGACCACGACCGGGGCCACGCTCGGCACAGGGGCCGGGAGCGCCCAGCCCGCCGGCACCACGACGACGCAGGTCACCGCCAAGGGCAGGACCATCATCGACGACACGGTCGTCGCGAAGGTCGCGGGCATCGCCGCCCGCGACGTCCCCGGCGTCTTCGCGCTCGGCGGCAACGCCTCGCGCGCGTTCGGCGCCATCCGCGACGCGATCGGCTCGAGCGCGCTCGGCCAGGGCGTCCGCGTCGAGGTCGGCGAGACCCAGGTGGCCGTCGACCTGACGATCGTCGTGGACTACCCGACGCCGATGATGGAGGTCGCCTCCGCGGTGCGCGCCGCCGTCACGAACGCCGTCACCGAACTCGTCGGCCTCGAGGTGACCGAGGTCAACATCGCCATCAACGACGTGAACATCCCGGCGCTCAACGGCGTCGCGGACGAGCTCGACGTCCGGGACGGTCGAGTCCGGTGAAGGCGACCGTCGTCGGGATGGGCACCGGCGCCCTGCTCGCGATCGTCGCCGTGACGCTCGGGTTCTGGGCGTTCGTCGTCGTCGCCGTCTGCATGGCGCTCGGCGCACTGGTCGCGCGCATCGTCACGGGCGACGTCGACTTCCGCCGTCTGCTCGACGTACTGCGCGGACGCCGGAGCTCGTCGTGAGCAACGCCGCCGTCGCCACCACCGGCGGCAGCGGTGTGCGGGTCCCCGGCTCCGATCCCGGTTCTGCCGGTCCCCGGCTTCCCGGGTCCGACCGCATCGGCGCCCACGCGCTGGTGCGGACCGCGCAGGCGATCGCCGCCGAGGCGCTGCGCGTGTCCGCCCGGGAGGTCCGTGCCCGGGTCACCGACGACGGCCGCGGTGCACTGGCGGTCGAGATCACCGCCCCGCTCGCCCTGCCGGTGCTGGGCACGCACGCACTCCCCGACGAACCCGTCGTCGCCACGGCGCACCGGGCTCGCGGCACGATCGCCGAGCGCTTCCGGACCATCACCGGCCGGCAGGTCGCGCGGGTCACGGTGACCTTCGCGTCGTCGATCGTCGACACCCCGCGGAGGGTTCGGTGACCGCCACGCCAACGGCGGACCGCGTCGATCCGGTCGTCCCCGACGTCGCCTCGCGCGACGGCCGCGACGCCACCTACCGTCGCCTGCTGCGCCGCGAGACCCACGTCTCCCGCTCCGCCGCCGTCGTCGTCGCGATGCTCATCGCCCTGGTGCTCGCCGCCGTCGCGGTCTTCGCCGGAGCACTCGTCCTGCTCGACCAGAACGCCCTGGGTGTCGACCCCCGCGCCGTGGTCGACACTGCGCTCGCCGCCCCGGACGGGCTCGACACCACGATCGTGGTCGGCATCGCTGCCATCGTGGCCCTGGTCGGGCTCGTCCTGCTGCTGCAGGGGATCCTGCCCCAGCGCCGTCCGCGGCACGCGATGTCGTCCGACCGGCTCGCAGTCGTCGTCGACGACGAGGTCCTGGCCTCCGCCGCGGCCCGCGCCGCCCGATCCGCGACCCGGCTCGGTGCCGACGCCGCCGTGGGCACCGTCGGCCGCCGCACGGTCGACGTCGTGCTCCGTCCCGCCGCCGGGGTGGACGTCCCCGCGGTCGCCGCGACCGAGGCCGTCGAGCGGGAGTTCGCCGCGATCGACGCGCAGCCGCCGCTGGCCGCACGGGTCCGGGTGCAGCCGACCGGGCGGGTGGACGGATGAACGCCACGAACCGTGGGCTCGGTCGCACGGCGCTCGTCGTGCTCGGGCTCGTCCTGCTCGTCGCCGGGGTGGCGGCGATCCTGGTGCAGACCGCGCAGGGGTTGCCCCTCGTCGCCTCGTGGTGGCGCACGGTCGGCGATGCCCTCGCCGGACTCGGCACCGGGGCATCGCGTGACGACTCGGTGTTCGCTTGGACCTGCGTGCTCGGCGGTGGCGTCGTGCTCGGTGTGCTCGCCCTCGTGGTGCTGACGACGCTCGGCGGTGGCCGTGAGGGCACCGTCGTGGACAGCGACGGTTCGGCGGACGGCGTCGCCGGGGCGGTGCGCATCGAGTCCACGGCCGTGCAGCACGCGCTGTCGTCGGCCATCGGCGAGATGCCGCAGGTCGGTTCGCTCGCCGTCGACGTCTACCGGGTCCGTGGTGGCCGGGCGATCCGGGTGCGGGTCCGTCCGCGCCGGGGGGCCGCGCCGCGCGAGATCACCGAACGGGTCGAGGCCGTCGTCGCCGACCTGGACGCCCTGCTCGGCGAACGCCTGCCCGTGTTGCTCGAGATCGCCCGTGGTGGGTCGGGGTCCTCCCGCCCGGACCGCGTGCACTGAGCGTCGCCGTGGTGCGCTCGATCGGTGGACTGCCCCGGCCGGGCGAGACCGTCCCGGTGCCGCACGTCGTCACCGAGGTCGCGCGGGGCCGTGAGGTCGCGCTCGTGTGGCACAACCAGATCGGCGGGACGACGTTCCGCATCGGGCCGGACGCGCATGCCGAGGAGTTCGTGAAGGTCCTGCCGCATGCCTACGGCTCGTGGATCAGCGGTGAGGCGCAACGGCTGACCTGGGCCTCCCGGTACGCCCGGGTGCCGGAGGTCATCGACCACGGCACCGACGACGACGGCGTCTGGCTGCACACCCGCGCCGTGCCCGGGTGGAGCGCCGTCGACCCGCGCTGGCACGACGAACCCCGGACCGCGGTGGTCGCGGTGGGCGAGGGCCTGCGCGCGCTGCACGACACCTTGCCCGTCGACGACTGCCCGTTCACGTGGGCGACCGCGGACCGGCTCGATCGTGCGCGCGGGGCTGCCGCGGACGCCGACGCCGACGCCGAGGTCGGCCCTGGTGGTCTCGGTCCGGAGCCGCCGGCCGACCGGATCGTCGTCTGTCACGGTGACCCGTGCACGCCGAACACGCTCATCGGTGCGGATCGGCGGTGGAGCGGGCACGTCGACCTGGACGCGATGGGGGTCGCGGACCGCTGGGCTGACATCGCGGTGGCGACGATGGCCCTCGGCTGGAACTACGGACCCGGGTGGGAGCCGCTGTTCCACCGGGCGTACGGCCTGCCGGACGACCGGGAGCGCACCGCCTGGTACCGGGCGCTGTGGAACGCCGGCGACGACGGGATCGACGAGCCGGGGCCGGAGCCGAGGCCGGTCGGCTAGAAGGCGACCCCGCGTGCGCTCATGAAGGGCACCGGGTCGGTGGTGGCGCCGTTGATGTGCACCTCGACGTGGCTGTGGCAGCCGGTCGAGGCTCCCGTGGAGCCCACGAGCGCGATCAGCTGCCCTGCGGAGACCTGCTGCCCGGTGGCGACCCGGAACCCGCCGTCGACGATGTGGCCGTACGCGGTCTGCACACCGCCGCCGTGGTTGATGCGGACGTAGTTGCCGTAGCCGCCGTACCACCCGACGTAGTCGACGGTGCCGGCCGAGGCCGCGACGATGGGCGTGTAGCAGCCGCTCGCCAGGTCGGTGCCCTCGTGCATGGTCACGACGCCGGTGATCGGGTGCACGCGGTACCCGTAGGGGCTGATGACGTAGCCGCTGGCCGGGCGGACCCAGCCGGTGCCGGACCCCGCGCCGACGGAACCGCCGCCGCCTGAGCCGCTGCTGCCGGTCGAGCCGCCACCCGACGACGAGCCGCCGCCGGAGTTCGCGGCGGCTGCTGCTGCTGCCGCTGCTGCGGCCGCGCGCTGTGCCGCTTCGCGTGCGGCCTTCTCCTCCGCCGCCTTGCGGACGCGCTCACCCTTGGCGAACTCGGCTTCGGTCCGGACGCGGCCCGAGGTCAGGGTCGCGAGCTGGGCGTCGAGCCGGGCCTTGTTCGACTGCTGCTCGTCGTAGGCGGCCTGCACGGCGTCGGACGCCGCCTGGGCTTCCTGCATGCGGTCTTCTGCTTCGGCGGCGAGGTCGCCCAGCGCTTCGGCGGCACGGTCGGCCTGTGCTTCGAGCGAGCTGGCGACGGCGGCGTCGGCACTCGCAGCGGCCTGGACGCGTTCGGCCTGCTCGGAGAGCTTGCTCAGCGCACCGAGGTTGTACAGCAGATCACTGGCGTCCTCGCCCTGGGTGATCACCGACGTGGTGACGTCGGCGCCACCGGAGCGGGACATCTGCGCGGCGAACTGCCCGGCCTGCGCGGCGCTCTGGTCGGCGACCTTCGCGTGGTCCTTCGCGTCGGCGCGGAGCTGCTGTTCCTTCTCGGCTGCGGTCTGGGCCTTGCGCTGGGCCTTGTAGAACACGTCACCGAGCTTCTGCGCCTTCGCCTCGGCAGCCTCGACCTTCGCGTCGAGCTCGCTGATGATGCCCCGGATCTCGGTGATCTGCCCCTGCTTCGCGGATTCCTTGCCGCGGGCGGACTTGACCTCGTCCCACGTGGGGTAGGTCACCGCCTGGGCTGCCGGCGCGTCGGCGATGACCGTGCCGACGAGGCCCGCGAGTGCCAGACCGGTGACGGCGAGGCGCAGGCGCACGGGGACACGGGGGGCGCGAGGGCTGGAGGGACGAGACATCGAGCACGAGCCTATACATCCGTACAGCGAGCATCGGGCGGCGACGCGCCGCTGTGGACAACTTCAGCAGTGGCTCAGAAACCCCGGTCGCGACGGATGACGTCGGCGCTCCCGACGACGTCGCGCCGCAGGATCGCCTGCCCGGCGGTGCCGGCGTAGTCGTAGACGTCGAAGCCGGTGCAGTGGGTGATCGTCGCCGGAGCCCCGAGGGAGTCCTCGACCGCGGTGGTCCAGAGGTCGTGCGAACCGACCACCACGAAGCTCGGGTCCGCGTCGCGGTAGGCCCCGAGGTCGACGAGCCACGGGTACGTCTCGAAGGTGTCGCGGACCTGCAGGAGCTCGACGTTCGTCGACGCGTAGGTGGCGAGGGGTCGGACCGTCCAGAACTGCCCGACACCGGTGACCTGGCGTCCGTCGGCCCAGCGGTCCAGGCACGCGGCCGCCGGGTACCGCGCGGTCGCGACGGCGTGGGCGGCGCCGGGGGCGACGGCGATCCCGGTCGCGAGCACGGCGGCCATCGCGACCGCCACCCCCGCCCGGACCCCGCGGTGCGGACGGTGCACGCGGGTGCGGCGGACCGCGGTGCGGGTGAGCTCGGCCACGGCGACGAGCGCGAGCAGCGGCGCGGTCACGATCGGCTGCAGGTAGCGCGGGGTCTCGGATCCGGCGACGACGACCCCGACGGACACGGCGACGACGGTCACCAGTGGGAGGAGTGTCGCGACCAGCACGGTGCGTGCGGTGCGGACCCGCCAGGCCCACACCGTGCCGCCGACGGTGACGAGCACCCCGGCGAACAGCAGCAGGAGCCCGAGGTCGCCCGGCGCCGTGCCCGCCCGGTCGTCGGTCAGCGCCGCGAAGAACCGAAGGGTCTCCCCGGCCCGCGACGGCTGCACGTACGTCGCCGGGTCGAGGGAGACGAACGGCCGCAGGGGGATCCGCACCAGGTACCCGATGACCGAGCCGACCGTGACGGCACCGGCCAGCAGCGCAGCCGGGCGCCACGGTACCCGGCGCGCCAGCACCAGGAGCCCGAGGGTGACGACCACCGGGGCCGCCGACCACGGCACGTACAGCGGGTTCGACGCGGTCGTGCACGCGGCGACGACTCCGAGCGCGACGAGCAGGGGCACCGACGCCCGGCCGAGCCGCACCGCCCGCAGCACGAGCACCGCGGTGCCGAGCATCGCCAGCACGGCCCCGTAGTAGTAGGTCGTGGTCAGCAGCAGGGACGCCAGCTCGAGTGACGTCGCCGTGCCCGACGACTCGGTCAGCACCAGCAGTGTGACCAGACCGAGCGCCCCGGCCGAGACCGCGATCCGGGCAGGGCGCCCGGCCGCCGGCATCAGTTCGTTCGCGGCCGCCCGCACCAGCGCGTAGACGGCGAGGAGCACGAGCACCCCGTTCAGCGCCAGGGCCTGCTGCGGCGTCGCGGTCACCAGCGAGCAGAAGAGGTACACGGGCAGCTCGGGGAAGAAGAACAGTGCGGGCGACATCGCCCACTCGAACGGCTGGCCGGCCTGCAGCGAACGCTCGACGAGCGGCAGCAGCACCGAGTCGCCGTCGTACCAGAGCAACGACACCCGTTCCGTCGCGATGACGTGGCGCAGGGCGATGACGGCCAGGGCCAGCGCGACCAGGCCGCCCAGGGCCTCCCGTCCGATCGTGACGGCCACCCCACCGGTCCGGCGGCCGCCGGACGAAGCCGGCTCCACGGCGGCGCGACGCGGTGCACGGGACATGCCCCGGAGCGTACCGACGCCGCCTCGGTGCCGGTACTCGCAGACCCACAGGCTGGGGGAGCGCGCTGCGGGCGCGACCGACTACCCTTGTGGGCTGTGACCGACGCGCGCGAACAGTTGATCCAGTACATCTCCTCCGAAGCGGTGTTCCACGGCGACTTCACCCTGACCAGCGGGAAGAAGGCGACGTACTACATCGACCTGCGGAAGGTCAGCCTGGACCACCGCGTCGCGCCGCTGATCGGGCAGGTCATGACCGAGCTCGTGCAGCAGGTGCCGGACGTCTCCGCCGTCGGTGGCCTCACCATGGGCGCGGACCCCATCGCCAGCGCCGTCCTGCACCAGGCCGCCGCCCGGGGCCTGACCTACGACGCCTTCGTCGTCCGCAAGGAGCCGAAGGACCACGGCCGCGGCAAGCAGGTCGAGGGGCCGGACCTCAAGGGCAAGCGCGTCGTCGTGCTCGAGGACACCTCCACCACCGGCGGCTCGCCGCTCAAGGCGGCCGAGGCGCTCGAGCGCGAAGGGGCGATCGTCGCCGCCGTCGCGGTCGTCGTCGACCGGGACACCGGCGCCAAGGAGACGATCGAGGCGGCCGGGTACCCGTACTTCGCGGCCATCGGGTTGGCTGATCTGGGGCTGACCGCGTGACCGAGGAGCGTCCGGACGACGCACGCGAACCCGACGGCACCGCCGGCCCGGCAGACGGGGACGACGGCCTGGAGGCTCGGCGTGCGTCCGGACCGGACGCTCCGTTCCACGGTCTCCGCAGCGCTGCGGACATCTTCGGTGCTCCGCGCGGCGAGGAGGACTGGCCGTCCCGGCGGGAGCGCCGCGAGGCCGAGCGCACCGCGCGCGAGACGGGCGCGCCGCTGCCCGAGCCGTTCGTGGCCGAGCCCGAGGACGCTGCTCCTGCTCCTGCTCCTGCTCCTGCGACACCTGCCGACGCGCTCGACGACTCGACCCAGGCCATCTCGATGCCGGCCGAGCTGCTCGCACCGTCGGAGAACCCCGACGCCGTCGTCGAGCACGAACGCTCCACACTGCACGACCGGATCCCGGCCGCCGCCGACGTCCCACCGGACTCCACCGCACCGCACCCGTCGTCGATCGTGCTGCCGACGGCGCAGACCCACCGCGACGAGCGTGCCGCCGCGGCGAAGGCCATCGAGGACGAACGTCGCCGCGTCGACCCGTTCGGCGAGGGCCGCGCTGACGTCGACTGGCTCGGCCGTGCGACCGGCTCCCACCCGGAGTCCGTGACGCCTGCCGCCCCCGCTGCGCCGCAGCCCCTCGGCGTCGAGAACGTGCTGCCCCCGACCGAGGAGCCGCCGACCTTCACCGACCTGCTGCGGATCACGAACACCGGGCCGGTCCCCACGCAGACCGGCGCGCACGACCGGCCGTTCGACTGGGCGATCCGTGACGACGAGGCCGGAGAGGTCCCGGCGACGCTGACCACCGACTCGTTCGACACCACCGCGCTGTCCGCCGGGTCCTGGTCGCTCGCCGACGAGTTCGACGACGAGGACGACGTCGTCGCCGGCGAGATCGACACCCCGGCCTCCGGGCTGCCGCAGGCGCCACGGACGTACCCGGTGCCGCCGGCTGTGCCCGTGCCGCCAGTGGTGCCCCCGGCGGTCCCGGCCGCGCCCGTGTCGGACACGGCCGCCCCGGCCGCCGGCCCCGCTGCCGGTCCCGCTGCCGCTGCCGCTGCCGGTCCCGCTGCCGCTGCCGGCGCCGGTTCGTCGGACGCGAGCGAGCCCCAGGAGCCGACCGAGGCCGTGGACGCACCCCGTCAGCCCGCCGGGGACGTCGTGCCGGACGCGACCGAGGGCCTCCGGACCGACGCCCCGAACACCGCGATGCCGGCTGCCGGGACGCCCTGGTGGTCCGAGCCCGACGCGACCGTGCCGCCGACCGCCGCACCGCCGCTCGTCGAACCCGCCGGTGCACAGGAGTACCCGGCGCACCTGCCGCCGTCGGTGGGGCAGGAGTTCGATGCTGTGCTCGGGCTGCGCGGGACCGACACCGGACCCCGGCCGGAGCCCCTGCCCGCCGCTGCGCCGGACGACCTGGACCAGTCCGAGTGGGACGGCCGTGAGACCAGTGACACGAGCGCCATCAAGGACCTGTTCGGCACCGAGGCCGTCGGGCAGCTCGGCGACACCGGCTACGACCCCGAGGACACCGGGACGCGGATGATGCCTGCGGCTGCGGCTGCGGCTGCGGTGCCTGCGGCTGCTGCACCGGTCGCGCCGGCTGCCCCGACTGCCGCGCGCTCGTCGTCGGCGGCTGGCGGTCCGGACCGCAAGCCCGGCGAACGCGACAACTTCATCAACGAGGGCTTCGCTCGGCTCCGGAACGAGGGAAAGCGCGGCAAGCAGCTGCTGATCTACGGGTCGATCGCCCTGATCCTCGTGCTCATCGTGCTGGTGTTCCTGCTGTCGAAGTGGATCCTCGGGAACAACATCGCCGACCAGGCCGTGCCGACGAAGTCGCCGACCGCCGCCTCGTCGGCTGCGGCGACGCCGACCGCGGCCCCATCGGCACCGCAGTCGGCTGACGCCGCCGCACCAGCAGCCACACTGCAGTTCGCGACGACCCCGGCGCTGCCCGGCGAGCACCCGTGGACCGACCTGGCCGGCGGGGAGTGCCTGTCGCCGTTCACGAACGCGTGGTCGCAGACCTTCACGGTGGTGGACTGTGTGACGCCGCACATCGGGCAGCTGACCGCACGGCTCGCGGTCGAGGGCGACACCTACCCCGGGGCCGAGGCCCTGGCGACCCAGGCGGCCGACCAGTGCCAGTCCGACGCGGCGCTGAACGCCTCGGCGGCTGCTGCCGTGGGCGACGTGCAGGTGCAGGGTTCCTACGCGCCGGACCAGGCGACGTGGGACCAGGGCGACCGGTTCATCTCGTGCTTCGTGACGCGGTCGTCGGGGCAGCCGCTGACCGGGTCGTTGGCGCCGGGGGCGTAGGCGCCGCGTCGCACCTGTTCTGCGACGATCCACCCCGTGATCGACGGGTGTTTCGTCGGAACATGCACGCGCACGGCAAGGGCGTGCACGGCGCCAGGTCCTTTCGTGGTCGTGGGTGCGGTGGGAGCTGACCGCACGTCTCCCGAGGCTGCTCCCGAGGCTTGACACGGCCCCGGCGCGAGGGGCTTCGATGGGGAGATGACCGTGCTCACCGATGCCCTCGCCGACCCGCGATCCTCCGCCCGGCTGCAGGCCGTGATGGCCGCGGGGACCACCCCGGACCCCGCGGACCTCGGGGTGCTCGTCGCGCAGTGCGCCGTCGAGCCGGACTTCTTCGTCCGCGACATGCTGACGTGGGCACTGACCCGACACCGCGCCGAGGACGTCGTCGCCCGCGTCCTGCCCGAGCTCGAGCGCCCCGAGCCGCAGGCCCGCAGCCAGGCGCTCCACACCCTGTCGAAGATCGGTGACCCGGACGCATGGCCGGCGGTGCGCCCGCTGCTCGAGGACCACGACGACGAGGTGCTCCGCGCAGCCTGGCGGACCGCCGTCGCGCTGGTGCCCGACGACGAGCGGGCGCCGCTCGCACGGACCCTCGCGGTGCAGCTCGGCATCGGCGACCGGGAGCGTCGGCTCAGCTTGTCGCGTGCCCTGGTGGGACTCGGCGAGGACACCGTCCGACCGGTCCTCGCCGCCGCCGCCGACCGGGGGGCCGACGCTGTCCGGGAACACGTGCGCGACACCGAACGCCTGCTGCACGACCCGGACGCCGCATCCGCGCTCGCCCTCGAACGGGCTCGACGCGAGGTCGCCCTCGGCCGGACGCGTTCCGTCAAGGGGTAGGGGCGGCGGGCGCGCCCGGCCGGGAGCGCCGGGTGGTCGCGAAGCGTCACCGTCGCGGTCGTGGGGCGCTCGCGTCGTGCGGTCACGACACCCCGTTGGCCGCGCGCCGAGTGGGCGCGAACCGTCGGCTGCGGGGCTTCCGGACGACAGAGCGTGACCGGTCGGCAGAGGTGAGCGGGGTGTCGTGACCGGTGAGGGCGCTGGACGGGAGGCGCGTGGCGGCGCGGCGCCGGGCCTCCCGTCCGACGCCACGCGCGTTCGCGGGCCGCGGTGCGGTCACGACGCCCCGTGCGCTGGGCGCCGAGTGGTCATGAACCGTCGCCTGCGGGGCTCCCGGACGACAGGCGGTGACCACTCGGCGGAGATGAGCGGGGTGTCGTGACCACCCGACCACCCGACCACCCGACCACTCGACCACCCGACCACCCGACCAGCCGGCCAGCGCGCAGCGCGGTCAGTCGTCGTCGGGCGCGAGCCAGATGGACGACGCGGCCGCGGCCGGCAGGTCGACGAGGGACTCCGAGCCGTCGGTCGACCGCCGTGCCACCGCGATGACGCCGGCGTAGTCCCGCACCCGCTCCACCCGCAGGTGCGTCCCCAACCCGACCCCGAGTTCGTCGAAGTAGCGCAGCAGTGACGGGTCGTCGTCGGAGACCCGGTCGACCGTGCCGCACGCTCCCGGCTCGATCGCCCCGAGGAGCGTGCCGGGGGAGTCCGGCACGATGCCGTCGGCGCCGGGGATCGGGTCGCCGTGCGGGTCGTGCGTCGGGTGACCGAGGTCGGCGTCGACGCGGTCGAGGAACTGCTCCGAGACGGCGTGCTCGAGGGCCTCGGCCTCGGTGTGCACCTCGTCCCACGAGTAGCCGAGCCGCTCGACCAGGAACGTCTCGATCAACCGGTGCCGCCGGACCATCGCCACCGCGACCTGCTGCCCGAGCGGGGTGAGCACGACGCCGTAGTACGGGGTGTGCTCGATCAGGCCGTCGCGGTCGAGCTTCTTGAGGTTGCCCGACACCGTCGACGCCGACACCTTCAGGGACGCCGCGATGTCCCGCGTCGCCAAACCGGGCCCGCCGCGCTCGCTGGCCTTCCAGATGAGCTTGACGTAGTCCTCTGCCATGGTGGACAGGGAGGGCAGGCGCATACCGCCAATCGTACGTCCCGCCTGGTACAACCAGGAGGTGACCACGACCACCCCCGTCCGGGCCCGCCGCCGCTGGCCGGTGCCGCCGTCGCTGCTGCTCGGGCTCGCCCCGATCGTCGTGTTCGCCGCCATCAGCGCCTGGCGGTCGCGGCCGAGCGACGACTACGCCACCCTCGGGCAGACGGTCGACAGCGTCGTGCACGCCCTGGTCATCCCCGAGGGCATCGCCGTCGTCGCGCTCGCCCTGTTCGTCACGGCGCTCGGCTGGTGGCGGATCGCCACGGTCGACCCGGTCCGGACGCGGCTGCGGTGGACGATGCTCGCGCCGATCCTCGTGCTCGTGGTGTGCGTCGTCCGGCTGCCCCTGATCGACTGGACGGCACTGCCCGCGCACTACTTCCTGCTGCTCGCCGTGGGGGTGCTGTTCGTCGGGGTGTTCGAGGAGCTGATGGCCCGCGGCACCCTGCTCGTCGGACTGCGTCGCCGCCTGCCGGAGATGGGGGTGTGGGCCCTGTCGTGCGCGCTGTTCGGGCTGCTGCACCTGCTCAACGCGCTCGCCGGTGCCGGGATCGGGCCGACGCTGGTCCAGGTGGTGTTCGCGGCGTCGTTCGGGTCGACGCTCTACGTCGCGCGTCGGCTGACCGGGTCGCTGCTCGCCCCGGTGCTGCTGCACGCCTTCTGGGACTTCGGGTCGATCGGGTTCTCGGCGACGGCGGACACGGGCGACTTCGGGAAGCTGACCCTGCTCGGCCTGATCGGGCTGTTCTCGTTCGGGGTGCTCGCGTTCGGCATCGTGGCGGGCGGGATCATCGCCTGGTACGACGACCGGCCGCGCCGGCTGGCGAAGCGGTGGCGTTCGGTGCCGCCGATGGCGGCCTTCGCCCTGGAGGCCCGTGGGCCGTTCCACGAACCGGCTGCGGCGGGCGCCGCGGTCACGTCCGGTGCCGACGCGCGCGAGCGGTCGCGAGAGACCGGCTAGAGCTCGACCTCGAACGGCTCGGTGCGCACGAGCTCGTGCACGCCGGAGATGACCTCGCTCGGACGGAACGGGTACCGGTCGATCTCCGCCTCGTCGCTGATGCCCGTCATCACGAGCACGGTGTGCAGCCCCGCTTCGATGCCGGCCTGCACGTCGGTGTCCATGCGGTCGCCGATCATGCCGGTGTTCTCGGAGTGCGCCCCGATCCGGTTCATCGCGGAGCGGAACATCATCGGGTTCGGCTTGCCGACCACGTAGGGCTGCTTGCCGGTGGCCTTCTCGATCATCGCCGCGATCGCGCCGGTGGCGGGCAGGACCCCCTCGGCGCTCGGGCCGGTGGCGTCGGGGTTCGTCACGATGAACCGGGCACCGGCGCGGATGAGCCGGACGGCCTTGGTGATCGCCTCGAACGAGTAGTTGCGGGTCTCGCCGACGACGACGTAGTCGGGAGCGGTCTCGGTCATGATGAAGCCCGCTTCGTGCAGGGCGGTCGTCATGCCCGCCTCACCGATCACGAACGCCGAGCCGCCGGGCATCTGCGACTTGCAGAAGTCGGCCGTCGCGAGCGCACTCGTCCAGATCCGCTCCTCGGGCACGTGCAGACCCGAGCTCCGCAGCCGGGCGCTGAGGTCGCGCGGCGTGAAGATCGAGTTGTTCGTCAGCACGAGGAACTCGGTGCCGTCGTCGAGCCACTGCTGGATGAGCTCCGGGGCGCCGGGGAGCGCCTGGTTCTCGTGGACGAGCACGCCGTCCATGTCGGTCAGCCAGCACTCGACGTCGTCTCGGGTCGCCATGGCCCTCACCCTACTGCGCGGCGGTTCAGGCCCGGCTCCCGGTCGGCTCGGAAAGGGCCGGGAGGCCCGGGGCGGCTCTTGCGCGCTGCTCCGAGACCCGAGATGGTCGAGACACCGAACCGCGCTCGGCTTTTGCCCTACGCTTTTCGGGACACGTACCGAATCAAGGAGGCCCCCTCGTGCTCGTCGAACCCGGAACCCCGTCCGCCGCGCCCCGACCCACCCCGGTGTCGGAGACGGAGCTCGAGGTGACCCCGCGCCGACGCCGAGGCCGCCCGAACGTGCTGTCCCGCGAGCAGGTGATCGACGCCGCCACGACCATCGCGAACGAGGACGGCCTGGACCGCCTGTCCTTCCGTGCCCTGGGCGTGCGGCTCGGGGTCGCCCCGATGACGGTGCACCGGACCATCGGCGGCCTGGACGACCTGCACGCCGAACTCGTCCGCCGCACCGTCGACGAGTTCACCGCCACCTTCGTCTGGCCGGACGAGTGGCACGCCGTCGTCCGCACCTTCGCCACGACGTTCCGCGACCTGATGCGCACCCACCCGCTCGTGCTCGAGTCGCACAGCCAGCGCGCCCCGCTCGCCTCGACCGAGTCCGACGCCGTCGTGGCGAAGGTCGTCGGTGCCCTGCAGGACGCCGGGCTCCCGCCGGCCGAGGCGATGTACACCTTCTTCGTCGTCTACGACTTCGTGGTCGGGCACGCCGGGGTGCAGGTCGGACGCGGGGACTCCGAGGCCGGACGCCCCGAGCGGCACCGGCTGGTGGGCGAGATCCTCGGCGAGCACTCCTACGACGACCGGTTCGCACTCGGCCTCGACATCCTGATCGCCGGCATCGAGTCGCGCATCGCCCGTACGCTGGTCGGGTGACCACTGCGCCCGAACCGTCGCACGAGCTGACGACCAACGGGGTGGGGCCGCACCCGGAACCCTGGCCCGACGACCCCCGACTCGACCCGGAACTGCTGGCCGCGGGGGACTCCCGGAACGTGCTCGACCGCTACCGGTACTGGTCGATGGACGCGATCGTCGCCGAGCTCGACACCCGCCGGCACGCGTTCGACGTGGCGATCGAGAACTGGCAGCACGACCTGAACATCGGGTCGATCGTGCGGAGCGCCAACGCGTTCCTGGCCGGCACCGTGCACATCATCGGACGACGCCGGTGGAACAAGCGCGGGGCGATGGTCACCGACCGGTACCAGCACGTCCGGTACCACCCCGACGTCGAGGCGTTCCTCGCCGCGATGGCCGAGGAACAGCGCCCCGTCGTCGCCATCGACAACACCCCCGGTGCCGAGCGCATCGAGACCGCGACGATCCCGGAGCGCTGCGTGTTCCTGTTCGGGCAAGAGGGGCCGGGGCTGACCGAGCAGGCGGTCGCCGGAGCTGACGCGCACCTCGAGATCACGCAGTTCGGGTCGACGCGGAGCATCAACGCCTCGGCTGCCGCCGCGATCGTCATGCACGGCTGGGTCGTCCAGCACGCGGAGTTGCCGGGCGCGACTTCGTGAGCAGAAATGGTCGGGTACGGGCTCTGAACCCGACCATTTCTGCTCACGAAGCGGGCGGGGCGGAGGCGGGGCGGGCCTCCCGTCCGGGGTGCCGCGTCAGCGTGCGGCGGTGGTGCGGCGCGCGACCAGGCGGGGTTCGACGAGGAGTTCCGTCGCGGCGATCCGCGGGTCGGCGATGCGGGCGAGCAGGCGCTCGCCGGCGCCGCGACCGATCTCGACACTGCGGTCGTCGATGCTCGTCAGACCGACGTAGCGCATCGCGGCGACAGGCGTGTCGTCGTACCCGATGACGGAGACGTCCTCGGGGACGCGCAGCCCGCGTTCGGCGAGTTCGGACAGGGCGCCGAGGGCCATCACGTCGTTCGCGGCGAAGACCGCGGTGACGTCCGGGTGCTCGTCGAGGAGCGTGCCGAGGGCGCGGGAACCGGCCTCCTCGGTGGGTTCGCCCGGCAGCACGGTCGTGACGACGGAGGCCCGTGCCGCCGCGCCCTGCTCGAACCCGGCCCGGCGTTCGGCCGAGGCCGCCGAACTCGCGCCCACGAACCCGAGCCGGGTGTGGCCGAGGTCGAGCAGGTGCTGCGCCGCGATGCCACCACCGGCGTGGTCGTCGTTTGCCACGGTGTCGGCACGGGGGATCGCGACGCGGCCTCCCGCGATCACCAGCGGCATCGAGGCCGGGATCGCGAGGTCGGTGGTGGGCTCGCCGGCGATGACGATGCCCTCGACGCGCATGGAGAGGAAGCCCTCGACCGGGGACGCATCGAGCCCCGTGTTGAGGAACCGGTCGGCGACCACGAGCCGGTGGCCCTGGTCCTGGAGGCTCTCGCGCAGGCCCGTGAGCAGGTCCACGAACCACTGGTTGCGGAAGTCGTCGAGGACCACGCCGATGGTGCGGCTGCGGGTGCCGGCGAGGGACACCGCCGCGGTGGAGGGACGGTAGTCGAGCTCCTGGATCGCCTTGAGCACGGCGGCCCGGCGCTGGTCGCTGACCCGGGGGGAGCGCTGCAGCACGAGGGAGACGAGGGACTTCGAGACCCCGGCGCGTGCGGCGACGTCGTAGATGGTCGCGGGCTTGCCGTCTCCCATGATGCGCTTCGACCTCCGTTGGCTCGTGCGTCGATCGTAGCGGGCGCGCGCCGGTTCGCTTCGTGAGCAGAAATGGTCGGGTACGGGGCGGCGACTCGACCGTTTCTGCTCACGATCTGTGCGTGGCTGGTCCTCCACACGGGAGGCCCGGGGTGCGTTGTGCACAGAAGTCGCGTTCGGCGCGCGGGCAGTGGGCGCGGGGCGCGAACGTGGTCGTCATGCGAGCACGACCACTTCCGACACCGCTGCGCGGGCGCGCGTTCGACGTCGGTGCCGCCGACCGCGCGGGCGTCTCCCGACAACGACTCCGACGGCGTGACCTGATCCGGCCGACCCGGTCGATCCGATGGGCACGTGACCGTCCGCCCGACCCGGTCCACCGGATCCGGGCGTTCCGGCCGGTCCTGGTTCCCGGGCAGTTCATCAGCCACGTCTCGGCGGCGGTCCTCTGGCAGCTCCCGGTCCCGGTCGCCGACGACGGACCGGTGCACGTCACGAGTCCCCTGCCGATCGCGCAGCCGCGCCGCCACGGGGTCGTCGGGCACCGCATCACACCGGACCGTGCCCGGGTGACGGAGCGGTGGGGGATGCCGACGAGCACGCCCGCGGCGCTGTGGGTGGACTGCGGTGCGATGCTGTCGGTGGACCAGCTCGTCGTGCTCGGGGACGCCATCGTCACGGAACGACGGTGCGGGACGACGATCGACGACCTCGCTGCCGCCGTCACCCTGGCCGGAGCACGATCGGGTGTCCGACGACTGCGCGTGGCACTCGAGCTCGTGCGGGTGGGGGCCGGGTCGCCGCAGGAGACCCGAGCGCGGCTGGCGATCGTCCGCGCGGGGCTGCTCGAGCCCGAACTGCAGGTCGACGTGCTGGACGAAGCCGGTCGGTTCGTGGGCCGCGTCGACATGGCCTACCCGGAGCAGCGCATCGTCATCGAGTACGAGGGCGACCACCACCGGACCGACGCCGAGCAGTGGGGCCGTGACCTCCGCCGCCACCGCGAGATGGAACGACTCGGCTGGGCGGTCGTCCGGTGGACCAAGTCCGACCTCGACACCCCGGCGTTCGGCGCGGTCGGACAGCTGAGGTCGCTGCTCGCGCGCCGGGGGTAGCGTCCGCGGCATGGCGACGCTGCTCATCACCGGAGCCGCGGGCCGGATCGGGAGCGCGCTGCGTCCCCGACTGCGGTCTGCGGGACACGACCTCGTGCTGCTCGACGAACAGAAGCCCCACGACCCGATCACCGCCGGAGAGCGGTTCGTCGCCGGATCGGTGAACGACCCGGCGGCGCTGGACGACGCGCTCGCCGGGGTCGACACCGTGGTGCACCTGGCCGGCATCCCCACCGAGGCCGCGTGGGACGACCTGATCGCGGCGAACCTGACCGGCACGAAGAACGTGCTCGAGCGGGCGGCGGGAGCCGGGGTGCTCCGGGTGGTGCAGGCGAGCTCGATCCACGCGGTGGGTCTGGTCCCCGAGCCCCTCGACCAGCCGGGGAGCGTGCCGGGCGACCGGCTGCCCCGTCCGGACACGTACTACGGCGTGACGAAGGCGGCGATGGAACTGCTCGGCAGCCTGTTCGCGGACCGGTACGAGATGTCGATCGTGTCCGCGCGGATCGGGGCGTTCGGAGCCCTGCCGCCGACGACCCGCGGGCTGCTCATGTGGACCTCGCCCGACGACCTGACGCGCCTGGTGCTCGCGACCGTTGCGCTCCGCGACCCCGGGCACCACGTGGTCTGGGCCCTGTCGCGGAACACCGGGTCGCCAGCTGACCTGACGGCCGGGGAGCGCATCGGCTTCCACCCGGTCGACGACGCCTCCGCCGTGCTCGACGCGGACGCCCGCGCGACCCTGCCGACCGACGACCTGCGCACCCTCGGCGGTGGGATGGTGCACCAGCCGCTCGGCGAACGCACTTCGTGAGCAGAAGAGGTCGGGTGACCTGACGTCACCCGACCTCTTCTGCTCACGATGCGTGCCGCGCCCGCGCCCGCGCCCGCGCCGCGCCCGCGCCCGCCGCCGCGCGGCCGCTCCCGCTACCCGATCAGGCTCGGGCGCAGGTCGCGCAGCGTGCGGGAACGGGTCTGCCGCGCGGTGACCACGAAGGACACCAGGAGCGCCCCGAGCAGCCAGCAGAGCAGCACGCCGGCGTCCGACCACGCGGCGCCGAGGTTCCCGCCGTACATCGTCTGTCGGATCGCGTCGACCGAGTACGTCATCGGCAGCGCGAAGTGCAGCGCGGCCAACGGCCCCGGCAGCGTCTGCCACGGGAACGTCCCGCCGGCGGTGACGAGCTGCACGAGCATGAGCACCAGGCCGAGGAACTGCCCCACGGACCCGAGCAGCACGTTGAGCGCCATGATGATCGCCGCGAAGGTCGCCGAGGCCAGCACCATGATGCCGATCGTGCCGCCGACGTGCACCACGTTCAGGTCGAGGGCGAAGCGCACGATGAAGAACAGCGCCACCATCTGCACCAGGCCGAGGAGCGCCGGGGTGAGCCAGCCGCCGAACACCACCGCGAGGGGCTTCCGCACCGCCGTGATGGCCCGCTTGGAGATCGGCTTCAGGATGAGGAACAGCGCGTACATTCCGATCCAGGCCGCGAGCGAGATGAAGAACGGCGCGAGGCCGGCGCCGTAGTTCGACGCGGCGGCGACGTTGTCGTCCCCGACCTTGACCGGGTCGGAGATGACCGAGGCCTGCGACTCACGTTCCGAGGCGTTCGACGCCGGGATCTTCGTGCGGCCCTCGTCGAGCGACGACGCGAGCTTCGATGACCCGGTCTTCAGCTCGTCCAGCCCCGATGCGAGCGACGAAGCGCCCTGGTCGGCGGTCTCCGCACCGGTCGCGAGCTGCGACGCACCCGACGACAGGGTCGGAGCCGCCGAGGCCAGCGTCGACGTGCCGTCGGCCACCTTCGACGCTCCGGACGAGAGCGTGGATGCGCCCGTCGCGGCGGTGGCGATGCCGGACGACAGCTCCGGAGCCTTCGCGGCGAGCTTGCCGGTGCCGGCGGCGAGCGTGTCGGAGCCGTCGGAGAGCTGCTGGATGCCACTCGTCAGCGCCGGAGCCTGCTCGGCGAGTTGCGATGCCCCCGCGGACACCTGCGCGCTGCCGGTCTTGAGCTTCTGCAGGTTGCCCGACAGTTCGCCGGCACCGGTGCCGAGGTCGGCGCTGCCGGCCTGCAGGTCGTCGAGTCCGGCGAGCAGCGTGGTCTTCTGGTCCGGGGTGAGCACCGTTGACGCCTGCACGACCGGCTTCAGTGACGCGACGAGTTCGGGTGACTGCGCCGAGAGCCGCTGGACACCCTCGATGAACGGTGTGGCCTCGTCGGCCAGTGTCGCGTTCCCGGTGGCGACCTGCGACGCCCCGCTGGCGAGCTTCTGCGAGTCCGACGGCAGCGAGGCCGTCTGGTCACGAAGCTGGTGCAGCCCGGTCTGCAGCTGCTGCGCCCCCGCGTTCAACTGCTGCGTCTGCGACGGCAGCGCCGCCGTCTGCTGCTGCGCGCTGGCCAGCCCGGACGCCAGGGTCGACGCCCCCGACGCCACCTGCTGCGCCCCGCTGTTCAGCTGCTGGGTCTGCGACGGCAGGTCAGCCGTGCCGGACGCGAGCTCCGCCGCACCGGAGGACAGCTTGCCGGTGCCGTCGGCGAGCTCGTGCGCACCCGAGTCCGCCTTGGCGGTTCCGGAAGCGAGTTCATCGGCCCCGTCGACGGCGTCGCCGAGGCTGTCCCGCACGTCGGCGAGCCCGACGAGCAGGGTCTTCGCCGCCTGCTTGCCGACGCGCTCGGCGACGGCGGTGCGCATGGTCTTGCCCGCCTGCTCGGCGATGGTGGAGGCCAGGTAGGAGTTCGTGTCGGCCGTCGTCATGACGAGCTTCGCCTGCGTCGGGTCGTCGGACTGCGCGGACACCAGGTGCTCGGAGAAGTCGTGCGGGATGGTGACGACGAAGTCGTAGGTGCCGTTCCGGACGCCGGATCGGGCATCGGCGGCGCTCGTCTTCGTCCACTTGAAGTCGGCGCCGTCGATGGCCTCCTTCGTGACGTCCTTGCCGTAGTCGACGTGGTCGCCGTCCAGCGTGGCGCCGGCGTCGAGGTTCACGATCGCGGCGGGGATCTGGTCGAGCTTCGCGTAGGGGTCGCGGTTCGCCCACAGGTAGGCGCCGCCGTAGAGCAGCGGCACGATCATCAGCGCGATGAACGCCAGACGTGCGAGCGGGGTCGCGGTGAGTCGCGCGAGTTCTGCGCGGACGAGCGAGGTGGTGGTCACTTCTGTGCCTCCGTCGGGACGGTTGCGGATGCTTCGGTGACGGAAGGAGCGGCCGGGAGGCCCGGCTCGGTTCCGTCGGTTCGGGCCACGTCCTCGGGGTCCTCGGGCTGGGGCGTCACGAGCGTCTCGACGTCGTCGTGCGTCTCGACGGTGTCGTGCGTGTCGATCGTGTCGAGCAGGTGCTCGACGGTCGTGGCGGCGGCCTTCGAGGTCACGAGGACCACGGTCACGCCCCGGCGTGCGACGTCGCGGACCACCTGGAACCAGTCCTCGACGGCGCCACCGTGCCGCTCGGGCGACGTGATCACGATGCCGGTCACGCCGTCGCGGAGCAGGGCCAGTTCGACGAGCAGCCGGACGCGCACGGCGGTCGGCACCCGCTGTACGGCGGTGTCGACGTAGTCCCGCAGTCCGAGCTCGTCGAGCACGGTGTCGACGTGCTCGCGGTTCGGGCGCTGCCCGGCGAACGCGAGCTCCTCGCGCACGATCTGCTTGAGGGTCATGACGGGGAAGGGCTCGGCGACCCCGGGGGTGTCCACGAGGGCGAACGAGCGCCGGACGGCTGCCGGGTCGTCGTGGCCGTCGAGCAGCAGCCGGCCGGTGTCGGGTTGCATGCGGCCACCGGCGACGAGTGATGCGAGCACGGGTGCCTGCTCGGTCTCGACGGCGAGGACCCCCGGGCGTCCGGGAGCGGCGACGGCGGAGACGACGGGCAGGGGCGCGCCGGGCTCCTCACCGATGCCGACGTGGTCGAGTTCGAGCGTCATGCGTGGTCCTTCTGGGCAGGAGTGGGAGCGGGAGCGGCGGGTTCGGAGAGCAGTGCGGTGCGCCAGTCGATGCCGGCCATGCCCAGCGCCGACACCACCACCATGCGCCGTCCGTCCTCGTCGCTCGTGCCGGAACGGGTGGCCTCGTCGAGGACGGCGATGCACGCGCCCTCGACCAGACGGCCGAGGGTCTCGGGGTCGACGTCGTCCCGCATGGCGCCGTCGGCGATCCCGAGCGCGCACGCCTGACGCACCTGTGCGCGCAGCGGGGCGAACACCTCGGCGACGGGTTCGGCGAACGGACTGCGCACGGCCACCCGGGCCATCGAGCGGACGTGTGACACCTCGGTCCAGAGCGTCACCGCGATGGCGGCGAGGCGCGCAGCCGGGGGGAGCTCCTGCAGGTCCGCGGCGGTGGGCATCGCGGCGGCGATGCGGGCGGCGCCGGCCGTCACGACCTCGCGCACCAGGTCGTCGCGCGAGGGGAAGTGTCCGTACACCGCACGGCGCGACAGGCCGGCCGACGCGGCGATCGACTCGATCGACGCATCCGGGTCCTGCTGCAGGCAGGTCTTCGCCGCGTCGAGGAGTGCTGCCCGGTTCTCCGTGGCATCGCGGCGGGGCGCGCGGGAGGGCTGCTCAGTGGTGGTCACGCACCCCATCGTAATAACGTGCACACAGGTGTGCAACTTAACAGGTTCCGCCCCCCGGACGAGGGGAGTCCCCCAAAGAGCGGACTGTCCTGCCTGAGAACGAACGCATAGCTTCACAGGAATCTCATGCGAACCACGGACTGAGCCTGGAGTGCCCTCTTTGAACCGTGCAACACCGATTCCCGACCAGAACCCAACACCCCATCGCTTCACCCGCGTCCTGACCGCCGGCATCGCCGTCGCGGCCCTCGCGTGTGGCGGTCTCGCAGTCGGGGGTGCGGCCTCCGCAGCTCCGGCCGGGATCTCGGTGGCCGACCTCAAGCTCTCCGCCCCGCTCCGTGACGCCAAGCCGACGAAGACCGTCGCTGCGTTCGTGCGCACGACCGGCCAGGGTGCCCTGGAAGTGGACGCCAAGGCGAAGGGCGGGGACCTGACGAAGTCGCGGACCCAGTCCTCCGCGGCCAAGAACCGCGTCGAGGCGATCCAGTCGACGGTCGCCGCGGTGCGGTCGGCCGTCAAGCGCGCCGACGCCGACGCGACCGAGCTCTACTCGACCGAGTACACGGTCCCCGGCGTCGCCGTCGTCGCGGACGTCGACGCGTTCCGGCAGATCGCGGAGCGCTCCGACGTCGAGAGCATCATCCCGCTCACGCCGAAGAAGATCGTCGAGCCGACGGTCAACGAGAACGCCGACGCCGCTCCCTCGGGCGTCGACCCCAGCCTGGTCCAGCCCGGTGCCGACGGCGTCGCGCCGAAGAACGCCGCGAGCGACGTCTACACGCGCTCGCTCAACGCCTGGCAGCAGACCGGCCACACCGGCAAGGACGTCAACGTCGCCGTCCTCGACACCGGTCTCGACTACACGCAGGCCGACTTCGGCGGCCCCGGCACCACCGAGGCGTACCAGCAGGCCCTGGCGAACGCGAGCGGCGGCGCCCCGGACCCCAGCCTGTACGACGCGTCGAAGTTCCTCGGCGGGTACGACTTCGCCGGTGCGACCTACAACGCCGACCCGTCGGACCCGGACGCCTACGACCCCGTGCCGGCTCCCGACGACAACCCGATCGACGGCAAGGGCGGCGACCACGGCACGCACGTGTCCGGCTCGATCGCCGGCTACGGCCTGACCGCCGACAAGCAGCGGTTCGACGGCGACTACACCAAGCTCACCACGCAGCAGGTGCAGGACATGTGGATCGGTCCGGGCACCGCGCCCGAGGCCGGCCTGTACGCCCTGAAGGTCTTCGGTGACAACGGTGGCTCGACCGACGTCACCGGTGCCGCGCTCGACTGGGTGGGCCAGGCGCTCACCGAGGGCAAGGACATCAACGTCCTGAACCTGTCGCTCGGCTCCGACTACGGCGCGCCGGACGACCCCGACAACGCGAAGATCGACGCACTGACCGCTCGCGGCGTGCTCCCCGTGATCGCCTCGGGCAACGCCGACGACTTCACCGACATCGGTGGGTCGCCGGGCAACGCCGAGGGTGCGCTCACCGTCGCCGCGAGTGCAACCGGCCAGTCGCTGTACGACGGCGTCCAGGTCACCGCGCCGGCCGACGTCGCGAAGACCTACCGGTCGCAGTACTCGTCCAACTTCACGGGCACCCTGCCCGTCGAGGGCGACGTCGTCGTCCCGACCGCGAACATCGACGGCTGTGCAGCGTTCAGCGCCGCGGACGCCGCGAAGATCGCGGGCAAGGTCGTCTGGCTGAAGTGGACGGACGCCGCGCTCGAGTGCGGTTCCCTCGTGCGGTTCAACAACGTCCAGGCCGCCGGCGGCGTCGGCGTCCTGCTGGCGGGCACGCTCGACACGTTCGAATCCGGCATCGGTGGCAACGCGACCATCCCGGGTGCCGAGCTGACCGCGAAGAGCGTGGCGAGCCTCCAGGCCACCGCCAAGGCGGGGACCCTGCACGTGCGCTTCGCGGACGAGCTCAAGGGCTTCGAGGTCGCCATCGAGGCGGACGCCGTGAACACGCTCGCGTCGTTCACCAGCCGTGGGGTGCACGGATCGTTCGACGACATCGTCAAGCCGGACATCGCCGGCCCCGGGGTCAACGTGATCTCCGCGGCCAACGGCACCGGTGACGGCCGCATGTCGATGAGCGGTACCTCGATGGCGACGCCGGACGTCGCGGGCATCGCGGCGCTGACGTTCCAGTCGCACCCGACCTGGTCCGCCCCGCAGGTCAAGGCGGCGCTGATGAACACGGCGACGCACGACGTGAAGGACGGCAACCGTTCGGCCACCCTGCTCCGCCAGGGCACCGGTCGTGTGGACGCGCTGCAGGCGGTCACCGCCGGCACCACGGTCCGCAGCACCGAGAACGACCAGCTCGTCACCGCGTCGTTCGGTGTCGTCGAGGTCGCCGGCAAGACGAGCGAGCGCCGCACCCTGCGGATCGACAACACCGACGGCACGGCGCACACGTACACCGTGTCGTACCAGCCGCAGGTGACGCAGCCGGGTGTGACCTTCGCGCTCAGCTCGAAGCAGGTCACGGTGCCCGCCAACGGCACCGCGTCGGTCACGCTGACGTTCTCGGTCGCCGACCCGACGAAGCTCCGCCGTGTCATCGACCCGACCCAGGAGGCCGTCCAGCAGGGCTACCAGCGCGAGTTCGTGGCAGCAGCCTCCGGCATCGTGGCGTTCGCGCCGACCGACAGCTCGCTCAACCCGATGCGCCTCGGGGCCTACGTGGCACCGAAGCCCGTCAGCGCGGTGCGGGCCCGCACCACGGTCTCGTTCACGGGACCGGGCAAGTCGGCCGAGCTCACGCTCAAGGGCCGCACGCTCGACCAGGGCGGACTGACGACCGGCTACCACGCCGCCGTCGCTCCGTTCGTGCTCGGCGGCACCGACCCGGCCGAGGCCTTCCCCGAGGGTTCGGCGACGCGCTCGCTGCAGGCGGCCGACGTCCGTTCCTTCGGTGCGTCGTACGACAAGGCGTCGGGAACCCTGGCGTTCGGCGTGCAGACCGCCGGTCCGGACGCGAACCCGGGCGCCGTGACCAACGTCGAGGTGCTCATCGACACAAACCGTGACGGCGAGCCCGACTTCCTGGTGTACGACGCGAAGTCGGCCGCAGTGGACGCCACCTTCGCCACGACGGTGGACCTGGCGAAGGCCGCCCTGGACGACCCGGACATCGACCCGGTCGTCGACGTCCAGCCGCTCAACGGCGGTGCGCCCGGACAGGACGTGAACACCTTCGACAGCTCGGTGAAGGTGCTGACCGTCGCTGCGAAGGCCATCGGTTCGTCGAAGAAGTTCGACTACACCGTGCTGACGGAGTCGGCCTACGCCCCGGGTGCCGCCACCAGCGGTTCCTCGGTCGTGGACGAGACCGGGACGGCCACGTTCGACCCGTCGAAGCCGAAGCTGTCGTTCTCGCAGGACGGCGCCACCGGCCTGCTGTTCGCCGACGCCGACTCGCTCACGGTCACCCGTGCGTCGGGTGTCACCAAGGCGACGGTGCTGCTGCTCCACCTCGACAACGCGGCGGGCAAGCAGGCCGACACGTCGACGATCAAGGTGATCCCGCCGACGCTGGCGCTGGCCAAGGGCAGCAAGGTGACGGTGAGCGGGACGGCGAAGGTCGGCTCGACCCTCACCGCGAAGCACGGCACCTGGAGCACGACGAAGGCGACCTACAAGTACCAGTGGCTCCGTGACGGCAAGGTCGTCAAGTCCGCCACGGGAACGAAGTACAAGCTCGGCACGTCCGACGTCGGGCACCGCATCAGCGTGCAGGTGACGGCCCACGCCTCCGGGTACGAGGACGGCACCGCCAAGTCCGGGGCGACCGCGAAGGTCACCCGCCGCTAGGACGGCGTGCGCGGCTCGCGCGCCGCGTCGTGAGCAGAAGAGGTCGGGTCCCGAGCGGGGATCCGACCTCTTCTGCTCCCGAAGCGCGAGCGCGTGTTCGGGACAGGTAGTTAGACAAACTAGTGAACTGGTGCCAGTGTTGCTCCCATGCAGAACACGCTGAACCAGCTCCGGTCCAACCCGGTCGAGTGGCGCCGTCGTGGACTCACCCCGCCGGACGTCATCCAGGCCATGATCGAGCAGCGCCTGGCCGAGCCGGGGCACTCCCAGCCCGTCGGTGACCCGTCGTACCAGGACTTCTTCCGGAGCTGATCCGGGGTCGGCCGGGCGATTCGGGACGCACCGACCGACAGACGGGAGGCGCGGTGCCAACTGGCACCGCGCCTCCCGTTCGTTCGTCTGGTGGCGTCTCGGACGTCACTTGCCGATCTTGCCGTCGGCCGCGTCCTCGGCCTTGCCGACCTGGTCGCCGTGCCCGCCGCCGGTCGCCTTGTCGGCCGCGTCGCCCGCCTTGTCGAGGCCGGCGTCCGTGGCCTTCTCGCCCTTGTCGCTGTCGGCGAAGTCCTTCGCCTTGTCTCCGATGCCGCTCATGTCGTGCTCCTTCCCTGGGGGATCTGGACGGGTCCGACCGTGCTCCGACCGGTCCGGACGGGTACCCAGGTGCGCTTGATGTGGACAAGTGGCCACCGTCCACAGGGCGTCACACCGGGTGACGCGCAGGTGACCAGCCGATAGACTCGGGTGGACCACCGGCCCGGACGGCCGTGTGCGGTCCTCCGCCAACGTGAGGAGAACCAGATGCCCGCAGCAGTCATCATCGGCGCCCAGTGGGGCGACGAGGGCAAGGGGAAGGCCACCGACCTCCTCGGCTCCCGCATCGACTACGTCGTGAAGTTCAACGGCGGCAACAACGCCGGCCACACCGTCGTCGTCGGCGGCGAGAAGTACGCCCTGCACCTGCTGCCCTCCGGCATCCTGACGCCCGGCGTGACCCCGATCATCGGCAACGGCGTCGTCGTCGACCTCGAGGTGCTGTTCCAGGAGCTCGACGCCCTGCGCGCCCGCGGCGTCGACGTCTCGAAGCTGCTCGTGTCGGCCAACGCCCACGTCATCACGCACTACCACCGCACGGTCGACAAGGTGACCGAGCGGTTCCTGGGCAAGCGCCAGATCGGCACCACGGGTCGCGGCATCGGCCCGACCTACGCCGACAAGATCAACCGCGTCGGCATCCGGATCCAGGACATCTTCGACGAGAACATCCTGCGGCAGAAGGTCGAGGCCGCGCTCGACCAGAAGAACCACCTGCTGGTCAAGGTCTTCAACCGCCGTGCGATCGACCCGGAAGAAGTCGTCGAGTCGCTGCTCTCGTTCGCCGAACGCCTGCGCCCGATGGTCGCCGACACGGCCCTCGAGATCCACCGTGCCCTGGAGCGCGGCGAGACCGTCCTGTTCGAAGCCGGCCAGGCCACCATGCTCGACGTCGACCACGGCACCTACCCGTTCGTCACCTCGTCGTCCGCGACCGCCGGCGGCGCCGCGACCGGTTCGGGCATCGGCCCGGGCAAGCTCGAGCGGATCATCGGCATCGTCAAGGCGTACACGACCCGTGTCGGCGCCGGTCCGTTCCCGACCGAGCTGTTCGACGAGTCGGGCGAGTTCCTGCGCGCCAACGGCTTCGAGTTCGGCACCACCACCGGTCGCCCCCGACGCTGTGGCTGGTACGACGCCCCGATCGCCCGCTACACGGCGCGCATCAACGGTGTCACCGACTTCGTGCTCACCAAGCTCGACGTCCTGACCGGGCTCGAGACGATCCCGGTCTGCGTCGCGTACGAGGTCGACGGCGTCCGTGTCGACGAGGTCCCGGTCAACCAGTCCGACTTCCACCACGCGAAGCCGGTGTACCAGGAGTTCCCCGGCTGGACCGAGGACATCACCGGAGCCCGCACCTTCGACGACCTGCCGAAGAACGCGCAGGACTACGTCCTGGCGATCGAGGCGATGTCCGGTGCGCGGATCTCCGCGATCGGTGTCGGCCCCGGCCGTGACGCCATCGTCGTGCGGCACGACCTGCTCGGTGCGGACGAACGTGCCGACGAGCGCGCCGGCGAACGCACCGACGCAGCGTGACGATGCGGATCCTGTTCGTCTGCAGCGGCAACATCTGCCGGTCCCCGCTCGGCGCGCAGGTGCTGACGGCACGGCTCGGCCCGGACGCCCCCGCGTTGGTGGTCGAGTCGGCCGGCACCATCGCCGACGACGGCGCCCCGATGGACGCCGCTGCAGCCGAGCAGTCCGTGCGGCTCGGGGGCGACCCCTCCGCCCATCGGTCGCGGTACCTGACGGCGGACATCGTCGCGAGCGCCGACCTGGTGCTGACGGCCGAGCGGTCGCACCGTGCGGCCGCGGTCTCCCTGGCGCCCCGGGCGTCCAAGCGGACGTTCACGATCAAGCAGTTCGCGCGGGTGCTCGCCGGCCTCGAGCCCGGTGACCTGGCCGACGTGACGACCCCGCAGGGACTCGTGGAGCGCGTCGCCCGGCTGCGCGGCACCGTCCCGCCGCCCGCCGACCCGGCCGACGACGACGTCGACGACCCCTACCGTCGCTCGACGGCGACCCACCAGCGCGTCGCGGACGAGCTCGACGTGGCCCTGACGGGCATCGCGGACGCGTTGCGCGCCGTGGTCTGACCCCACTGTCGGACGCCGGGGCCTGGTGCCAGCCGGCAGCGGGCCTCCTGTCCGTCGGGTGGGGGAGACGCCGGCGTCGTGCGAAGACGCCGCCGAGTGCTCGAGGCGCCTTCGAATTCGGCGGCGTCTCGAGCACGCTGGGGCGTCGAGCGATGACGACGGCGTGTTCATCACCCCGGCGAACCACGGCCCGCAGAGCGCTTGCATCCTTCGATGGAACTCCCGCAGGTGCATCCCGAAGCCGGTCGTCCCCGAGCGCGCTGGTTCCTAGCGTCGTGTGCATGACGAACACCACCGAAGTCCGGCCCACCGCCGGCACCGCAGCCCGCGACCGAGGGGGTGTCCGCGGCCTCATCGCCCGGCACCCGCTCGTGTCCTTCTTCACCATGGCACTCGGCCTGAGCTGGCTCGCGTGGGTGCCGTACATCCTGTCGCCGCACGGCATGGGCGTGTGGGACATCCACTTCCCCGAGGTCCTGGGCAGCGCACAGTTCACGGGCGTCCTGCCCGGTGCACTCCTCGGCCCGTTGGGCAGCGCGTTCATCGTGACGGCGGTCGCCGACGGCCGCGCGGGCCTCCGCCGCTGGGTGGGACGGCTGTTCCGCTGGCGGGTCGCCTGGTACTGGTACGCGCTGGCGCTCGTCGTCGTGCCGGCCCTGATCGTCGTGTCGGCGCTGCCGTTCGCCGGCGGTGACGTGCGGGCTCCCTCGGCCCTGGCCTTCGCCATGCTCGTGCCCGGCCTGGTCATCCAGCTGTTCTCGACCGGTCTGAGCGAGGAGCCCGGCTGGCGCGACTTCGCCCTGCCCCGCCTGCAGCACCGCTTCGGCGGGCTGGGTGCGGCTGCGATCCTCGGTCCGATCTGGGCGCTCTGGCACATGCCGCTGTACTTCAGCGACTGGGGCGGCTGGCCGAACGCGCACTGGAGCGAGCCCGTCGTGTTCGCCCTGTTCACCATCACCTTCAACGTCGTGATGATCCAGGTCTTCAACAAGACCCGCGAGAGCCTGCCCCTGGCCCTGCTGCTCCACGTCGGCGTGAACAACACGATCTCGACGCTGTTCCCCGAGATGTACCCGAGCATGACCGCCGGCACGCTGATGATCGGCCTGACCATCATGTCGACGATCGCCGCCGCGGTGCTCCTCGTCGCGACCCGTGGCCGCCTGGGGTACGACCCCGCGCGACGCGCCCTGCCCCTCGACGCACCGGTCCCCACCCGCGCACGCCTCGTAGGATCCAACGATGGCACCCGCTGAGCACGACGCGCTGCGCGCACCGGCCGAGCCGGCAGCGCAGCCCGCGCGACCGGCCCAGCCCGCGCAGCGCTCCCGCCGCGTCGACGTCGTCGTCGCCCTCGGCACGGCCGTCGTCGCCCTCGGGCTGCTGCTCGGCCTGCCGCCCCTCGACGCCCTCGAGCCCGACGGCCCCGCCCTGGCGATGCGGGTCCCCGCGGTGTTCACCCTGGCGTGGAGCGTCCTGGCCCTCGGCCTGCTGGCCCAGTCCGCCGTCCTGCTCGCCGCCCGTCGGGCACCCCGCACCGTACTGATCGTGGTCGCCGCCCTGCCGGTGGTGGTCGCCGCGCTCGCCCCGCAGTCGGCCGACCTGTTCGGCCTCACCGCGCTGCCCGTGGTCGTCGCCGTCGTCCTCGCCGCACTCCGTGTCCCGCTCGCACGCCTGTGGCCGACACTGTTGGTCGCCGCCGCCCTGGTCGCAGCGGGCAGCGCTGTGCTGTCAGCGGTCGCAGGCGGCGACGTCACCCAGGGCCTGGCCGACTCGCTCGGGCAGGGCGTGCTGCAGGCGGTCGGCGCGGTCGGCGTGCCCCTGCTGGTCACCCTGCTCGTGCAGTCCCGCCGCGAGGTCCGCGTCGCCCGCACCGCCGAGGCCAGCGCCGTGAACCGCGAGCAGGACGCCCTGGTCGACGCCGCCGTGTCCCGCGAACGTGCCGCGATGGCCCGTGAGCTGCACGACATCGCCGCCCACCACCTGTCCGGCATCGCCCTGATGGCCGCCGTCATCGACCGGCAGATCGACGCGGACCCGGAGCGTGCCCACGAGGGTGCCCGCCAGGTCCGCGAGCAGAGCACCGCCGTGCTCGAGGACCTCCGGCGCCTGGTCGGCCTGCTCCGCGACGACGCCCCGGCGGAGCGCGCCGTCGAGACGGTCGCCGGCATCGTCGACCTGGCCGAACGCGCCCGGTTCCGCAGCGACGTCCGCCTCGACGCGCTGCCGGGTGACGGTCCGCTGGCCGACGGCGTCGGCCCGCTCGCGCAGCTCGCCGCCTACCGCACCGTCCAGGAGGCACTCGCCAACGCCGCCCTGCACGCCCCGTCCGCCCCGTGCACCGTCACCATCGACGACCGCGACGCGACCCGGGTGGTGATCCGGGTGGAGAACGCACCCGCCACCGTTCCGGCAGCGGGGACCTCTCCCTCGGGCGGCAACGGCCTGCGGGGGATGCGCGAGCGGGCGGACCTGGTCGGGGCGAGCCTCCAGACCGGCCCGACCGCGACCGGCGGATGGCTGGTGGAGCTGGCGCTCGGCCGGGAGGCACCTGCCGCACCAGCGCACGCCGCCGACGGTTCCGGGGTGGTCGCGTGATCCGCGTGCTGGTCGCGGACGACCAGCCCCTGGTCCGCGCCGGGGTGTCCGCGCTCCTCGGCGCGGAACCGGACATCGAGGTGGTCGGCGTGGCCGCCGACGGCGGCGAGGCGCTCGCGCTGGCGCGCGAGACGCGACCAGACGTCGCCTGCCTGGACATCCGGATGCCGGTGATGAACGGCATCGAACTCGCCCGGATCTTCTGCGCCCCGGACGCCGATCCGGCGATCCCCGCGCTCATGCTGACGACGTTCGACCTGGACGACTACGTGTTCGGGGCGCTCGAGGCCGGTGCCTCCGGGTTCCTGCTCAAGGACGCCGAGCCGGACACCATCGTCGACGCGGTGCGGCAGGTCGCCGCCGGCAACGGCACGCTCGACCAGGCACTGACCCGGCGGGTGCTGCGGGAGTTCGTGTCACGGCGGAGCCTGCAGCCGGTCTCCGGCGACCGGGCCGACGGCGTGCTGACCGCCCGCGAGCGCGAGGTGCTCCTGCTGCTGGCGCAGGGGATGTCGAACGAGGAGATCGCGGCCGCCCTGGTGCTCGAGGTGTCCACCGTCAAGTCGCACCTGGCGCGGATGCTGCCGAAGCTCGGGGTGCGGTCGCGGCTGCAGGCCGTGGTGTGGGCGTACCAGAACCGGATCGTGACGGTGCCGGAGCAGCCGTAGCGGGGTCAGCCGGCGGGCTGCGGGTCGACGGCGCCGGGGACGACGAGCTGCCAGAGGTCGCCGTCCTCGTCGTGGTCGGTGGGGGAGAGGTACAGGCGGAACGTGCCCCCGTCGGCGAGGGGGTCGCCCTCGAGGTACTCGACCGGTTCGCCGCTCGTCGCGCACTGGTCGGACGTGCTGATCACCTGGATGGTGTCGCCGGGGTGCGGGCCCTCGGCGCCCTCGTCGCCCTTCGGGACGTCGGTGACCGTCGCCTCGTACACGTCGTAGACGCCCTGGAGCTCGACGGTGCGGTCGGTCTTGGTGACGTCGGCGTCGACGACCAGGTCAGCTGCGTCGCGGCGTTCGGCCGGGGTCTTCAGCTGGATGTGGTCGGTGCACCCGGTGCTCGTCACGCCGGCGTCGCTGCTCGGGTTCGTGGGGGCGTCGGTGCCGCCACCGGTCTCGGCGGCACATCCGGCCAGCGAGCCGCCGAGCACGATGACGAGTGCCATGACCGGTGCGATCCGTCCCCACTGCATGGGGCGAGTATGGCCCACTCCGAGGCCGGGTGCTAGCCCACTGCGCCCTTGGCGCCCTCGGCGGCGATGTGGATGGCCTGCTGCATCCGGACCGAGACCTTCTTGGACATCGCGACCGTCGGGTGGACACCGTCGTAGGTGCGCGAGGACGGCCACCCGCCGTCGAGCCTGCGGTCGGCCGCCCAGGGGTCGACGAACATCCAGCCGCGGGTGAGTGCGTGGTTCTGCAGGTCGCGGTTCAGGATCTCGCCCTGCTTGCGGCGGTCGATGTGCTTCTTGCTGTAGTTCGTGATGTTCGACGGGGCGATCGCGGCGATCACGACGTGGCGCGCGCCGACCTTCTTGGTGATCTTGTCGATGTTCTTCAGGATCGACTTCGTGCTGTACCCGTAGCGCAGGTCGTTCGTGCCGGCCATCACGACGAGGACGTCGGCATCGTGCGCGGAGCTCCGTTCCAGGATCCGCGTCGAGGTCGCTCCGCCGATCGAGGTGCCCCCGACGTTGACCATCGTCGGGTCCTTCAGCTGCCGCATCCACGAGGCGTCCATGGCGGTGAGCGAATCACCCGCGTAGGTGAACGTCAGTTTGCCCGGCGCCGGCGTCGGCGTCGGCGTCGGCGTCGGTGTCGGCTTGGCCGTCGGAGCGGTGGTCGGGGCCGGGACGACGGTCTGGGTGGGCGTGGGGGCGTTCGGCTGGCTCGTCGGAGTGGTGGTGGGCGACGGTGCCGGAACGTCGGTCGTCACGGGTGCGGGAGCGTTCGTCTCGGTCCCCTCCACTGCGGTCGCGGTGTTCGGGACGGTGGCGAGCAGGGCGCCGGCGAAGACGGCGACGGTGGCAGCTGCGGCGATGAAGGGCAGGCGGGAGTGGCGCTGGTGGTGAGGCAACGTGGTCTTTCGTTTCGGGTGCGAACTTCATCACCCTAGAAGCTCCGTGACACGCCATCGTCCCCCAGGTGTGGGGGTGGCCCCCGTGCGCGCTGCAGGGACAGACAGATCGTTCTTCGTGCTACACGATCCAGTGCTGTCCGGGGAACGCGCGTTCCCGTTCGGGGGACTGTGCACGGTCGCGCTCGGCTGGTGCAGTGTGTACATGCACATCGAAACGCCGCCGATGCCCGTCCTCGACGACACCGCCCTCCGTGGCGAGGTCATCCACGGGATGATCACGGCGCTGCGTTCCCGTCCGCTGCACGAGGTGACCCCCGAGGTCGTCGCGGCTGCGGCCGGAACGGACACCGATGTCGTCAGCCGCACGTTCCCGAGCTGGGACGGCCTGCTGCTCGCCACCATCGACCGGTGGAACGAGGAGCGCACCGTGCCGCTCATGCCCCTGGCTGAACAGCACGGCACCATCCGGTTCCTGCGTGCGATCGTCACCGCGAACGTGGCCGACCCGTCGCTCATGCGGTTCCTGACGGCGACACTGAACATCGCGGCGTCGCCCGAGCACCCGCTCGCGCCGATGCTCCACGCCCGGTGGCGACGGTTCCATGCCTTCGTGCAGCACGCCCTGGAACGTGACGTCCTGCTCGGGCGCGAGCCGGGCACGATGGAACCGGCGCGCGGCTCGGAGCAGCTGCTCGCGACCTACGAGGGGCTGCAACTGCAGTCGATGGTGCGGCCGGAGATGGACCTGCTCGAGGCCTTCGACCGCGCCGTGACGCGCCTGCGCGAGGGCTGGTCCCGCGCGTACGTGCCGCCCGTCTGGGACCTCGACGGAGTCGGTTGACCCTCCGGGTGGCTCGTCGGGCCGCCCCCACAGACCGCGGACGCTAGGGCGTCCGAGGGCAGACGCTCATCGTCTGCACGCGTCGCCGCACGATTCGGGTTCGAGCGGCGGCGCGTACCAACCTCTGCAGGCCGAGCGCGCGTTCCGCGCCGGTCGCCGTGCGCTCGCGGCACTTCAGTCGGCGTGCACCGCTCAGTCGGCGTGCACCGCGAGCGGTCGCTCGGTGTCCACCTCGACCGGCTGCCGGCGGATCGCGATCACCGTGACGTCGTCGTCGTGCGGCACCTCGTCGGCGCGGGCCGACAGCGCGAGCACGACCGCGTGCGGGTCGCGGCCGGCACGGGCGATCGCGGCGACGGACTCGATCGTCTGGTCCAGGTCGTCGTACAGGTCGAGCACGCCGTCGCTGAACGAGACGAGCAGGTCACCGGGTTCGAGGGTGCCCTCGGCCGTCGCCCACTCCTCGCGGATGCCGAGCCCCAGCGGCATGTCCCCGGACCGGAGCCGGTCGACGTGCCCGTCGGCGCGCAGCACGAAGCTCAGCCCGTGCCCGGCGTCGGACCACCGGAGGGTGCCGTCGTCGGAGATCCGGGCGTGGAACAACGTGGTGAAGGCGAGGTCCGGTCCGACGCCCTCGGCGGTCAGGCCGTCGGATGCCCGCTTCAGCGCCTCGGCCGGATCGTCGACCGTCCGGGCGCTCCGGAGTGTCGACCGGACGGCTGCGGCGATCAGGCCGGCGCCGACGCCCTTCCCCATCACGTCCCCGAGGCTCACCGCCACACCGCTGTTGGTCGGGTACCAGTCGAAGAAGTCACCGCCGACGCTCCGGGCGGGCAGGCAGGCACCGGCGACGACGACGTCGTCGGTGATGCGGCCGGTCGTCGTCGGGAGCAGTGACCGCTGGACCGCTGCCGCCCGGTCGATCTCGGCGCGGACCTTGCCCTCGCGGGCCTCGGCCGACCGCAGGTTCAGGCGCGAACGACGGGAGAGTTCGTGCACGACGACGGCGACCGTGCCGAACACGATCACGACGGCGCCGACGCGGACGAGTTCGCTCGGCCCGGGCGGGTCGGTCGGGGTCAGCACGTACGGGGCGAGCATCACGACCAGCAGGCCGAGGACCGCGAACACCACGGTCCGACGCCCCTCGAGCGACGCCCACCAGATCACCGGCAGCACCACGAGCGCGGTGAACACCGACGCCCCCGCGCCCGTCCCGGTGCGCAGCAGTGCGATCGTCAGGAAGTCGACGGTCAGCAGGATCGGCACCACCCAGGCCGCGCGGCGCACGAGCGTGGGGATCGCGCTCAGCAGGGTCGCGACGACCATGCCGACCACGCTCGCGACGAACAGGTCGTGCTCGGTGATCACCAGCGACGGCATCACGACGCTGAGGAACGCCGACAGCGCCAACAGGCCGCTGATCGGAGCCTGACGGACGAGAGGGTTGTCGACGATGCTGGTTGGGCGAATCATGCTCAGTGCAGGCTAGTGGAACGGGGTGGTCGCTGCCCGGCGGGGTGGCGGCTGCGCGTCGGCGGACTACGGTCGAGAGATGGCGGAAGCCCCCGGAGCATCTGCTCCGGGGGCTTCTTCGTGTCTGGAGATCGTCCTCAGCGACGCCGAGCCGCACGGCTGAGCAGCAGCACGCTCACCACGGCCCCCACGAGCGCCCCCACGCCGTTCGCGAGGACGTCGTCGACGGTCGCGGTGCGGGCGGGTAGGAACAGCGCCTGACCGGTCTCGATGCACGCGCTGACGATGAGTCCTGCTGCGATGGCGGCCCACCACCACCGCGCACCGGCGAGCAGCACCACGAGCAGGCCGAGCGGCACGAAGTAGACCACGTTCGCCAGGGACTCCACGGCGGCGTAGTCGATGCGCTCGGGCAGGCCGTGACGGTGCGCGGCTGCGAGGACGCGGGTGAGCCACGGGCCTCCTGCGGCGTCGACGGGGGAGCCCCAGAACCCGACGAGCGCCAGGGCGACGCCGTAGGCGACGGCCAGCCCCGTGGCGAACCGACGGCTGCGCCAGGTGGCCGGGGCGCGGCCGTCGACGCGGGGCTTGTCGGAGGTCACGTGCCGACGCTAGCGAGTCGCGCCTCCAGACCGGTGTCCGCGCCGTCTCGTCCCCCGATCGCGTCGATCCGGAAAACGAGTACCCCGATCCTGGCGCTGTACCCCGGAAGTGCGACGCACCTGCCCGGAGATCCGGGGCTGTCCGATGCATGGCATTGACGGAACCCGTGAATCCACGGGCCTGGCTGGCGATCCCCTCGGCACTTCTCGTAGCGTTCTGGTGTCAGCAGATGTACCCCGGATCGTGAAGGAGAGCGACATGAGCATCACCGTGAACAACGCGACGCAGGCCGAGGTCACCCTCGACACCGACACCGTGGACACCATCGCGATCCTCGAAGCCGATGCAGCGCTTTCCTCGCGCCCCAAGCGCGCCAAGGTCACCTGGGTGCAGGAAGACCAGGGCGAGTGGATCGCCGGCTACGGCGGGTACTTCGGCGGCAGCGTCGACAAGCGCGACGACCGCTACGTGGCCTCCGACACCTTCGGGCTCGTCGTGGGCGAGTTCGCGTCCCTCGAAGAGGCGCAGACCAAGCTCGAGGACCAGCTGCACGTCATGCTCCCGCCGGTCATCCGGCCGGTCGAGTGACGGCAGCGGACACCAGCACCACCGGCGTCGACCGCGACGCCCGCACCACCCGGAACCACCGGCACCACCCAGAACGCAGCACAGCACGAAGGAGCAGGACCATGAGCACGACCGTCGCCCATCGCCAACAGGCCGAGGTGACCCTGGACACCCAGACGATCGAGGTCATCGCCGAGATCGAGGCCCAGGTCGTGGCTCCCGTGCAGGCGGCCCCCGTGCGTATCTCGTGGGCACAGGCCGACACCGGCCTGTGGGTCGCGAACTACGGCGGCTACTACGGCGGCACCGTCGACCGCCAGGGCAGCCACTTCTTCGTCGCCGACACCTTCGGCGAGTACGTGGGGGACTTCCGGTCCCTCGACGAAGCGAAGGCGCGGTTGTCCGAGCGCCTGCACGTACTGCTGCCGGACGTCATCCGTCCGACCGCCTGATCCACTGCTGATCGCTCCCTGATCCTCGAACCCCCGCCGGCCTGCCGGCGGGGGTTCTTCGCGTCTGCGGCGTACCCCCACAACGAGTGGTCCCCCCTATTGGGGACCCGGTTTGTCCCCATCCGGACGCGAGGAACTGCCAGGATCAACCTGGCGCCAACGACCGTTCTCCCTGATCCTCCGGTCCGTCTCGGTGCCCGCATCGTCTCGACCCGAAAGTGATCATGCAGCGTACGAACCCGGGCACCGCTGTGCCCACCGACGGTCCGGACCGTCCTGTCGGCACCCGTGCCACCCGCCGACCCGGCCTGCGCGCCGTCGCCGTGCTCGGAGCCGCACTCCTGGTGGGCACCGGGCTGACGGCCACCTCGGCGGTCGTCGCGGCCGCACCCGCCTCGGCCGTCAGCGCCACGAAGGACGGCGCCATGGTCTGCACGCCGCAGGAGACGCTGTACGCGATCGACGGCACCGGCAAGGTCGTCGCGGTCGACATCAGCACGGGGGCCTCGCAGGGCACGACCGCCGACGTCACCAACCTCGGAACCGGCGCGAACAACGGCCTCGGCATCTCGCGCGAGGGCGTTTCGATGTTCGCGGCGTCGAACAACCAGACGGCGACCCTGCGGCAGTTCGACCCGAAGACCGGTGTCGCATCCGACCCGGTCGCGACGGAGTCCGTCCGCTCGGTGATCCGCGGCGCGGTGAACCCGGCGACGGGCATCTACTACTACGGCTCGAACAAGGGCTGGCTCGGTGCGTACGACCCGAAGAGCGGCAAGTACCTCGGCCAGGTCGGGCAGATCGACGGGCTGAAGGACGGCAACGGTGACTTCGCGTTCAGCTCGCGCGGCCTGTTCTTCGTCGTCGCGTCGGACACGGTGTACCGGGTGAACACGGACGCCGTCCCCACGGCTTCCGGCACGACCGCGATGACCACCAGCGCGATCGCCACCCTGCCCGCCGGCACGAACAGCCCCGGCATCGCGTTCTCGTCCGACGGCTACCTGTACGTCTCCAACACCCCGACGGGCAGCACCGTCACGACGATCTACCAGCTCGACCCGACCTCGGGCAAGGAGGTCCGCAACTTCCGGATCGCCGGTGACTTCGCCGCGTCCGACCTGGCCAGCTGCAACTACGCCGACACCGTGACCGGTGCGGCGAGCGTCGACCAGCGCTGGGGCAGCGGTGACCAGTTCGCCCTGGCCATCAGCGGTGGCGGCATCGACACCACCAAGCCGGGGAGCGCCGGCACGACCAGCGGTTCCGCCACCGGCGTGCAGGCGCAGAAGGCCGGCGCGGTCCTGACGACGCCGAACAAGGACTACACGGTCAAGCAGACCGCCGCGGGCACGACCGACCTGGCGAACTACGACACCACGTGGAAGGCGGTCGACCAGACGACCGGCACGACCGTCGCCAGCGGCACCGGCACCACGGGGACCTTCACGTTCCCGGCAGCCACCACCGCCGACGGCACCGACGTCCTGGTCACCTTCACGAACACGCTGAAGGCCACGCACGTCACCACGAGCAGCGACACCGCCACGACCCCCACCGGCACGACGCTGAAGGTGCCGGCCGCCTCGGGCGTGCTCGCGAACGACAGCGGCACCGGCCTGTCCGTCGTCTCGAACACCACGCCGGCACACGGCACCGCCACGGTCGCCGCCGACGGCTCGTACACGTACACCCCGGCCGGCGGGTTCTCCGGCTCGGACACGTTCCAGTACACGGCGAAGGACTCGTCGGGGCAGACCTCGACCAGCACCGTGACCGTCACCGTCGCACCGAAGGGCTCCGACGACGCCTACAGCGTGCACGCGGGCACCGTGCTCAAGGTGAACGCAGCGGACGGCGTCCTGACGAACGACCGCGGGTCGGACCTGACCCTCACCGGCCACGGCCAGCCGTCGCACGGACTGGTGAAGATCGGCCCCGACGGGTCGTTCTCCTACGGCGCGGACAAGGGGTACTCCGGCCCGGACTCGTTCACGTACACCGCGAAGGACGGCTCCGGCGCGACCGTCACCGCGACGGTTCGGCTCACCGTGCTGCCGACCGCGACGGCCGATGCCGCCACCGCGACGGCCGGGTCGACGACGACCGGCAACGTGCTCGCGAACGACCTGGGCACCGGCCTGACGGTCACCGGCAGCAGCACTCCCGCCCACGGCTCGGCGACGGTGCGACCGGACGGCTCGTACTCGTACACCCCGGCCGCCGGGTTCTCCGGCACCGACTCCTTCACGTACACCGTGACCGACGGCAGCGGCGGGACGGACACCGTCACCGTCACCGTGCAGGTCGCCCCGGCGGCACAGGACGACACCGTCAAGGTCGCCGCGGGCGGCACGGCCACCGCCGGTACCCGTGCGGCCGGCGTGCTCGGCAACGACTCCGGCACCGGACTCACCGTGGCGTCGAACACGTCCCCCTCGCACGGTGCGCTGACGCTCGACAAGGCCACCGGCACGTACACGTACACCCCGACCGACGGGTACTCCGGCCCCGATGCGTTCACGTACACGGCCGTCGACGGCTCCGGCTCGCCGAGCACCGCGACCGTCACCATCACCGTCAACCCGACGATCGGCGCCGACACCGCGTCGACGGACGCCGGCACCCCGGTGACCATCGACGTGCAGGCCAACGACCGCGGTTCGGACCTCGAGACCACGATCGTCGCCGGTCCGTCCCACGGCACGGCCGTCGTCGCAGCGGACGGCTCGGTCGAGTACACGCCGACCGCCGGCGCGTCCGGCACCGACTCGTTCACCTACACGGTGACCGACGGCAGCGACGTCACCACCGGCGCAGCGACCGTCACGATCACCGTGCGACCCGTCGCGACGGCCGACACGGTCTCGACCCGCGCCGACGAGGTGCTGTCCATCGACCCCGCCACCCTGACCGGCAACGACCGGGGCACGGGGCTGACCGTGACCGACGTGACCGCAGGCGGGGCCGGCAACGGCACCGGCACCGGCACCGGCGAGACCGGCGCCGCCCGCGGCACGGTCACCCTCGACCGTGGCACCGGCCGCGTCGTCTACACCCCGGCCGACGGCTTCTCGGGCACGGACACTTTCACCTACACGGTGACCGACACCGCCGGCAGCTCCACCACCGGCACGGTCACGGTCGTCGTCGGCCCCCGCGCCACGGCCGACACCGCCACCGCCACGGCCGGCTCGACGCTGACCGTCGCGAAGGGCGACGGCGTGCTCGCGAACGACCGGGGCACCGGCCTGACCGCGACCGTCGACCAGCAGCCCGCACACGGCACGGTCGAGCTCGCCGGGAACGGCTCGTTCACGTACACGCCGAAGGACGGCTTCTCGGGGACGGACACCTTCACGTACACCGCGACGGACCCCGCCGGCCGCACCACCACCGGCACCGTGACGGTCACGGTCCGCCCCGGCACGGAGCCCGACACCCTCACCGTCGCGGCGGGTGGCAGCACCACGGTCACCTCCGGCGCCCTGACGGGCAACGACCACGGCACCGGCCTGACCATCGTGTCCGTCTCCGGCGGCGATCACGGCACCGCGACCCGCAACGACGACGGCACGATCACCTACACGCCGAAGGACGGCTTCTCCGGCACGGACACCGTCACCTACACGGTGATGGACCCGTCGGGCGCCACGAACACCGGCACCGTGACGGTCACCGTCACCCCGGTCGCCGGCGGCGGGTCGACCTCGGCCGAGGCCGACGCCACCACCACCGTGCCGGCCGGCACCGGCCTGCTCGACGGTGCGAAGGGCACCGACCTGGCGGTCACCGACCACACGAAGCCCTCGCACGGCGAGGTCACGGTCGACGAGGACGGCTCGTACACCTACAAGCCCGAGCCGGGCTACTCCGGCCCGGACGGGTTCGACTACACGGTCACCGACGGCTCCGGCGGGACGACCACGGGCACCGTGACGATCGTCGTCGCCCCGAAGGCCGCCGCGGACACCGCGACGACGAGCGCCGCGACTCCGGTCGACGTCGCCGTCACCGGCAACGACTCGGGCACGGAGCTCGCCGTCACCGCGGTGTCGACGCCCGGCCACGGCACCGCCACGATCACGGGCAGCGCGACGACCGGAGCCAGCTCGGTCACGTACACGCCCGCCGACGGGTTCTCCGGCACGGACACGTTCACCTACACGGTGACCGACCCGACCGGCGGCACCGCGACGGCGACCGTCACCGTGACCGTCACGCCGACCGCGGTCGCCGACGCCCTGCGCACCGCGGCGAACACCGCGCTGCCGATCAGCGGCGCGACCCTGGCCGGCAACGACCGCGGCACCGGCCTCACCGTCACCGCGCACGGCCGCGCCGAGCACGGCACGGTGACCGAGGGCACCGAGCCCGGCTCGCTCGTCTACACCCCGGCGAAGGGCTTCTCCGGCGCGGACACGTTCGAGTACACGGTGACCGACGGCGCCGGACGGACCTCGACCGCGACGGTCACGGTCGTCGTCGGCGTCGCCGCGGTCGACCACTGGCACACCATGTCGACGAACCGCAGCATGCGCATGACCGCCGACAGGGGCGTGCTGGTCGGTGACTCCGGTCGCGGGCTCTGGGCCGCCATGGAGACGAAGCCGTTCAACGGAAAGCTCTCGCTCGAGAAGGACGGCTCGTACGTCTACACGCCCACGTCGAACTGGTCCGGTCGTGACTGGTTCACCTACTCGGCCAACGACGCCGACGGCACCGCGGCGTTCGCGCGCGTCGTCATCGACGTCGCCCCGACCGCGAAGGACGACAAGGCCACGACCACGGCCGGAAAGACGGTCCGGGTCGCCGGCCACGGCGTGCTCGGCAACGACCACGGTGACGCCCTGACGGTCGTCGCGGTGGGTCAGGCCCGCCACGGCACGGCCTCCATCGCCGCCGACGGCACGTTCGTCTACACCCCGGCGAAGGGCTTCTCGGGCACCGACACCGTCACCTACCGTGCGCAGGACTCGATGGAGCAGCAGGTCGACGCCACCGTCACGATCACGGTCGGCATCGCCGCAGCGGACGACTCCGGGCACACCGTGTCCGGCACCCCCGTCACCCGTGACGCCCGCCACGGCCTGCTCGCCGACGACCAGGGCACCGGCCTCACCGCCGCCCCGGCCCGGAAGCCCGCCCACGGCACCGTGACGATCCAGCGGAACGGCGCGTACGTCTACACCCCCGCCGCCGGCTTCACCGGCACGGACACCTTCACCTACACGGTGACGGACGCCTCGGGGCAGACGGCCACCGCCACCGCGACCATGACCGTGGTCGCCGCCGCGGTCGCCACCGACGACTCCGCCATCGGGATCGTCGGACACCGGGTCGTCGTGGATCCGCTCGACAACGACTCCGCCACGGGCGGCGCCACGTTCGAGTCGGGCACGCTGCACCTGCTCCACCCCGAGTCCGGCACGCCGACCGACCGTGTGGTCCTCGCCGACCAGGGCACGTGGACCATCCGCGACGGCCGGGTCGTCTTCACCCCGGAAGACGGCTTCACAGGAACCGCCTTCGTCGGTTACTCGGTCACCGACAGCGCGGGACAGACGGTCACCGCGACCGTCACGGTCACGTTCCCGACCGGGCTCGCCGCGATCGTCCACGGCACCGAGCTCGCCTTCACGGGCGTGACCGGACTGGTCGGCCTCGGGCTCGCGGCACTCGCGCTCATGCTGGCGGGCGTGCTCCTGGTGACCCGACGACGGATCGCGGTCGGCGTCGCGCCGGGCATCCGCCGCAGCGCACGTCCGTAACAGGGCACCGGACTGGAGGCCCGGATCACCGCAGCAGACCCGCTGCGGTGATCCGGGCCTCCTGTCCGCGCGCGGGGCGCGACCGCCTACGCGACGGGCGCGATGAGCTGCGGTCCGTCGTTCCGCACGCTGTTCACCGTGCGGGAGACCTCGTACTGTGCAAGGCCCGCGGCCACCGTCAGCGACTCGTGGTCGAGCAGGGCCAGCAGGTCGTCGGAGAGCAGATCGCCGCCGAGCCAGTCATCGTAGCCGTCGGGCGTCAGGAACGCCGGCATGCGGTCGTGGACCTCGCCCGGGGCGACGTGGGCGTCACGGGTGATGATCGCGAGCGACAGGCGCCACTTGTCCGGGTCGCCCTCGGGCTTCGTGGGATCGGGCCAGGCGCTCACGACGCCGGCCATCGCCAGGGCGCCGCCGGGTTCGTGTACGAAGTGGGGTTCCTTGCCGTCCTCGCGCACCACCCACTCGTAGTAGCCCTGCGCCGGGACGATGCAGCGGTTCGTGGCGAAGGCCCGCTTGAACATGCCGCTCGTCGCGACCGTCTCGATCCGGGCGTTGATCGGCTTCGGCCGCTGCTTCTGGAAGTCCTTCGCCCAGCTCGGCACGAAGCCCCAGCTGATCTGCGGCAGCTCCCGTTCGCCGTGCCGCTGGCGGACGGCGTACACGGGGTCGGTCGGGGCGACGTTCCAGCTCGGGGCGAGGCCGGGGTGCACCTCGCCGGTGTCCTCGTCGACGTGCTCGGTCCTGCTGGCGAGCTCGCCCATGAGCTCGGGCAACAGATCGGCCGTGGTGTCGGAGACGACGAACCTTCCACACATGCGCCCAGTGTGCCCGTCGCCGCCGACAGTGGTGCGCGTCGGGGCGCGGCTCGGGCCCGTCGGTTCGCCCAGTGGGCAGAAGACGTCGGGTGCGGCTGCGCGACTCGACGTCTTCTGCTCACTCGATGGGGCGTGCGGGCGTCCCGGGTGCGGGCTTCAGGGACTCGGCGGCCAGGCGGGCTCGTTCGGAGCGGCCGAGGTGGACGAAGTACTCCGACAGTCCGATCGTGTACACCGCGATCAAGAGCACGTGGAACCAGCTGGCGACCCCGAGGACGGACGCCCCGAGGACGGCGACGAGCCCCGAACCGAGCAACGGTGCGACGCGGGCGAGCATGCCGATCAGCCCCCGCCGAAGCAGGACCGTGTCGGTGCGGACGATGTCGCGGTGCTCCGGCAGGACCGGCACCGGACGACGCTGCACGTAGAGCTGCGTGGCGCCCCGCGCGGCCAGCTGCCACGAGGGCCGCACCTGCCGACCGTTGATCGTCGTCGAGGGGTCCGGCGGCTGCCACGTCGGGATGCACGCGAAGGTGAGCAGTCCGACGCCGAGCGCCAGCAGCACCATCGCGACCACGCTGCGGACCGGGGTGGTCTCCGTCCAGTCGACCCGGGCCTCCAGGACGGCCATGCCGACCAGCGCGACGATCGCCGCGATGCCGGACCACAGGGCGGCACGACGGACGCGTGCCGGATCGAGCACGTCGGTGACGTGCCGGCGGAAGACCTGCCAGCCGAGCGTGAACACGGGTCACTCCTCCGGCAGGGCGAGCTTGCTGCCGCTCCGTGCGCCGGGACGGCCGCGGGGCGGCAGGGGCGGGGGGACAGGCGGGAGCGCTTCGGCCTCGACGCGGAGCTGTTCCTGGCGGCCGAGGGTGCGCAGTCCTCCGATCGCGGTGACGGCGCCGCTCAGGGGCACGACGAACCAGAAGGCGGACAGCCCGACGAGCCCGTCGCCGGCCGGCACGGTGGCGATGTTGACCACCACGGTCGCGACGAGTGCCAGGGCCCAGCTGCCGAGCAGCAGGAAGCCCCGGAACGCGCCGCGGACGATCAGGTCGCGGGTCTCGGGCATGCGGTCGAGGAGGGCGTCGCGGTGTCTCGGGTCGACCGGAGGCGGATCGCGGCGGTAGTACCGGGCGACGGCCTCCTGCGTGCGCCATCCGATGCCGGGGATCGGCGGGACCGCCCACCCCTTCGGGCCGATCGGGACGAAGCACGAACCGAACCCGCCGATCCCGGCCGCGAACAGTGCCGATGCGACCAGCCACACCGCGAGGGGGACCGAACCGTCGTCGACGAGCAGCGCGAGGTACTGCAGTCCGATGAACGCGACCACCGTGACGACGGCGGCGACGACCACGACGCGACGGCGGTACCGCGGCCCGATGAGCGCGGGGAACCGCTCCCGGAACACCTGCCACCCGATCTTGAACACTCATCATGTCTACCCGGTGGGGGTGCTGGGTGCCCGGGCGGTCGCGTTCGTCCTCGCGTTCGTGAGCAGAAGATGTCGGGTGCGGGCGAGGGACTCGACATCTTCTGCTCACTCGATGCGCAGCGCACCGGCCCCGCCGCCGCTCCCCACCCGGACACGCCCGAGCGCTCGCCGCTCGGCGCTACCGCACCCGCGACGCGGTGCTGCCGCTCAGGATTCGTCCAGGCGAGCACGGTGACCTCGGACCATGAGTCTCGACATCGTCTACACCGCCGCTGCCCACGCCACCGGGGGCGGCCGCGACGGACACGTCCGCAGCGAGGACGACCGGCTCGACCTCGACACCCGCCCGCCCAAGGAGATGGGCGGCAGCGGCGAGGGCACGAACCCCGAGCAGCTCTTCGCCGCCGGGTACGCCGCGTGCTTCCTCGGCGCCCTGCACGCCGCCGGCAAGGAGCTCGAGGTCGACACCACCGGCGCCGAGGTCTCCGCCGAGGTCGGCATCGGCGGCACCGGGAACGGGGGCTTCGGCCTCGCGGTCGAGCTCGACGTCTACGCCCCGAACGCCCCGCAGGAGCAGCGGCAGCGCCTGGCCGAGCGTGCACACGAGATCTGCCCGTACTCGAACGCCACCCGCGGCAACATCACCGTCACACTGTCCATCGTCGACTAGCGTTCGGCCGGTGGTCACCGACACGACGCGCTGCCCCTGCCTGAGCGGCAACCCCTACGGGGAGTGCTGCGGCCCCCTGCACGCCGGGGCCGTGGCGCCGACCGCGGAACGGCTCATGCGCTCCCGCTTCAGCGCCTTCGCGCTGGGCCTGCCGGAGTACCTGCTGCTCACCTGGCATCCGCGCACCCGGCCGGCGGGTCTCGAGTTGGACCCGACGCAGCGCTGGACCCGGTTGGACGTGCTGGCGACCACCTCGGGAGGCCCGTTCGACTCCCACGGCACCGTCACGTTCCGCGCGTGGTGGCGTTCCGACGACGAGCGCGGCACGCTCGAGGAGACGAGCGACTTCGTCCGGGAGCAGGGCCGCTGGTTCTACGTGGACGGCGTGGTCGTCTGACGGACGTCGTCGACGTTGCCTCTGGGGCTAGCGGCCGATGACCGCCGGCAGGCCGACCGCGGTGCGCATCGCCCGGCGGACCCCGGCCTCGTCGGGGAGCAGCTCGTCCTCGTCACCGGTCAGGAAGACGCGGATCTGCCCGATCGCCTGCTCGGTGAGCATGTCGAGGCCGTTCAACACGCGGCCCCCGGCGTCGGTCCACCGGCTGGCGACCGCGGTGGGCCACGGTTCGTAGGCGACGTCGAACAGCACGGCGTCCGGACCCGACGGGTGGAACTCGAGCGGGTCGGCGGCACCACCCGGCAGCGTCGAGAGGACGAACCCGTGGTGCGTGCCGGCGAGTTCGCTCAGGGGGTGCACCTCGAGCGTCACCCCGAGCCGGACGGCCAGGTCGACCAGCGCACGCGTCTTCGCGGTGTCACGGACGAACACCCGGACGAGCGACGCCCCGAGCCGCACGGCAGCCGTCAGGGCGCTCGCCGCGGTGGCTCCGCCGCCCAGGATCGTGGCCTCGCCGGGCAGGTGTCCGAGCGCCTCGACCGGGCGGACGAGCCCCTGCACGTCGGTGTTGGCGCCGGCTCGCACGATCGTGGAGCCCTCGTGGCGGAACGCGACCGTGTTGGCCACCCCGAGCTCGTCGACGAGCGGGGTGGTGCGGTCGAGCAGCGGCAGCACTTCGCGCTTGAGCGGCATCGTGAGACTCAGCCCACGCCATTCCGGACCCAGCCCCGCGACGAACGCGGCGAGCTCGCCGGACGCGACCTCGTGCCTCCCGTAGGTGAAGGGCAGGTCGAGCGCATCGTAGGCCGCAGCGTGGAGCGTGGGCGAGAGCGAGTGTGCGATGGGGGAGCCGAGCACCGCGAGGTGCGTGCGGCCTGGATCGGTGAACGCCACGGTCACCCAGCCTAGCCAGCCGTGTTCCTGAGTACCCCGTTAGGTTAGGCTACCCTTCGTGAATCGTTCTCCCTTGCGTCTCCGACGCGTGCTCGCCGCAGCCGGCGCCGTCGTCGCTGCGTCCCTCGTCCTCGCCGGCTGCGCGTCCGGCTCCGGCTCCTCGACCGACTCGGCGTCGTCGGGGTCGTCCGACGCCGCGTTCCCGGTCTCGATCACGACCGGCCTCGGCACCACCACCATCGAGTCGGCGCCGAAGCGCGTCGTCGCGCTCGGGTGGGGCGACGCCGAGACCGCGCTCGAGCTCGGTGTCCAGCCGGTCGGTGCGAGCGACTGGCTCGCCTTCGGCGGAGACGGTGTCGGTCCGTGGCTCAAGGGTGCGTACGACAAGTCGCCGAAGATCATCCAGACGCTCGAGCCGAGCTACGAGGACATCCTCAAGCTCAACCCCGACGTCATCCTCGACGTGAAGTCCTCGGGTGACAAGGAGCGGTACGACAAGCTGTCCGCGATCGCGCCGACCGTCGCGATCCCGAAGGGCGGCGAGAACTACCTCGCCTCGACCGAGCAGCAGACGACCATGATCGCGAAGGCGCTCGGCAAGGAGTCCGAGGGCAAGAAGCTGCTCTCCGGCCTCGACGACGCCTACGCCGCAGCACGCAAGGCGCACCCGGACTTCGAAGGCAAGACCGCCGTCGTCGGTGCCTACAGCTCCGAGGGCTTCGGGGCGTACGCCTCCACCGACAGCCGTTCGACCTTCATGCGGAACCTGGGCTTCGAGATCCCGAAGGCCATCGACGAGCAGGCCGGCAAGGAGTTCTCCGTGCACCTGTCCGACGAGAACCTCGACCTGCTCGACGCCGACCTGACGCTGATCCTGCCGATCTACGTCGAAGCGTCAGAAGCCTCGTCGAACAAGCTGTTCCAGAAGGTGCCGTCGGTCGAGGCCGGGCACGCGATCGTCTTCGACGACAAGGACGTGTCGTCCGCGTTCTCGATGGGCACCACGGCTGCGATCGAGTGGGCGCTCGACAAGCTGCCGGCGCAGTTCGAGGACAAGCTCGGCTAGAGCGGGTCTCGACCTTCACGACCTTCACGCGAAAGCGACAGGGTGCCGCCGATGTTCGGTGGCACCCTGTCGCTTTCGTAGTTCGGGGGCGTCCGACTAAACGCCGACGGTGGAGCCGAGCAGCGCGAAGAGCAGCGCGATCAGGGGGAGCGTGCCCTGCTTGAAGGCGGAGTTGACGTACTTGCGACCCGTGCCGAGCAGGATCACCGCGGCACCGAGCATGCTCGCGGTCGAGAACACCACGAGGGTCCAGCCGCTCACGGTGTTGCCGGCCAGCACGAGCACGATGCCGAGGATCGCCCCGATCGCCAGGAACAGGTTGTAGAAGCCTTGGTTGAAGGCGAGCGAACGGGTCGCCACGGCTTCGGTCTCGGAAGCGATGCCGAAGATCCGGCGTGCCTGCGGACTGGTCCAGATGATCGATTCGAGGAAGAAGATGTACACGTGGACGAGGCCCGCGAGGACCGCACAGACACCCGAGATCACCAGCAGGACCGACATGTGCACATTCTCGCAGCAGCGGGCCGGGTTCCGCTGCACGACCGCCAGTAGGCTCGGACCATGAACGACGAGGTCACCCCGCCCGAGGCCGAAACGAGCGCGGACACCAGCGCCGTCGCCGAACTCCGGAGCATCCGGCAGAGCATCGACAACATCGACGCCGCCGTCATCCACATGCTCGCGGAGCGCTTCAAGTACACGCAGCGCGTTGGGCACCTGAAGGCCGAGTCGGGCATGCCGGCCGCAGACCCGGACCGCGAACAGGTCCAGGTCGCACGGCTCCGGTCGCTCGCCGCCGACTCCCACCTCGACCCTGCCTTCGCCGAGAAGTTCCTCAACTTCATCGTCGCCGAGGTCATCCACCACCACGAGCGCATCGCGGGCCGCGACGAATGAGCGCCGAGCTGCCGTCGCTGCTCATCGGGTCGTACACGGCGACCGGCGGCGGGAACGCCACGGGCATCTCGCTGGTCGACGCCGGCACGGTCGGTGCCACTGCTGCGGCCCGGACCGTCGCCGTGCTCGACGACCCCTCGTTCCTCGCGGTCTCGGGTGACCGCGTCTACGCCGTGTCGGAGACGAACGACGGCGCCGTGTCGGCCTTCCGACTGCAGGGCGGCGCGCTCGACCACCTGTGGGACGCCCCCGGTGGCGGTGACGCCCCCTGCCACGTCCGGGTCGATCCCTCGGGCGCGCTCGTCGTCACGAACTACGTCTCCGGAACGGTGACCGCGATCTCCCTCGCCTCGGCCGAGTCGCACGCGGCCTCGGTGACCGCGAGCGACGGTGTGGTCCTGCACGGAGAGGCCGGCCAGCGCTCCGTCCCGGCCGACGCCGTCGCGGTCGCGGCGCTGCCCGACGCCACCGGTCCCGATCAGGACCGCCAGGACGGCCCGCACGCCCACCAGTCGATCGCGACCCCGGACGGCACGGTGCTCGTCGCCGATCTCGGTGGTGACGCCCTGCACGAGTTCCGCATCACGGTGTCGGCCGACGGGGTCCCCGACATCGAGGCACTCCGCGTGCACCGCGTCGCACCCGGCACCGGCCCGCGCCACATGGCCTGGATCGACGGTGACCTGCTCGTCGCCGGCGAACTCGACGGCCACGTGCACCGGCTCCGCCGCGACGAGTCGGGGTCCTTCGCGACCATCGCCGCCGTGCCCACGTTCGACGGTGCCGTGGGGGAGTCGCTGCTCAGCCACATCGAGGTCGACGACGTCGGCCGCGTGTACGTCGCGGTGCGCGGGCGTGACCTGCTCGTGGTGCTCGACGCGCGTGACGGCGGGCTCGCCGTCGTCGGCTCGGTCCGCTGCGGTGGGGTCTGGCCTCGGCACTTCGCGCGTGTGCCCGGGTTCGTCCTGGTGGCGAACCAGATGTCCGACGCGGTCGCCGTGCTGCCGCTCGACGCCGAGGGCATGCCCGGCGAAGCCGTCGCGCAGATCCCGGTCGGCACCCCGACCTGCGTCGTCCCGCTCTGACGCCGGCGTGTTCGTGTGACGCCGGGGTGTTCGTGCCTGCGTGACGCCGGCGTGTTCGTGTGACGCCCCGAAGTCGTCGAGACGCCCCCGAATTCTGCGGCGTCTCGACGACACTGCGGCGTGCGAGCGACACGACGGCGTCTGGACAACGCCGCGACGTCGGAACGGACGAGACGCCGGCCTGTTCGGAGCCGCAGCGCGCTAGAACTCGATCAGGTTCTCGAACGGGCGACCCTCGGCCAGCGCGGCGACCTGCTTGCGCATCAGCTCGATGGACCGCGGCACGCTCAGGTCGGTGTTGCCGCCGACGTGCGGGGTGAGCACGGTGTTCGGCGTCGTCCACAGCGGGTGTCCGGCGGGCAGGGGCTCCGGGTCGGTGACGTCGAGGGCCGCGAACAGCCGCTCAGACCGCAGCTCGGCGACCAGGGCGGCGGTGTCGACGACCTTGCCGCGCGCCACGTTCACCACGAGGGCGCCGTCCGGCAGCGCTGCGAGCAGCTCCGCGTCGACCAGGCGTTCGGTCTCGGCGGTGAGCGGCGCGATGAGCACGAGCACGTCGGTCGTCGGGGCGAGCTCGGGCAGCTCACCGAACGCGTGCACGTGCCGGCCGTCCTGTTCGCGAGCGGTCCGGGCGACCACGGTCACCTCGGTGCGGAACGCCTCGAACCGGGTGGCGATCGCGGACCCGATCGCCCCGTAGCCGACGACGGTCACCCGGCGGTCGGCGAGCGATCGGGTCTCGCGGGAGTCCCAGACGCCGTTCGCCCGGTCGACCTGGAACGCCGAGATCTCACGGAGCGACGTCAGCGCGAGGCCGACCGCGAGCTCGGCGGTCTCGTCGTCGTGGATGCCGCGACCGTTCGCCAGCTGCGCGTGACCGGGCACGTGCGGGATGGCGTGCTCGTACCCGGCGCTCGGCAGCTGCAGCAGCTGGAGCTCGGGCAGGTCGTGCACGAACTGCCAGCGGTGCCGCCCCTCGAAGTAGAACGGCAGGAACGTGATCGCGACGTCGTCCGGGCGACCGTACGGCGACTCGACGTCCCAGACGTCCAGCTCGATACCGTCCGGCACGGGGCCGAACCGGTCGACGAGCTCGGCGAAGGGCAGGGTGACGATCGGCATCGAGACCGGGCCTAGGCGTCGGTGCGCGGCGAGAAGGCACCGTCGGAGTCGAGCGGCCCGCGGCCGACGTACCCCTCGGTGACGTCCTCGACGATCACGTCGCCGAAGCGGGCCGGCAGCGTCGCAGCGTGCGTGCCGCGCAGCTCGTCGACCGTGGCTTCGAACGCGCCCTGGACCTCGAGCGTGCTCGACGTCGCGTCGGTCACGCCGATGCGCAGCACCGGGAAGCCCCGGCCGTCGCACATGCCCTGGAACCGCACGTCGTCCTCGCGGCGGACGGTCACGATGACGCGACCGGTCGACTCGGAGAACAGCGCCGTCGCGGTGTCGATGCCGTCGCGGGTCTCGAGCTCGTCGAGGACCACGCGGGCGCCGATGCCGAAGCGGAGCACGGACTCGGCGAGCGACTGGCCGAGTCCGCCGTCCGCCAGGTCGTGCGCACTGGTGAGCAGCTGCTCACCGGATGCCGCGTACAGCAGCTCGGCGAGCGCCTTCTCGCGCGCGAGGTCGACCGCCGGCGGACGACCGCCGAGGTGCCCGTGCACGGTGCCGGCCCACGCGGAACCGTCGAGCTCGAGGCTCGTGGTGCCGAGCAGGTAGATGTTGTGGCCGTCGTCCTGCCACCCCGACGGCACGCGCTTGGCGACGTCGTCGATGATGCCGAGCACGCCGACGACGGGCGTCGGGTGGATCGGGGTCGTGCCGGTCTGGTTGTAGAACGACACGTTGCCGCCGGTGACCGGGATGCCGAGCTCCATGCAGCCGTCGGCCAGTCCCTCGACCGCCTCGGAGAACTGCCACATGACCTCGGGGTTCTCGGGGGAGCCGAAGTTCAGGCAGTCGGTGACGGCGGCGGGGACGGCACCGGTGACGGCGACGTTGCGGTACGCCTCGGCCAGGGCCAGACGGGCACCCTGCTTCGGGTCGAGCTGGCAGTAGCGGCCGTTCGCGTCGGTGGCGATCGCGACACCGAGCCCGGTCTCCTCGTCGACGCGGATCATGCCGCCGTCGTCGGGGAAGGACAGTGCGGTGTTGCCGAGCACGTAGGTGTCGTACTGGTTCGTGACCCAGTTCTTCGACGCCAGGTTCGGCGAACCGAGCAGGCTGAGGAACTGTGCCTTCAGCGCGGGGCCGTCGGCCGGACGGTCGAGCGATGCGGCGGTGTCCGCCTGCAGCGCGTCGATCCAGGTCGGGTAGGCGACCGGGCGGTCGTAGACCGGGCCGTCGACGGCGACCGTGCGCGGGTCGACGTTCACGATCTCCTGGCCCTGCCAGTCGATGACGAGGCGGCCGGTGCCGGTGACCTCGCCGAGCACGCTGGTCTCGACCTCCCACTTGCCGACGACGCTCAGGAACTCGTCGAGCTTGTCGGGGCGGACGACCGCCATCATGCGCTCCTGGCTCTCCGACATCAGGATCTCTTCGGCGGTGAGCGTGGGGTCGCGGAGCAGGACGTCGTCGAGCGAGATGTGCATGCCGCCGTCACCGTTGCTGGCGAGCTCGGAGGTCGCGCAGGAGATGCCCGCGGCGCCGAGGTCCTGGATGCCCTCGACCAGGTCCTTCTGGAACAGCTCGAGGCAGCACTCGATCAGGACCTTCTCGGCGAAGGGGTCGCCGACCTGCACGGCCGGGCGCTTGGTCGGGCCGCCCTCGGTGAAGGTGTCGGACGCCAGGATCGACGCGCCGCCGATGCCGTCACCACCGGTGCGTGCACCGAACAGGACGACCTTGTTGCCGGCACCGGACGCGTTCGCCAGGTGCAGGTCCTCGTGCCGCAGGACACCGACCGCGAGGGCGTTGACCAGCGGGTTGCCCTGGTACACCGGGTCGAAGTAGGTCTCGCCGCCGATGTTCGGCAGGCCGAGGCAGTTGCCGTAGAACGAGATGCCGCCGACGACACCGTGCACGATGCGTGCGGTGTCCTCGTGGTCGATCGCGCCGAAGCGGAGCTGGTCCATGACGGCGACGGGACGGGCTCCCATCGAGATGATGTCGCGGACGATGCCGCCGACACCGGTGGCCGCGCCCTGGTACGGCTCGACGTAGGACGGGTGGTTGTGCGACTCGACCTTGAAGGTCACCGCCCAGCCGTTGCCGACGTCGACGACACCGGCGTTCTCACCCATGCCGACCATCAGGTTCTTCGTCATCTCCGGCGTGACCTTCTTGCCGAACTGACGCAGGTAGTTCTTCGAGGACTTGTAGGAGCAGTGCTCGCTCCACATCACGGAGTACATCGCCAGCTCGCCCGACGTGGGGCGGCGGCCGAGGATCTCCTTGATGCGGGCGTACTCGTCCGGCTTCAGGCCCAGCGCGTCGTACGGCTGCTCCTTGTCGGGGGTGGCCGCCGCGTCCTGCACGGTGTCGGGCTTCGGGCGAACGGGTGTCGTCACGGTGTCGTTGTTCCCTGTCACTTGACGAGCGCGTGCTCGATCACGGAGGTGAAGAAGGTCAGGCCGTCGGTGCCCGAGGCCATCGCAGCGGGGGTGTCCGGGCCGAAGCCGGCCTCGGTCGCGTGCTCGGGGTGCGGCATCAGGCCGACGACGTTGCCGCGCTCGTTCGAGACGCCGGCGATGTCGTCGATGGAGCCGTTCGGGTTCACACCGACGTAGCGGAACACGACCTGGCCGTTGTCCTCGATGCGCTTGATGGTGTCGGCGTCCGCGACGAAGCGGCCGTCGGCGTTCTTCAGCGGGATGGTGATCTCCTGCTGGGCGCTGAACCCGGAGGTCCAGGCGGTCGAGGTGGTCTCGACGCGGAGCTTCTGGTCGCGACGGATGAACTGCTGGTGCGCGTTGCGGGTGTGTGCTCCGGGGACCAGGCGGGCCTCGGCCAGCATCTGGAAGCCGTTGCAGATGCCGAGCACGGGCATGCCCTTGCCGGCGGCGTCGATGACCTCGGCCATGATCGGGGCCTTGGCGGCGATCGCGCCGGCGCGCAGGTAGTCCCCGTAGGAGAACCCGCCCGGGAGCACGATGGCGTCGACGCCCTGCAGGTCGTGGTCGCCGTGCCAGAGCGCGACGGGGTCGGCACCGGCGAGCCGGACGGCCCGCTGGGCGTCGCGGTCGTCGAGCGACCCGGGGAACGTGATGACGCCGATGCGCATCCGGGTCACTGGCCTTCCACGGTCACGGACACGACGTCCTCGATGACCGCGTTGGAGAAGACGTCGGCGGCGATGTCACGGACCTCGGCGAGCTTGGCGTCGTCGACGGGGCCGTCGACGGTCACCTCGAAGCGCTTGCCGATGCGGACGTTGGTCAGGTCGGCCTTGCCGAGGCGGGCCAGGGCGTTGCCCACGGCCTTCCCCTGGGGGTCGAGGATCTCGGCCTTGGGCATGACCTCGACGACGATCGTTGGCACGTGTTCTCTCCAGCACTTCAGGGGTGGGGGGACGCGACCAGTCTACGGGGCGCGCGCGACACGCCGGGACGGCCACGGGCCTCCAGACCGGCCTTTGCTGTGCGGTTGCTCATGCCTGTTCCAACGCGTATATTCCACTTCGAATAGTCGACACCGAACAAGCGGACTGGAGGCACGTGTGCCGTCGCTCACGCCACTCGCGTTCGCCGCGCTCGGGCTCCTGGCCGAGGGGCCGACGCATCCCTACGAGATGTTCCAGACGATGACGCACCGACGGGACGGCCGGAACGTCAAGGTCCGGCCCGGCACCCTGTACCACCAGGTCGGCCGCCTGGTGGAGCTCGGCCTCGCCGAGGTCGTGGGGACCGACCGGGCGGGCAACCGTCCGGAACGCACCACCTACGCCATCACGGACGACGGGTGGACGGCCCTGCACGACGGGCTCGTCCGGTTGATCGCCGAACCGGCCGAGGAGTACCCCGTCTTCCACCTGGCCGTCGCCGAGATCGAGAACCTGTCGGTCGACGAGGCCGAGTCCGCCCTCCGGGCACGGGCCGTCGCACTCCGGGCCCAGCGTGACGAGGCGGACGAGATCCTCGGGGTCGTCCGTGCCAAGGACCTGCCCGAGCGGTACTGGCTCGACGTGTCGTACGTGCGTGCCATCCTCACGACGCAGATCGAGTGGCTCGCCGCCACGGCCGACCGCATCGCCGCCGGCCACATCTCCTGGGACGCCCCCGCCGCGTCCGCAGACACCACCACGAACAGCAAGGAAACCACTCGATGACCACCGTCACGCCTCCGCGGACGACCGAGAAGAAGCCGTGGCCTGCCCTGTGGGCACTCGTCGTCGGGTTCTTCATGATCCTCGTCGACTCGACCATCGTGTCGGTCGCCACCCCCACCATCGCCCAGGAGCTCGACGCGGACATCAACTCCGTGATCTGGGTGACGAGCGCCTACCTGCTCGCCTACGCCGTGCCGCTGCTCATCACCGGCCGGCTCGGCGACCGCTTCGGCCCGAAGGTCATGTACCAGATCGGCCTCGTCGTCTTCACGCTCGCCAGCCTGTGGTGCGGCCTGGCCGGCTCGATCGAGGTGCTGATCGTCGCCCGCGTCGTGCAGGGCCTCGGCGCCGCGATGATGAGCCCGCAGACCATGTCGGTCATCACGCGCATCTTCCCGCCGCAGAACCGCGGCGCGGCCATGGGCCTCTGGGGCGCCGTCGCCGGTGTCGCGTCGCTCGTCGGCCCGATCGTGGGCGGCCTGCTCGTCGACGGCTTCGGCTGGGAGTGGATCTTCTTCGTGAACGTCCCCGTCGGTGTCGTCGCGTTCGTGCTCGCACAGCGCTTCGTGCCGTCGTTCGAGCGGCACGGACACCGCTTCGACTACCTCGGCATCTTCCTGTCGGCTGCCGGTCTGTTCCTGCTCGTCTTCGGCATCCAGGAAGGCGAGACCTACGACTGGGGTGTCATCGCCGGTCCGATCTCGGTGTGGTCGCTCATCATCGTCGGCCTCGTGGTGCTCGCCGGCTTCGTCGTCTGGCAGGGCGTGCAGAAGGGCGAGCCGCTGCTGCCGCTCGGCCTGTTCAAGGACCGCAACTTCACCCTGGCCAACGTCGCCATCACGGCCGTCGGTGTCGCGATCGCCTCGTTCGCGCTGCCGATCATGCTGTGGGCGCAGGACGTCCTGCGCTTCTCGCCGACCCAGGCCGCCCTGCTCCTCGTGCCGCAGGCAGTGCTGTCCGCCGCCCTCGCGCCGATCGTCGGCAAGAACCTCAACCGCTGGAACCCGCGTTGGGTCGCCGCGTTCGGTCTCGCCTGCTTCTCGGCCGGACTGTTCTGGTTCGGCGCCCTGCTGTCGAGCGGTGCCGAGTGGGGCTGGGTGCTCCTGCCGAGCGCGCTCCTCGGTCTCGCCAACGCCTGCATGTGGGGCCCGCTGTCGGTCTCGGCGACGCGCAACCTGCCGCCGAAGCTCGCCGGTGCCGGCTCCGGCGTCTACAACACCACGCGGCAGATCGGTGCGGTGCTCGGTTCCGCCGGCATCGCCGCCCTGATGGAGGCCCGTATCACCGCGAACTTCCCGGCGTCGTCCGGTGGTGCCACGGCCGGTGGCGCTGAGCAGCAGGTGGGCGGGCTGCCGGGCTTCCTGCTCGAGCCGTTCTCCAAGGCCATGGGTGAGTCGCTGTTCCTGCCGGCGGTCGTGCTGATCGCGGCGATCGTCGCGGCACTGTTCCTGGCGAAGCCGAAGCAGACCGTCGCCTGGCAGCAGACCGGTTCGGTCACCACGCAGCCCGACGCCGAGCCCGCGGGGGCTCCGTCGAAGTAGGGCACGAGCGCAGTTCGTGAGCAGGAATGGTCGGGTCGCCTTCGGGCACCCGACCATTGCTGCTCACGAAGCGAAGCGCAGCGGGGCGTCGCGCGCCGTCGCGCGGACCGCTCAGCCGCGGCGCTGCAGGTGCGCCCGGGTGAGCTCGTCCATCTGTTCGTCGGTCAGGGCGTCGACGGCCCGGGCCTCGCGGCGGTCGGTCCGCTGCCACCGGATGAACAGGGCGACGAGCACCGGGATGTCCGCCACCTCGGCGATGAACCACAGCAGGTCGCCCGCCAGGTGCTGGTCCTGCAGCGGCGACGGGTACCAGGCCCGCCCGACCACCGGCACGAGCGACCCGTCGAGCACGTGGTTCGTGATCCGCAGCACGATGCCGGGTACCGCGTCGACGACGAGCTCGACGAACGCGAGCAGGAACTCGGCCGTGGCGAACGTCGACGAGACGAGCACACCGACCTCGGACAGCGGCGCGAGCAGGCCGAAGCCGAGCGCCGGCACGGCAACCGTGATGACGGCTGCCCAGACAGAGGACTCCCGGACCACCGCCGAGAACGGGGTGAGCAGGACGGCGAACAACGCGAGCGCGACCAGCGGGGCGACGATCGCGTTGCCGAGCAGGCGCACCGGACGTGACCCCATGACCGCGTCGGCGACGTGCGCGAGGCGAGCCGGGCCTCCGAGCCGGAGCAACGGGACGGGCGCACCGAGCGCGGCGAAGGTGGGGACCGCGAAGAACAGCAGGGCGGCCCGCAGGACGAACGCCCAGCGCAGGCGCTCGTCGTCGACGCCGACGATGCCGAACTGCAGGACTCCGAACAGGACGAGCGCCGTGGCGAAGGCGAACGTACGCCACCACGGCCACCGGGCACCCCGTCGAGCGGCGACGGCGACCCACCTGCCGTAGGCGATCGCGGCGACGACGAGGAGCACCGCCGCCAGGGGGTCGAACCGCCAGGTGCTCCAGAACTCGGGTGTCGACGGCGTCGGGGGCCTCCTGGGGATCACGCGGACGCGGCTGCGTCCCGCCGAGGCCATCCTCCGTCCGCCGGGGGTCCGTCGTGGCCCCGCGACGGTGAGAACCGGTTCAGATCCGAGCGACCCCGCGTGCCGGGACGGTCCGCGACAGCAGCCAGACGCCCACCGGCACGGCCGCGGCACCGACGAGTGCGACGCCGAACGACAGGTGCAGCTGCATCACGAGGAACGCCGGGCCGATCGTGCACAGTGCCCCGACGGCGATGACCATCCACGACGGACGATCCGCCGACGGCAGCAGCCGGGGGAGCGGCCGGTCGAACCAGCGCAGGGCCCGGGCCACCCCGATCGCGACGGCGAGCACCACCACGAGTGCGACGACGCGCGACGCCCACCACGGACCGGAGCCCGGCGCCGGGAACGGCACCCCGACGAGCAGGGCGATGCCGTTCAGCGCGATGAACAGCGGCAGGTGCCACAGGTAGATGGTCATGCCGTCACGGCCGAGGACGAACACTGCCCCGAGGGCGGCGCGCGTGCGCATCAACCGGCTGAGCGGCGCGTGCACGAGCTGGGCCAGGCAGGCCTGCGCGATCGCGAGGAACGCCAGGGGGAGCATCGGCGGGTTCAGGTCCTGCAGCATGTCGGGTGCCCAGAGCCCGACCGAGGTCATCGGCACGAGCACGGCGTAGGCGGCGACGGCGACGCCCAGCAGGAGCACCTTCGACCGGCGGGCGAACCAGCCGTCGGCCCAGAGGAAGCCGAGCTGCTGTGCGAAGAGCCACACCGGCCCGAGGTTGAGGAGTCCGACCTCGGCCACACCGGTGGCCAGCCGGACGGCGTCGACGCCGGCGGCGAGCACGAGCAGCACGGCGAGGGTCGCCCAGGGCGCGCGCTCCTGCAGGCGCATCATCACGGGCACGCAGCACTGGGTGATGCCGTAGGCGGCTAGGAACCACAGGGGCGAGCCGATGCCGAACGCGACCTCGGACAGGAGCTCCGGTGGCGTGCCCGCGGCCGTGGCGACCCCGAGCCCGAGCGCGAGGAACACGAACAACGGCACCGCCGGTCGGAACAGCCGCACCAGGCGGGTGGCCAGGTAGTCGCGAGCGGGACCCGGTGCACCACGGGCCACGGTGCTGCGCCAGCCGACCGCGCTCGCGAACCCGCCGACCACGAAGAACAGCGGCATCACCTGCCCGACCCAGGTGGCGGCGACGTACCAGGGGAGTTCCTGCAGCGGGCTCGTGACCCGCACCCCCTGGTCATCGGCGGCGACGCCGACCATCGTGACGTGCACGATGACGACGAGGACGACACAGGCCGTCCGGATGAGGTCGACGACCAGGTCCCGCTGCGCGATGATCCCCCGGACGTCCGCGGTGCTGTTCGCCTGTTCAGGCAGACCCTGGCTCGTGGACATGTCCGGACGTTAGCGCGCGGATCGGTCGGTCCAGCGGCGTCCCAGCCGATCGCGACCGGATCGTGACACTTCGTATTCCGGTGGCGGCATGCGTCCCCTCGCCGGCCGGCAGCAGAAGCTCGTGTACAGTGAACGCGTTGTCTTGATTCCTGCAAAAGAAAGGCTCAGCATGGACGCCGACGCCGATCTGCTCCGTTCCTCGGGGCTCCGGGTCACGACCCCGCGACTCGCGGTGCTCCGCGCGACGGACTCGATGCCGCACGCCACCGCGGACGACATCGTCACCGCGCTCGCCGCGGAGCTGCCGACCACCAGTCACCAGGCCGTCTACGGCGTGCTGAACGCCTTGACCGGCGTCGGCCTCGTCCGCCGCATCGAACCGGCGGGCAGCCCCGCGCGCTACGAGCGCCGCACCGGTGACAACCACCACCACATCGTCTGCACGCTGTGCGGGGCGATCGAGGACGTGGACTGCGCGGTCGGCCACTCGCCCTGCCTGACGCCGTCGGAGACCCACGGCTTCGCGGTCACCACCGCCGAGGTCACCTACTGGGGCATCTGCGAGCGCTGTGCGGCGGCAGAGCGCGACGACCCAGACGCGCCCGACGCGAGCGCGCAGGCGCCCGACGCCCCCACGCCCGCCTGACGGCGACCGCCCTGCGCACCGGTGCCACGACGCGCCGGACCCCCAACCACCCGAGCACCCCTGACCGAACCAACGTCCCACCCCAGGAGGAACCGTGTCCGACCAGAACACGCCGACCGGCACCCCGACCACCACGACCAACAGCGGCGCACCCGTCTCGAGCGACGAGCACTCGATGGGCGTCGGGGCCGACGGCCCCCTCGCGCTGCACGACCACTACCTGGTCGAGAAGCTCGCCCAGTTCAACCGCGAGCGCGTCCCGGAGCGGGTCGTGCACGCCAAGGGCGGCGGCGCCTTCGGTACCTTCACCGTCACGCACGACATCTCGCGCTTCACCCGTGCCGCGTTCCTGCAGCCCGGCCAGACGACCGAGATGCTCGCCCGCTTCTCGAGCGTCGCCGGTGAGCAGGGTTCGCCCGACACCTGGCGCGACCCCCGCGGCTTCGCGCTGAAGTTCTACACGACCGACGGCAACTACGACCTCGTCGGCAACAACACCCCGGTCTTCTTCATCCGCGACGGCATCAAGTTCCCCGACTTCATCCGCTCGCAGAAGCGCCTGCCCGGCTCGCACCTGCGCGACCACGACATGCAGTGGGACTTCTGGACCCTGTCGCCCGAGTCCGCGCACCAGGTCACGTGGCTGATGGGCGACCGCGGTCTGCCGGCCAGCTGGCGTGAGATGGACGGCTTCGGCTCGCACACCTACCAGTGGATCAACGCCGAGGGCGAGCGCTTCTGGGTGAAGTACCACTTCATCACCGAGCAGGGCCACAAGACGCTGACGCAGCAGGATGCGGACCGCATCGCCGGCGAGGACGCGGACTTCCACATCCGTGACCTGCACGCCGCGATCGAGCGTCAGGACTTCCCGCGCTGGACCCTCAAGGTGCAGGTCATGCCCTACGAGGACGCCGCGAACTACCGCTTCAACCCGTTCGACCTGACGAAGGTGTGGCCGCACGCGGACTACCCGCTCATCGAGGTCGGCACGATGGAGCTCAACCGCAACCCGGAGAACTACTTCGCGCAGATCGAGCAGGCGACTTTCGCCCCCTCGAACTTCGTGCCCGGCATCGCGGCGAGCCCGGACAAGATGCTCCTCGCGCGCATCTTCAGCTACGCGGACGCCCACCGCTACCGCGTCGGCACGAACCACGCCCAGCTGCCGGTGAACGCCCCCAAGAACGAGGTCCACTCGTACTCGAAGGACGGCAGCATGCGCTTCGACTTCCAGAAGTCCGAGGTGCCGGTGTACGCGCCGAACTCGCTCGGAGGTGCGCACGCCGACCCGACCGCCACGGACGACGCCCCCGGCTGGGAGTCCGACGGTGCACTGCAGCGTTCCGCCGCGACCCTGCACCCGGAGGACGACGACTTCGGCCAGGCCGGCGCGCTCTACCGCGAGGTCCTCGACGACGCCGCCCGAGAGCGCCTGGTCGGCAACATCGCCGGCCACGTCTCGAAGGTGACGCGCGACGACCTGCGCGAGCGCGTGTTCGCCTACTGGACGAACGTCGACGCCGACCTGGGCGCGCGCGTGCGCGCCGCCGTCGCGCCGAGCGCGCCGGGCTCCAACGAGGACCCGGAGAAGGTCGCGGTCGAGGCGTAAGCCCCGCTGGACGACCTGACGGACGGGAGGCCCGGTACCAGCTGGTACCGGGCCTCCTGTCCGTTGGTCTGGAGCGGATCTAGACCTGCTGGCCGTTCAGCCAGATCGGGCCAGCGGGCCAGTCCTCGAGCTGCGCTGCCACCGGCAGCACCATCCAGCCGCCCTGCTCGGTGTTGCTGACGCCGGCACCCTCGGCGGTGAACGCCGAGAAGGTGCCGACGGTCTCGGGGAACTCGTGCCAGCCGAGCTTCGCGTAGAAGGGGATGCGGTCCTCGCCCGCGCCGAGGAACCCGTAGGGGACGCGGAGCCCCTCGAGGACCGCCGCGGTCCGGGTCATCAGCTCGCGGCCGACGCCGGTGCCCTGCAGGCGGGGTGCGACGGCGACCAGGCCGGTGTCGCCGACCAGGACGTCTTGCCCGCCGACGGAGATGTACATGCGGCGGATGCCGACGTGGGCCAGGACGACCCCGTCGGCGTCGTGCGCGAGCACGCGGCGTTCCGGCTGCATGCCGGACCAGCTCCGGCCGCCCACGTACCAGTGCGACCAGTCGGGGAAGGCCTGCCCGAGCAGCGCTGCGATCGCTTCGTGGTCGGGGAGCGACAGCGTGCTCTCCTCGACCACCTCCCACCGGATGTCGTCAGTCACGGGTCCATCCTGCCGGTCCAGCGGCCGGTGTGGCGAGGTTTCGCGCTGCGCGACACCTCGCGGGTCCGTGCTCGCGTGGGATGTCGCGCAGAGCGAAGTGCCGCAGCCGCGTCACCCGCGACCAGGCGCGGTCACCTCGATGCGGTTCGCCCAGGGGTCCTCGAACGCCACGGTCCGGCCGTCGTCGGCGAGCTCCACGCCGCCGTGCCGCATCCGCTCGGTCAGGGCGCCGAGGTCGTCGGCGGCGGGGACCTCGATCCGCACGAGCCCCAGGCCGAGTGCGAGCTGTCGCCGCCCGGCACCGCGGGAGTTCCAGGTGTTCATCGCCATGTGGTGGTGGTAGCCGCCGGCGCTGACGAACAGTGCCTCGCCGAAGCCGGCGGTGGTCTCGAAGCCGAGCGTGTCCACGTAGAAGGAGCGTGCGGTGGCGACGTCGCCGACGGACAGGTGCACGTGGCCGACCTTGCCCGGGCGTGCCGCGGCGGTGTCCAGGGCGTCCTGCGTCAGGTGGGACCGCAGGAACGCGTTCGGGTCGACGTACTTCGTGTCCATGTCGACCATGCCGTGCGTCCACGACCACTCGGTGCGGTCGCGGTCCCAGTACAGCTCGACGCCGTTGCCCTCGGGGTCGGTGAAGTAGAACGCGTTGCTCACCAGGTGGTCGGCGCTGCCGGTGAAGCCCGCCGGGTACTGCGTGGCGACCGAGTACAGCGCGGCGGCCAGGTCTGCCCGGGTGTCGAACAGGATCGCCGTGTGGAACAGCCCGGCCTCGCGGGGGCCGGCGTGCCGCATCGCGGGGGCGTGCTCGAGGACCACGATCGGCGTGCTGCCCCGGCCCAGCACGGCGACGCCGCCGTCGTGCGAGAGCAGCGACAGCCGGACCCCGTCCCGGTAGTACCGGATCATCGCGTCGAGGTCGGCGACACGGAGCGTGACGGCGCCCATCCCGGTGTCGGCGGCGAGGAGTTCGTGCGTGCGCATGCACCCAGTGTGCGCTCGATTGATTGACGCGTCAACAAAATCCGATGACGCGTCAACCAAGCCGGTGCATCAGGCGCTGTTCGAGATCCCACCGTCGGACGTCAGCAGCTGACCGTTCACCCAGGCCCCCTGCTCCGAGCAGAGGAACCCGACGAGTGCAGCGGTGTCCGAGGGGCGTCCGAGCCGACCGAGCGGGGTGCCCTCGACCGCCCAGCCCTTGACCTCGTCGGACATCCAGCCGGTGTCGTTCGGCCCCGGGTTCACCACGTTGGCGCTGACGCCGAGGCTTCCGAGCTCCTTCGCGGCGCCGAACACGATCCGGTCGAGCGCCCCCTTCGACGCCCCGTACGGCAGGTTGTACGCGATGTGGTCGCTCGTCAGGGCGACGACCCGGCGGCGGTGGCGCGGTGCGGCGTCGCCGGCCCGCTCGAGCGCGGCCGCGTAGGACTGCACCAGCAGGAACGGTGCGCGGGCGTTCACCGCGAAGTGGCGGTCCCACGACTCGACCGTGGTGGTGCGGAGGTCGGAGTCGACGGACTCGCAGTGCGACATGACGAGCGCGGTGACGGGAGCGCCGGCTTCCGTCTCGGCGCGGCCGACGAGTGCGGCCGCCTGCTCCGGGTCCTCCAGGTCGACCGGGAGGCGCGTCACACGTGCTCCCGCCGCCTCGCACTCCTGCACCACCGACTCGACACCGTCCGGGTCCGCCCCGCCGCTCACGCGGTCGTCGTAGGGGCCCCACCACGAGATGGCGAGGTCCCAGCCGTCGGTCGCGAGCCGGGTGGCGAGCGCGGCGCCGATGCCGGCTCTGCGGCCGACCCCGGTCACCAGGGCGAGGGGTCGTGCGGACGTCATGCGGGCCTCCTGTCCGGCGCTCCGTCGCGCCGATCGGCACCCAGTCTGCCGGAAGCGGCCACCTGTGTGGCCATCGCACCCGGTGTCCTGTCGGCGGACGGCCGTCGGCAGGGGCCAAGATGGAGGGATGCCACGAACACGACGGCCCGGTCGTCCGGACCCCCGCGACCTGCCGCTCGAGCACGTGCGTGACCGGATGTCGTCGTACATCTACGGGAACATCACGGTGCTCGCCGTCGCCATCGCGGTCGACCCGGAACAGATCCACCACGGTGCCGCGGTGGCGACCGTGCTGGCGACCGCCGTCCTGACGTACCTGGCGCACGTGCTCGCGCACCTGGTCGCGCACGGGCTCGGCGACGACGGCGAGGACGGTGCCGAGGACCGCGCTGCGCGCCGGGACTCCGTCGCGACGATCGTCCGGAACGCCAACCCGATCGCGACCTCCGGGCTCATCCCGGCGGTGCTCTACGCGGCGGCCTGGATCGGCTGGCTGCCGGCCGAGTGGGCGCAGATCGCAGCCACCGTGATCCTGGTCGTGCGCATCGGGCTGGTGGGCGTGTTCATGCAGCGGTTCAGCGGCAAGCAGCCGACGTTCCTCGGGCTGTGGGGCGGGATCGTGCTGGCCGCGGTGGCGTTCGTGATCGGTCTCGTCAAGGTGGTGCTGACGCATTGAGTGACACCGACGCGCACGCCGGACCCGATGCTGGACCCGACGCCGAGACCGAACCGAAGCGCGGCGGCGGGCTGCGGTTCCTGCGCGACCTCGTCATCATCGTGGTGGTGGCGCTCCTGGCCTCCTTCCTGGTGAAGGCGTACCTGGTCCGCTCGTTCTACATCCCCTCGGCGTCGATGCAGAACACCCTGCTCATCGGCGACCGGGTGCTCGTCAACGAGCTCGTGCCCGGGGCCGTGCCGCTGCAGCGCGGCGACGTCGTCGTGTTCCAGGACCCGGGCGGCTGGCTCGGGATGGGCCAGGGCGACGACCTGATCAAGCGGGTGATCGGCCTGCCGGGCGACACCGTGTCGTGCTGTGACGCCCGGGGTCGCCTGTCGGTGAACGGACACGCGGTGGACGAGCCCTACGTCGTGCTCGAGCCCGGGTCCGACCGGGTCGCCGGCGCCGACTTCGACATCACGGTGCCGAAGGGACGGATCTGGGTGATGGGCGACAACCGGTACGACTCGGCCGACTCGCGGGTGCACGGCACCGTGCCCGTCGACGACGTCGTGGGTCGCGCCTTCGTGACGACGTGGCCGATCTCGCGGTGGTCGGTGCTGTCCCGGTACGGCGACGAGTGGGACCGGGTCCCGACGCCGTGACCGCTGACGACCAGGGCCCCGGCTACGAGACCGGCGGGGACGACGACCTGTCCATCCACCGGATCGCGACACCGGGCAAGCGGTCCGGCACGATCGGACCCCGCCCGGACCACGTCGTGTTCTGGCTCGCCGACGGCCGCGCCAGCCTGACCTCCGACGACGGCGAGCGCTGGGAGGTCGGTGCCGAGCACCCGATGATGCTCTCCGCCCCGGTGGCGTACGGCTTCGAGACGGATGCGACCGCCACGACGCTCCTGCACCTGTCGCCGTCGCTGCTCGGCGACACGGGGGAGACCTCGGTGTTCCGGCAGCCGGGCGCCGCCGACCCCGCGGTCGAGCCGTTGCGGGCGCTGCTGCGCGAGGTCGCCGGGCGGGTCCTCGACCCGTCGTTGCCCGCGGCGGACCGCGCCGCGCTGAACCGTCGGATCGCGACCGTGGTGCTGTCGACATTCACCCGGTCGCGTTCGGACGTGGCGGACCGGATGCGGCGCGCCATCGGGTTCGTGCACGACAACGCCGACCGCGACGTGACGGTGGCGGACGTCGCTGCTGCCTGCGACCTGAGCGAGCGCGGCCTGCAGGACCTGTTCCGCCGTCGCCTCGGCGTCACGCCCATGCAGTACCTGCGCGAGGTGCGCCTCGACCGGGTGCACCTGGAGCTGGGGCGACCGGGCGTGCGGGTGCTCCTGGTCAGCGAGGTCGCTCGGCGGTGGCGGTTCGGCCACCTCGGTCGGTTCGCGCGGCACTACCGCGAGCGGTTCGGGGAGCAGCCGCACGAGACCATCGCACGGAGCGGCACACGCGGATCACGGTAGTCCTCGCCTTCGCTGTGCTTCCGGCCATCCTGCTCGGCGGGTGAACCGCGCGTCGAGCACCCGGTCCCGGGCGGGGTCAGCAGCCCGTCGTCGTCAGGGTGACCGTCGCGACCGTGGCGTCCGACACCTTGGTCGTCTGCGGACACAGGTCACCGGCTCGGACCGCGACCTGGCCGAGCGGGACGCCCGCGAAGTCGGCCGTGCCGCCCGGGAACACCCGCTGGTGCTCGGAGAGCTTGCCCGTCGACGCGAAGACCTTGACCTCGTAGGGGTGGTCGGCGGCGTTCGACGACACCGTGACCGAGACCCGGCCCGTGGAGTCGTGGGCACCGCAGCCGGCGAGGGCCATGAGCGCGGCCACGCCGATGACGGTTGCGGGGACGACTCGGAGCACGACGACCAGGGTACGCCGACGCGGAGCCGCTCCCGCGCGCTCCCGTCGTTCCTGCGCCCTCCGGACTGGGGACAGGCACTGTCCGTTCAGCGCGTTACCGTGGGAGCATGCAGCCGGAAACCGCGATGTCAGTGCCCGCGCCGACCGGGGCCGATGCGGTCCGGCGAGCCGCTCTGATCGCGGCACTCGACGTGGTCGACGGCGGGGTCGAGGAACGGTTCGAACGGATCACCCGGATCGCCCGTGAGGCCCTCGGGGTCTCCGGCTCGTTCCTCAACCTGGCGGGCGAGACCACGCTGACGATCAAGTCGCAGCAGAGCGACGCCGCCTTCGATCCGGTCATCCCGCTGCAGGACACGTTCTGCGGACGGAGCCTGGGTGAGCAGGGCCCCGTGGTCGTCGCCGATGCCCGACTGGACGACCGGTACGCGGACCTGCCGATGGTGCTCGATGACCCGAACATCCGGTTCTACGCCGGTGTCGGGCTCCGCGCCGGCGACGACGACCTGAAGATCGGCACCCTCTGCCTGATCGACCCCGAGCCACGCACCCTCGACGCCGACGAGCTCGAACTGCTGCACGAACTCGGCATCTGGGCGGAGCGCGAGCTGCTCGCCGGTGCCGACGAGGACCGGCTGCGCACAGTGCTCAACGGCCTGCAGCCGGCTGCCGTGCAGGTGCCCGGGTACCGGATCACGGGGGTGTCGATCCCGCACGGGCTCGTCTCCGGTGACTTCCACGACTGGCACCGCTCCGGCGAGGACTCGATCCACCTGACCGTGTCGGACGTCATGGGCAAGGGCATGTCCGCCGGGCTCCTCGCGGCGAACATCCGCGGTGGGCTGCTCGCCCGCGGTGACCAGGACCCGAGCGTCGCGGTCGCCGAACTCGAGGCGCAGGTCGCCCCCGAGCTCAGCCGTGCCGAGTCCTTCGCGACGATGTTCCACGGGCGACTGACCCCGTCCACCGGGCGCCTCGACTTCGCCGACGCCGGCCACGGGCTCGTGCTGCAGCTCCGCGACGACGGTGCCGAGCGCATCCTGCGGTCATCGGACCTGCCGATCGGGCTGCACCCCGCAGGGATGCCCCGCGCGGCCGGGTCGCTCGTGCTCCGACCCGGCGACGTGCTCATCGTCGTGACCGACGGCGCGCTCGAGCTCTGGGACTCCACGCTCGCGTCGCTGTCGGAGCTCGGGTCGCTCTACCGGGAGTCCTCGGACGTCGAGACGTTCCTGCAGCGGGTGCGTGCCCGCGTCGTCGAGCACGACCCGGGCGACGACCTGACCGTCGTCGTCGTGGCGCGGGACGCCGTCGCCGCCTGAGCGGTCACGAACCGTCGCCGGCAGACGCGCGGCGAGCGGTCACGACATGTCGTGCGCGGGGTGTCGGGTGGTCGTGAACCGTCGGCTGGCGGTGGCTCGGGCGACGGTTCGTGACCGGTCGCCGGACCTGAGCGGGGTGTCGTGACCGTTCGCCAGGCGACGGGAAACCACGCAGGCAGCCGCGCAGCCAGGCCTCAGGCGCCGAGGCGCTCGATCAGCTCGGCGTAGCGCGCGGCAGTGCGCTCGACGATCTCGTCCGGCAGCACCGGCGGCGTGCCCTGGCGATCCCAGTGCGCGCTGAGCCAGTCCCGCACGATCTGCTTGTCGAACGAGTCGGTGCGGTCGGCGGACCGGGCGTCCCAGTAGCGGCTGGAGTCGCTCGTCAGCACCTCGTCCGCGATGCGGATCCGGCCGGTGGCGTCCTGCCCGAACTCGAACTTGGTGTCCGCGATGACGACGTCCCGCTCGAGGGCGATGGCCGCGGCCTCGGTGTAGACGTGCAGCGAGAGCGCACGCAGGGTGGCGGCGGTCTCGGCACCCACCAGGTCGACGGTCTGCTCGTAGGAGATGTTCTCGTCGTGCTCGCCCTGGGCTGCCTTGTACGCCGGGGTGTAGATCGGCTCGGGCAGACGGTCGCCGTTCGACAGCCCGGCGGGGAGCGCGACACCGCACACGCTGCCGGACTCCTGGTACTCGGCCCAGCCGCTGCCGACCAGGTACCCACGCACCACGCACTCGACGGGGAACATCGTGAGCGGCATGACGTGCATCGACCGAGCCTCGACCTCGGCGGGCACCGGGGTGCCACCGGAGGACGGGCCGATGATGTGGTTGGGGACGTCGCTCAGCTGGGTGAACCAGAAGCGGGACAGGCGGGTCAGCAGCTCGCCCTTGCCCGGGATCGGCGGCTCGAGTGCGAAGTCGTACGCGCTGACCCGGTCCGAGGCGACGAGCAGCAGCTCGGACGCGCTCGCCAGGTCGGCGGTGCCCTCGGGCACGTAGAGTTCGCGGACCTTGCCGGACGAGACGTGCCGCCAGCCGGCGATCGGCGCGGGGGCGGTCACCGGGCGACCTTCGCGGCGATGTCGGTGCGGAACTGCGCGCCGTCGAGGGTGATGTCGCCGAGCCCGGCGTAGGCACGCTCGCGGGCCTGGGCGAAGTCGGACCCCGTCGCCACGACGCTGAGCACCCGGCCACCCGTGGCGACGAGCGTGTCGTCGAGGACGCCGGTCGCGGCGTGCGCGACGGAGACGCCGTCGCGCGCGTTCGCGTCGTCGATGCCGGTGATCGGTCGGCCGGTCTGCGGATTCTCCGGGTAGCCCTCGCTCGCCAGGACGACGGTCACGGCGACCTCGTCGCGGAACACGGGAGCGGGGACGGCGCCGAGCTGCCCGGTGGCGGCGGCGAGCAGGAGTTCGCTGAGCGGGGTCGCCAGGCGGGGGAGCACCACCTGCGTCTCCGGGTCACCGAAGCGCGCGTTGAACTCGATCACGCGGACGCCCTGCTCGGTGACGATGAGGCCGCAGTACAGGAGACCGACGAACGGTGTGCCCTCGTGCTCGAGGCGGCGGACGGTCGGCAGTGCGACGAGGTCGGTGACCTCGTCGACGAAGGCCTGCTCGGACGGCCAGCGGTCGGCGAGCCACGGCAGCGGCGAGTACGCACCCATGCCGCCGGTGTTCGGACCGAGGTCGCCGTCGGCCAGACGCTTGTAGTCCTGCGCGGGGCTGAGTGCACGGACGTCGTGCCCGTCGCTCAGGAAGAACAACGAGACCTCTTCGCCGTCGAGGAACTCCTCGACCACGACGTGGCCGTGCTGGAGCCAGTAGGTCGCGTGGTCGATGGCGGCCTGGCGGTCGTCCGTCACGAGCACGCCCTTGCCGGCGGCGAGCCCGTCGGCCTTGACCACGTACGGTGCGCCGAGCTCGTCGATCGCTGCGACGGCTTCTTCGGCGGTGCCGGCGTAGACCGGACGACCGGTGGGCACGCCGGCCTCGCCCATGATCCGCTTGGCGAACGCCTTCGAGCCCTCGAGCTGTGCGGCGGCCTTGCCCGGGCCGAACACCGGGATGCCCCGCGTCCGCACCGGGTCGGCGACGCCGGCGATGAGCGGCGCCTCGGGGCCGACGACGACCAGTTCGACGTCGTTCTCGATCGCGTACTCGGCAACGAGCGCACCGTTGGTCGGGTCGAGCGACACGGTCTCGACGTCGGCCGCGATGCCGGCGTTGCCGGGCGCTGCCGTGATGACGTGACCCGCATGCTCAGCGAGGAGGGCCGTGATGATCGCGTGCTCGCGGGCACCGGAACCGAGGACGAGGATTCGCACCCGATCACCCTACCCAGCCCGGCTCGCCGCCCGCGATGCGAGGGCTAGCCTGTGGAGATGCCACCCAGGAGGATCGAGGACGCCGACGGACGCGCGGCACTGGCTGCGGTGCGTCGTGGGGAGACGGCTCGACCGGCCGTCGCGACCGCGGTGCGGTGGACCCTGCAGTGCCTGGCGGACGAGGTACCGGGCAACAGCGTCGAGGTGCGGGTCCCGCCGTTCGCCGCCGTGCAGGCCGTCCCCGGACCCCGGCACACCCGTGGGACGCCGCCGAACGTGGTCGAGACCGATGCCACCACGTGGTTGGCGCTCGCGTCGGGCGAGCTGACCTGGGCAGAGGCGGTCGCGCAGTCGCGCGTCAGCGCCTCGGGATCGCGCGCCGACCTGACGGCGTTCCTGCCGGTCCGACTCCCCGCCCCCGGCGCCTGAGCCAGCCGCGTCGGGGACACCGGGGGAGGAGTCCCGCGCGAATTAGGTAGTGCCTACCGATGCGCCCGCATCGACCGGGTTCCTAAGCTTGAAGTCGCCGGGATTCGGACCCGACCCGAACGGGTCCGAACCCGGCGACAGGGACCAAGGTACGCGATGTTCCACACAACGTGTCAACCGCGGCGGCGTGTTGTGCTGCAATCCGCAACGTTCTTGCGTGCGCGACAGCCGATGCCGAACGCCGAGCAGCGTGCACCGCGGTCCGATCCGCTCAGAGCAGTTCGCTGAGCTCCGACCGCGCGTGCAGGTCCCACTTCGCGAAGACCCGGGACAGGTGCGCGTCGATCGTCCGCGTCGAGAGCCCGAGGGACTCCGCGATCCGTCGGTTGCTCAGCCCCTGGGCGGCGAGCTCGGCGACCTCGTACTCGCGCTTCGTCAGCGGCGGTTTCGAGCGCCCTGCGGCCACCGAGACGCCGTGCGCCGCGAGCACGCCCTGCGCCGCGATCACCCGGGTCCGATCGTCGGCGCGCACGGCATCGGCGTACTCGACGACTGCGGCGGCGAGCGGGCCGTCGACGCGGGTCGCGGCTTCGCGCATCCGGTCGAGCGAGGAGGCCGAGTCGCGCCCCTGCAGCATGGCGACCGCGTGGTGCAGGGCGTACCCGTACATGACGTGCGTCCACGAGCCGTTGGCCGTGCTGCGCTCGATGATCTCGTCGGCGTGCTGCAGCCCGGCCGGGTTGCCGAGCACGGCTTCGGTCCACGCGATCGTCACGGCGACCTGCTCTCCGGTGATCCGCATCGCCCGCTGCGGGGTGGTCCGGGCCCGCTCGAGCGCGCGCGAGGCTTCTTCGGGGTGCCCGCCGTAGGCGTGTGCCAGGGCCAGACGCGCCCAGGGGTACGCCGCGAACCCGCCGTGGTCGGCGATGTCGTACCGCTCGCACGCGGCCGAGAACGCGGCGACGGCGTCGTCCCAGCGACGCTGCGCGAGCGCCAGGTTGCCCTGGCCGATGAGCTCGAGTGTGAAGTCGTACTTCAGGTACGGGCTGGACCGGCCTGCCGGCACCTCGATGATCAGGTCGTCCAGGTCGCCGCGCCACATCTGCACCTGGTGCAGGACGGAGGAGTTCTCACCGACGCTCCAGGGGGCCGCCTCGACGTGCGCCAACGCGGTGGCCAGGGCGCGGCGACCGAGCGCGGACGCGTCGTCCAGCCGGCCGGCGGTCGCCAGCGCCATCACGGCACAGGGTGCGACGGCGAGGAACGACATCGGCATCGTCGGGGCGTGCACGATGCCGCTGCGTTCGATCTCCGCCCGGACCTCGGCGAAGTCGCCGGCCCAGCCCAGGTGCGCCATCCGCAGCAGTCGCAGACGCTCGACGGCCTCGTCGGACACCACCAGGCGCGTGGCCGCGTCGGTCAGGGCGACCGCGGCCGCGACGTCGTCATCGTGGAACTGGCGGATGTTCGCCAGGGTCTCGCACGCTTCGGTGACCGCTTCGTCGGTGACGTCGCCGACGTGCCGCTTGGCCACACCCCAGGCCGCTTCGGCGTCGGCGCGGCCGGCTTCACGGCCGTCCGAGTACGAGTACGCCAGTGAGCGGAGGCAGTGCGCGGTGACCTGCTCGGTGGGTGTGAGCGTCGTGCGGAGCGCTGCCGAGGCCAGGGCGATCCCGCTCTCGTGCTCCTGCAGCCGCACGGCGACCTGCGCCGCGTCGAGCAGCTGGTCGACCGACGGCAGGACCCCGCACTCGAGCGACCACAGTGCGGCGCGCAGGCGTGCGGCGGGCGGTGCGCCCTCGGGCCGGTCCGCGCGGAAGGCGTTGGCACGGGCGAACAACGCCGTGCGTCGAGCCACCGGCACGAGGGTCCGGATGACCTCGCCGACGAGCGGGTGCGACGGCCGGACGACCGCGGCGCCGTCCTCGAGCGAGTCGATCCGGACCAGGCCGAGCGCGACGACCCGGTCGACGTCCCCGCCGGTGACCAGGCCGAGCAGGCGGGCGAGCGGGATCGGGTCGGCGAGGGCGACGATGTCGACGACGTCGCGCAGGTCCTCCGGCAGCGACCCGAGCTCCGTGCGGTACATGTCGGCGAGGCTGTCCGACGCGGTCACCCGCCCGCGCCAGTACCACCCGGTCGCCGTGTGGTCGAGCGCGCCGGAGACCCGGGCAGCACGGACCACCTCGCGCAGGTACAGCGGGTTGCCGGCGGTGGCCCGGTGCACGCGCTCGGCCGAGGCGTTCTCGAGCGGCGAGCCCAGCGCCTCGGCCACGAGCGCCGCGGTCTCGTGCAGCGCGAGGGGCTGGAGGTCGATGCGTTCCAGCAGGTCGTCCTGCCACAGTGCGCGGAGCGGCTCGGGGAGGTCCGTGAAGTCACGGCAGGTCAGGACGAGCCGGGCGCCCTGCCGTCGGACCAACCAGGCGACGTACCGCGCGGAGATCCCGTCGAGGTGGTCGGCGTCGTCGACCCGGAGCAGGACGTCGCGGTCGACGAGGTCCTCGATCGCCCGGAAGCGCTGCTCGGCACCGGTGTCGTCGGACAGCTCGGAGATGGACGCCGGCAGGTCGCCGAAGCGCTCGGCGACGGCGCCGAAGGGCATCGACCGGCTCGCGGCGACCGCCGTGATCGGGACGACCACCGTGCGGCCGGTGCCGTCGCGACCGGCGACGCGGTCGGTGACCCGGGCCGCGGCGGTGCTCTTGCCGAGGCCGGGGGCCCCGACGATCGCGACGCTCCAGCGGTGCTCGGCGACGACGGCGACGGCCCGGTCCTCCTCGACGCGCTGTGCGACGGGCCAGGCGACGCGGGCGGGGGAGGACGGCCGGCGACGGCGGGCGGGTGCCGTGCGTTCACGCATCCGACACACCTCCTCCGCTTGGGATACCGACCAGTAGCGACCATCCTCTCCCGGATCGGTCGCCGGGCACAGGCCGCGGGACGTCCCACAGTGGGGGACAATGGACGGGTGAGCAACACCGATCAACCCGACGAGCAGCCGCTCCCCACGCCGGCCCCGGCTCCCAGCGCGGTCGCAAGCCCCGACGAGGTCACCATCCGCCGTGCACCGAAGTTCGGCGTGTTCATCGTCGGCGGTGCCGTGCTCGGGTTCCTCGCGACCCTCGTCGTGGTCGCCCTCACCATGAACCTCGGCGGCCAGCGGGACCAGACCAGCTTCGGCAGCCTGGTCGGCTACTTCAGCCTGTGGGGCGTCACGATCGGCGCCTTCGTCGGTGCGGTCGTCGCCGTCGTGTTCGACCGGGTCTACGCCCGGCGGTCGGCCCGCCTGACGGCGGAGCGCGTCGAGGTCGAACTGCCCCCCGAGACCGTCGACGGTGAGCTCGACGAGCACGGTGACCAGCGGCCGTAGCCGCCCCCGTTCTTCGCACTGGAGGCCCGTTGCCGGCTGGCAACGGGCCTCCCGTCCGTCTGGTGGTCGCGATCGCGACCCCCACTCAACTGAGCTGGTTCGCCTCGACCCAGGACAGGTACTCCGGGCTCACGGTGCCCGTGACGTACTCGCCCGTGAAGCAGCTCATCTCGAGGTCGGTCACGTCGGAGCCCTCGATGATGGCGTCCCGCATGTCCCCGACCTCCTGGTAGATCAGGTGGTCGCTGCCGAGCACGCGGTTGATCTCCGGGATCTTCCGGTCGTGCGCGATGAGCTCGGCGCGCGTCGGCATGTTGATGCCGTAGACGTGCGGGAACCGGACAGGGGGAGCGGCGCTCGTGAACGTGACCTCGTTCGCGCCGGCAGCCCGGGCCATCTCGACGATCTCGCGGCTCGTGGTGCCGCGGACGATCGAGTCGTCGACGATCAGGATGTTCTTGCCCTTGAACTCGGACGACATCGCGTTGAGCTTCTGGCGCACCGAACGCTTGCGCTCCGCCTGCCCCGGCATGATGAAGGTCCGGCCGACGTAGCGGTTCTTGTAGAAGCCCTCGCGGTACTCGATGCCGAGCTTCCGGGCGACCTGCATGGCCGCCGGACGGCTCGAGTCCGGGATCGGCATGACCACGTCGATGTCACCGGTCGGCGCGTACTGCTCGATGGTGTCGGCGAGACGGTTGCCGAGGCGAAGACGCGCGTCGTAGACCGAGATGCCGTTCATCACCGAGTCCGGACGTGCCAGGTAGACGTACTCGAACGAGCACGGCACCAGGCGCGGGTTCTTCGCGCACTGGCGGGCGTGCATCTGACCGTTCATCTCGATGAAGACGGCCTCGCCCGGGGCGATGTCGCGGACGATCTCGTAGCCGCCGGACTCGAGCACGAGCGACTCGCTCGCCACGACCCACTCCGGCTGCCCGGCCTCGTCGAACTTGTGGCCGAGGATCAGCGGGCGGATGCCGAACGGGTCACGGAAGGCCAGCAGCCCGTGGCCGGCGATGGTCGCGATCGTGGCGTAGGAGCCCTCGACCCGCTCGTGCACGCGCTCGACGGCGTCGAAGACCTGGCCCGGGTCGAGGTTCGCGCCACGGACCTGGCCCTGCAGTTCGTGCGCCAGCACGTTCACCAGGAGCTCGGTGTCGCTCGTCGTGTTCAGGTGCCGACGATCGATGTCGAACAGCTCACGCGTGAGTTCCCGCGTGTTGGTGAGGTTGCCGTTGTGGACGAGGACGATGCCGTACGGCGCGTTCACGTAGAACGGCTGGGCTTCTTCTTCGTTCGTGGCGGCGCCCTTGGTGGCGTAGCGGACGTGTCCGAGACCCATGGTGCCGAGGAGGGCACGCATGTCCCGGGTCCGGAACGCCTCTCGCACGTGGCCGCGGGTCTTGTGCATGTGGTGCACGTGACCCTCGACCGTGGCGATGCCCGTCGAGTCCTGCCCGCGGTGCTGCAGGAGGAGCAGTGCGTCGTAGATGGATTGGTTGGCGGGGCCCTGCGCAACAAGGCCGACGATGCCGCACATTCGCGGGTGTGCTCCAGACCGTAGAATCGGGGGGTACCGAACAAGTCTGCCATGTCACCGCGAAGGACTCCGCATGCCCAACCCGTACGCCGAAGCCGGAGTGGACACCGCTGCCGGTGACCTGGCCGTCGAACTGATGAAGTCCGCGGTCGCGGCCACCCACAACGCCTCGGTCCTCGGTGGCGTCGGCGGGTTCGCCGGGCTCTACGACGTCTCGTTCCTGAAGGAGTTCTCACACCCGTTGCTCGCGACCTCGACCGACGGCGTCGGCACCAAGGTCGCCATCGCGCAGGCGATCGACAAGCACGACACCATCGGGCAGGACCTGGTCGGGATGGTCGTCGACGACATCGTCGTGGTCGGCGCGAAGCCGCTGTTCATGACCGACTACATCGCGTGCGGTCGTGTGGTGCCGGGCCGGATCGCCGACATCGTCGCCGGCATCGCCCGTGGCTGCTCGGAGACCGGCACCGCCCTGGTCGGTGGCGAGACCGCCGAGCACCCGGGGCTGCTCGGCCCGGACGACTACGACGTGGCCGGTGCGGCGACCGGTGTCGTCGAGGCCGACGCGCAGCTCGGCGCGCACCTGGTGCAGGACGGCGACGTGGTCCTGGCGATCGAGTCGTCCGGCCTGCACTCGAACGGGTACTCGCTCGTGCGGCACGTCCTGGCCTCACGGGGCGTCGGGTTCACGGACCAGCTGCCGGAGCTGAGCGGCACCGGGTTCGGCGGCGCGGTCTCCGTCGGCGAAGCCCTGCTCGAGCCGACCCGCCTGTACACCGCACCGCTCCTGGCGCTCCTCGAGCAGCACCCGGGCGCAGTGCACTCGCTCTCGCACGTGACCGGTGGTGGCATCGCCGCGAACCTGGCGCGCGTGCTGCCCGTCGGCTCCTGGGTCGAGGTCGACCGTTCGACCTGGCAGCCCCTCCCCGTCTTCCGGGTCCTGGCCGACATGGCCGGCACCCCGATCGAGGACACCGAGGGAACCTGGAACCTCGGCATCGGCATGTTCGCCGTCGTCTCGGCCGGGGCTGCCACCGAGGTCATCGCGTCGCTCGGCGCCGCCGGCATGCCCACGTGGCCCGTCGGCACGATCGCGACGTCCGCGCGTGACCTGACCGGGTTCGAGCAGGGCGCCAAGGGCGTCGACGGCGGAGCCGTCCGGCTCGTCGGGAGCTACGCGGGCTGACCGGCTCGGCCGGCTCCTCCGGATCTGCCGGCTCCTCCGCGCCGTTGTGCGTGCGGTGAGTGGTCGCGAACCGTCGTCTGCCCGGCCTGCAACCGACAGTTCGTGACCACTCGGCATCATGCACGCGGTGAGCCGTGACCACTCGAACTCGGGACTCGGGCGCAGTAACGGGCGTGGTACCGGGGCGTGTGGCGAGTGCGGGCTGGCCCGTGCCGCCGGCGCGGATGTGCCGGGACTCGCCGTGGTGCGTGCGGTGAGTGGTCACGGACCGTCGCCTGGCGGGCCCGCATCCGACAGTTCGTGACCGCACGGCGTCATGCGCGCGGGGAGTCTTGACCGCTCGAGGCCGGGACCCGAGCGCGCTGCGACGTGCCCTGGCGGACCCAATGGGTGCCTTGGCACGCCCTGCGGGTGTCCGGGTGTGCCCTGTGTCCGCGCACGCGGAAACGCCGCGCGGCCCGAGGGCTGCGCGGCGTGACTACGAGAGAAGTCAGGCGGACTTGTTCTGGTCTGCCTGGGTCTCGAACTCGTCTTCGTCCTCCGCCGGTTCCGGACCGTACTGGTCCGCCCAACGGTCGACGTAGTTCTCGTCGGAGTGTTGTCCGGCGGAGAGCTCCTGCTCGAGCGCACCGTAGTTCGTCTGCGGGCTGAAGTACTTCAGCTCACGGGCGACCTTGGTGTGCTTCGCCTTCTGACGGCCGCGCCCCATGCGTGACCCCCTCGTTCGGCTCTGGTCCGGTCCTGGCGAATGACGGAAGATCACTCGGGGAACCAGACGGTTCGTGGTTTGAAATCTGCCGATCACTCTACCATGTACCTCGATCTGGACGTCGCGCGACGGCTGGCCCGCACAGCAGAATCGAAGTGATGACGGAACCCCTCGAGACCCTGGCCGACCAGCACGCCCGCGTGGTGGTGATCGGTGCGGGGCAGGCGGGGCTCTCGGTGGGATACCACCTGCGTCGCCTGGGGCTCGTCCCCGGGAGTGACCTGGTGATCCTCGACCGCGCGCCGAGCACCGGGGGTGCATGGCAGTTCCGGTGGGAGGCACTGCGGCTCGGGGCGGCGCACCGGGTGCACGACCTGCCCGGCATGCGCGCGATGAGCCTGGAGTTCGACGACGCCGACCGGTCGCGGCCCGCGCGTGACGTCGTCGGGGAGTACTACCGTCGCTTCGAGCAGCACTACGACCTGCGGGTCCGGCGCCCGGTCGCGGTGACGTCCGTCTCGCGCAGCGACGGCGACGGCGGCGTGGCGGGCGACGCCCCGGCGGACGGCGGCCTGTGCGTCACCACCCGGAGCGCCGACGGCACCGTCACGCGTGTCCGGGCAGACATCGTGGTGAACGCGTCCGGTACGTGGGGCACCCCGTTCGTACCGTGGTACCCGGGACGTGACGTGTTCCGCGGCCGCCAGGTCGACACGACCGAGTACCGCAGCGCCACCGAGTTCGCCCGCCAGGACGTCGTGGTGGTCGGTGGGACGAGCGCGATCGGGTTCCTGCTCGAGCTCGACGGCGTCGCCCGCTCGACGCGGTGGTTCACCCGGCGCCCGATGGTCTGGGCCGGGACCGCGTCGCTCGACGTCGAGTCGGCGGTGGCGGCCGTCGACGAGCAGGACCGTGCCGCCCGCGCCGGCGAGGTCCTGCCGAGCATCGTCAGCGGAACCGGGGTCCCGGTCTCGCGGCGGATCAGGGCGGGCATCGACCGTGGCGTCCTGCGCGACGAGCCGATGTTCACCCGGATGGACGAGACCGGCGTGGTGACCGCGGACGGCACCCACGTGCACGCAGACGCCGTGCTCTGGGCGACGGGGTTCCGGGCCGATCTGCGGCACCTCGCCCCGTTGCACCTGCGGACCGCGGCCGGCGGCGTGGTGGTCGAGGACGGACGGTCGGCGGAGGAGCCGCGGTTGTTCCTCGCCGGCTACGGCCCCCAGGCGTCGACCATCGGCGCGAACCGGGCCGGACGGCGCATCGCCCGCCAGGTCATGGACGCACTGGCGGGCTGAACGGCCGCGCGGCCCCTCGCACGGTGCGAGCGGCCGCGTGAGCGGTGCGAGTTCCCGTTCCCGGCGCGGCCCTCGTGAGCTCGCAGGGGCGACGGAACCTCGCACCGGTCGGACCGGGACGCGCGGCTCAGGCGGGCAGCGGCTCCTCGACACCACGACGACGCCGCGACGACCGGAGGAACAGGGCGTCGACCGAGAACCGCCCGGGGCCGGTCAGCGACACGGCGAGCGAGGCCACCGCGAGCACGAGCACGAACTCGAACCCGCCGTCCTGCGAGTAGAAGCCGGCGGTGCTGTGGGCCAGGAACCCGGCGACCACCATGTCGACGGCCAGCAGCACGCCGATGACACGGGTGGCGACGCCGAGCACGAGCAGGATGCCACCGACGAACTCGAGGCCGGCGACCAGGGGTGCTGCGACCTCGGCGAGGGGAACGCCCATGCCGGAGAAGCCCTGCGCCACCTCGGGGAGGCCCTGCGCGAACTTCTGGGCGCCGTGGGCGATGAACACCACCCCGAGGACAATGCGGAGCGCGGCCAGGCCGATGGAGGTCGATGTCGTTCGCATGGCCACGAAGGTAGCCGGTGACGCGTCATCGATCGTCCTCGAACAGGGGAATGACCGCGCTTCGCCAGAGCATGCCCAGACAACGGTCCGCCGAAGGGCGGACTGCTTCTCAGGAACCGGCGCCGCGGCCGGTCTGCTGCTGGAGGCGGTCGATGTGCTCCGACGCCTGCGCCTTGGTGAGGTCGGCGGGGAGTTCCTCGCCGGCTTCACGGGCCAGGGTGTCGAGGTAGCTGCGCTGCGGTCCGGTCATCGGCTCGTCGCCGGTCACCCACTGCTCGGGGTCCTTGCTCGCGTCGGTGGAGGGGTCGGGTCGGGGGCCGCCGAGGGTCTCGCCCTGGATCGGTGCGTCCGGGGTCTGCTGCTGGTCGCGGTCTGCGTCACTCATGTCCGCGACGGTACGCCGCACCCCCGTCACGGCACGCAGCAGCGGCGTCCCCCGACACGGCGCACAGCGGGACGCGGCGCACCCGGAGACGGCACGCAGCCGCACCCCGGCACGGCTCAGACCGCGGTGGCGGCGTACCGCACCAGGTCGGGCCCGACGGCACTCGTGGCGATCGGCACGACACGGTCGTCGCGGCGGATCCAGATGGTCGCCGCACGCTCGTCGATCCGGTCGACCTCGTGCAGTTCGCCGTCGAGCAGCACCGACGCCGTGACCCGGACGCGGCCGCTCGCCGGACGCGGCGGCACCCCCACCACGTCGTCGTACGCCGGGTGCTCGCCGGGCTGCAGGAACGGTGACACCGGTGCGGTCACGACCGCGAGCCCCTCGTCGACCGTGGTCACCGCCACCAGGCGGACGGCCTGGTCGGTCGGCAACGGCACGTCGACGACGGGTTCGTCGGTGGGGCCTGCCAGTGCGCGGAAGGCGGGCCGACCGTCGGGGGCGAGGTGGGCCTCCAGGCCGTCGATCCGGACGCGACCTCGCCCGCGGGAGTCGGCGTACAGGCCGGGCTCGATGCCGGACTGCCGGGCCTCGAGCCGGGTGAGGACGACGCGGTCGGGGCGGTACCAGTCGCGGAGCGCGGCGGGGTCCACCCACCCGACGCTCGGGACGCCGCGGGAGAGCGCGGCGGACTCGTCGGCGGCGCGCTCGTCGAGCGCGCCGAGCGGGTGCTCGCCGCGCACGGCGACGAGCCCTTCGAGCGGGCTGCCGGCCGGCGGCTCGTGGTCGAGCACCTCGACGCGCTTCGAGACCTTGCCGCCGTGTCCGTCGAACGTGGCGAACGTCCGCAGGTCACTGATGGTCATGGGGCCACATGCTACGACTCGTCGGCTCCCCGTCGCGGAGGCGAGGGGACGAGGGCGTGGATCTCGCCGGTGCAGAGTGCGGGGTCGACGCCTTCCGCGGGGCCGGCCGGACGGGTCGCGCGGCGCGGCTGGATGCTGTTGCGCTCGGCGGACCGGAGCAGGCGGTCGTCGGTCGCGGCCTCGGCCGGCGACCCGGGCTGCGCGGGGCGGCGGAGCGGGGGCCGGACGGGCTCGCCACGGCGATCCTGGCCGGGCAGGGGGCGGGAGCGGCGGCCGTACAGCAGCTCGGACGAGTCGAGCAGCCACGGCACCAGGGCAACGGTGACGCCGTGCACGAGCAGCAGCTTCTTGCGGATGCGGCGGCCGCGGTGGTTGTGGAGCAGGCTCTCCCACCAGTGCCCGACGATGAAGATCGGGGTGTACACGGTGACGACCTCGGAGCCGTGCTCGGCCCGATGCGCCTTGATGTACTTGATCAGCGGCATGGAGATGTCGCGGTAGGGGCTCGGCACGATCGTCAGGGGCACCTGGATGCCGTACTCCGCCCACTGGTCGCGCAGACGCTGGGACTCGGCGTCGTCGATCGCGACGTGCACCGCCTCGATGCTCGCGTGCTCCGCGGCGACGGCGTAGTCGAGCGCCTTGAGCACGGGCTTCTGCAGCTTGTTCACCAGGACGATCGCGTGGTCGCCGGTGGCACCGAACTTCGTCTCGACGTCGGCCTCGATCTCGTGCGAGACGTCGCGGTAGTAGCGGTTCACGCCGAGCATGAGCACGTACAGCACCGGCATGATCAGGAAGACCAGCCAGGCGCCGTGGGTGAACTTCGTGATCGTGACGATGACGAGCACCACGAGGGTGAAGGTCGCGCCGATCGCGTTGATCGTGCGGGAGCGGACGACCTGCCCGCGGTTCACGGCAGGGTCACCCGCGGGCACCGTCCCGTCCCGGTCTGCTCGCAGCAGCCGCGTCCAGTGCACGACCATGCCCGTCTGGCCGAGCGTGAACGACACGAACACGCCGATGATGTAGAGCTGGATGAGGCTCGTGACGTTCGCCCGGTAGACCACGAGCAGCGCCGCGGCGACGAGCGCGAGGACGATGACGCCGTTCGAGTAGATGAGCCGGTCACCGCGGGTCGACAGCGCCTTCGGGGCGTACGAGTCGCGCGCCAGGATCGAGCCGAGCAGCGGGAACCCGTTGAAGGCCGTGTTCGCGGCGAGGAGCAGGACCGCGGCCGTCGTCGCCTGGATCACGAAGAACAGCACGGAGTTGTTGCCGAACGTCGCGGCCGCGATCTGCGCGATGAGCGAGCGCTGCGGTGTGGTGGCACAGTTCGCGAAGCCCTGCAGGTCGCAGGCGCGCTCGGCGTAGTGCACGTGCGACACGAGCGCCAGGGTGATGAGCCCGATGAACAGGACGATCGCGATGCCGCCCATCGCGACCAGGGTGGCCTGCGCGTTCTTGATCTTCGGCCGGCGGAACGCCTGCACGCCGTTCGCGATGGCCTCGACGCCGGTCAGGGCCGAGCAGCCCGAGGCGAAGGCGCGGAGGAGCAGCAGGATGAACGCCGCCTGCGTGGTGTGCTCCACGTTCTGCACGGTGTACGCAGCAGACTCGGCGACCGGGGCGTTGCCGGCGGCGACCCGGACGAGCCCGGTGACGACCATCACGAAGACGCTCGCCACGAACAGGTAGGTCGGGATCGCGAAGGCCTTGCTCGACTCCCGCACACCGCGCAGGTTGGCGGCGGCGAGCAGCACGACGAACAGCAGGGCGAGCTCGACGCGGAAGTGGTCGAGCATCGGGAGTGCCGAGATGATGTTGTCGACACCGGAGGCGACCGACACCGCCACCGTCATCACGTAGTCGACGAGCAGCGCGCTCGCGACGACCAGCCCGGCCTTCTCGCCGAGGTTCCGGTGCGCCACCTCGTAGTCGCCACCGCCGGACGGGTACGCCTTGATGAGCTGCCGGTACGAGGCCACGACCACCACGAGCAGCAGCACGACGAGCGCGGCGACCCACGGAGCGAACGTCAGGAAGGCCATGCCGCCGAGCAGCAGGATCATCAGGAGTTCCTGCGGCGCGTACGCGACAGAGGACAGCGGGTCACTCGCGAAGATCGGCAGGGCCAGGTGCTTCGGGAGGAGCTGTCCTTCGAGCTTCTCAGAGGGGAGGGGATCCCCGATCAGTCGTGCTTTCAACGACCGGATCTCGTTCGTCACGAGCGGCAAACCTACTCAGTTCCGGGCGCGAGTCAACACGGTTCGCCTGCCGCATATTCCCGGGTGCCCACGGGCGCTCCACCCTGGGTGCCGCCAACCCCTTGTAGTTGACGCAGCGTCAAGCAATACAGTCGCCAGCATGAGCGCATCGACAGGCCCGGACGACCCAGCTGCGAAAGCTCCCCACGTCATCACCGAGGTGGCGCGTTCCGCCGGCGTCTCGAGTCGGACCCTGCGGCACTACGAGGCCGTGGGACTGCTGCCGGCCACCGCCGTCGGGGTGGGCGGCCTCCGGCGCTACGACGACCGCGCCCTTGTCCGGCTGCAGCGCATCCTGCTGCTGCGCGGGCTCGGACTCGGGCTGCACGACATCGCGCGACGGCTCGACGACGAGGGTGACGACGTCGTGGCGCTCACGGCGCACCTGACGTGGCTGGAGCACGAACGGGACCGGCTGGCCCGGCAGCTCGCGGCGGTGCGCACCACCGTGGCGCACGTCGAGCACGGGGAACCCCTGATGGCGGGCGAGGCGTTCGCCGGCTTCGCGTCGACGCGGCTGTCGGCTGCCGATCCGCCGAGTGCGGGGCGCTGAGGAACCAGGTTCCGGACACCGCACCGCGGGTCTGCACGGTGCTGTGTCCGGAACCTGGTTCCGGGGGCGGTCCCGGTTCCGCAGGCGGTCCCGGTGACGGCCGGGAGGCCCGTGGTCGCGACCGCCTGTCGGCCGCCGGCCGTCAGAGCGACTTGCGTAGGGCCTCCAGGCCGTCACGCAGCCGCGTCACGGTGTCCGCACCGAGCGTGCCGCGGGTCGCCCGTCGTTGCAGGTCCGCGCGCACCTGCTGCCGGAACGACGACAGTGCCATCTCGAGCTCGCGCAGGGCGCGGGCGCTGTCCGACGGAACGGACACGGGCTCCTCGGCGGAACCGGTCGCCGGGCTCTCGGCGGCGGCGGCCAGGTCGGCACGGAGCGAGCGCATGGCCTCGCCGACCGAGGCGCGCACGCCGTCGGCCAACGACTTCACCGAGTCGCTCACGCCGGACTCGACCGTGGCGATCTCGTCGGCACGCGCCGCGAGCTCGGCACGGCCGGCGTCCGTGATCGCGTAGACGGTCTTGCGGCCGTCGGCGGTCTTGGTGACCAGGCCGTCGTCCTCGAGCTTGGCGAGTCGGGGGTAGACGGTGCCGGCGCTCGGCACGTAGGTGCCGCCGAAGCGGTCGCCGAGAGCCTGGATGAGCTCGTAGCCGTGCATCGGGTGGTCGGCGAGCAGGACGAGCAGGTAGAGGCGCAGGTGGCCGTGGGCGAAGACGGGGCTCATTCGGGCACCTCGCTCTCGTTCGTCGGGGCGGCGGTCGGCGGTGTCGTCGGCGGTGTCGGTTCGCTGGTCGGCGGGGCGTGCAGCACCGCGATGTCCCCGGAGACCGAGTTGACCTTGAGGTCCAGCCACTGGCCGGACAGCTCGCCGCCCTGCTTGACGTACGAGCCGCGCACACCGCGGATCTCGGCGTCGTCGAACTGCAACTTGCCGGTCGCGGTGTTCACGGTGCACTTGTAGGCGACGCCGTCTGCCAGGCGGACGCTCACCGACCCGGACACCGTGTTGACGCGGGCGGACTCGGGGACCCCGTGCAGGTCGAGCACGACGTCGGCTGAGACGCCGTCGGCCTGGAACCGCGGGATCTCGCCGGTGGCCACGACGTCGCCGGAGACGGTGTGCACCGCGAGCGCGCCGTCGAGGTCGCGGATCGTGGTGGCACCCGAGACGGCGTTGACCGTGACGTCTCCCGCGACGCCGTCGACGACCAGGTCACCGGACACCGTGTTGAGCGTTGCGCCACGGTTCGTGCCGGACAGCAGCGCACCGGCCGAGACGACGCCGAGCGTGATGCCGGCGTCGCGGGGGACCAGGATGCTGACGTCGGCGTGGGCCTTGCCGCGGAAGGACTTCAGGAACCCGATGGGGTCGTCCCACCGGACCTGGGGGTGGTCGACGGTGAGGGTGTCACCGTCGACCTCGATGAGCATCTGCTTGCCCGACACGCTGTGGATCTCGACCCGGGCCGTGGGTTCGTCGTGCGCGACGACGTCCACCTGCCCGCCGACGAGGCCGACGCGCACGGTGCGCACGATGCCGGTGTCGATGACCTTGGGCTCGTCGACGAGCCACTTCTCCTGCGCCATGTTGCCTCCTGGAACTCGCGATGTATCGCGTCTGTGGCGGTCACGCTATATCGCGTTCGTCCCAGCCGCAAGGGGTCGCATGCGATCGCCGGGCGATCGTGAGCGGGAATGGTCGGGTCGGGGCCGTGGACCCGACCGTTCCTGCTCACGAAGCGGGCGTGGCGGGGGTGGGGCGAGCCTCCAGGGCGGGTGCGGCGGTGGGTGCTGCGACGGCGGGTGCTGCGACGCCGGGCGCTGCGGCCGTGCGCTCAGGGCTCCACGGGAACCGGCGGAAGTGCGGCATGAGCGGCTGGACCATCGGGCCGATCGCGAACGCCGCGATGACGGTGCCGGCACCGACGTCCCCGCCGAGCACCCAGCCGACGATCACCACGGTGACCTCGACCAGGGTCCGTGCGAGCCAGATCGGCCAGCCGAGCCGCTGGTGCAATCCGACCATCAGGCCGTCCCGTGCCCCGGTGCCGAACCCCGCACCGATGTAGAACGCCGTCGCGATCGCGAGCAGCACGAGTCCCGCGGCGAACAGCCCGATCCGGGCGACGATCCCCGACGGCTCCGGCATCAGCCAGAGCACCAGGTCGGCACTCGGCCCGATCGCCAGGGCGTTCAGCAGCGTCCCGATGCCCGGCTTCTGGCGCAACGGGATCCACAGCAGCAGGATGACGCCGCTCGAGACGACCGTGATGACGCCGAACGACCACGGCACGACGTTCTCGAGTCCCTGGGTCAGCACGGTCCACGAGCTCACGCCGACCACCGCTCGGACCTGGAGTGCGGTCGAGGCGCCGTAGAGGAACAGTCCGACGAAGAGCTGGACGAAGCGCAGGGTGAGGGCGGTGCGGCGGGGCATGTGGCCATCGTCCCGGCAGATTGGCCTGCTGGTCGAGAGCCAATCGCGCTACCGTGGACCCGTGCCCCCTGTCCTGATCAGTGCCCGCGCCGCGTCCCACCTGCTGACCGACTGGCGCGCGAGCACCGACGCTCCGGCCTACGAGGCGCTCGCCGATGCCCTCCGGGTCCTCGTCATCGACGGACGGGTCGCCCAGGGTGTCCGGCTGCCGGCCGAGCGCGGGCTGGCCGCAGCCCTCGGTGTCTCACGCACCACCGTCGCCAACGCCTACGCCCGCCTGCGCACCGACGGGTTCCTGGTGTCCGTCCGTGGCTCCGGCAGCGTGGTCCACCTGCCCCGTGACCTGGTCGGCCGGCCCGACCCCGAACGCCTGGGCGGGGTCGTCGAAGGGGACCTCCTCGACCTGCGCAAGGCGGCCCTGCACGCGGCCCCCGGCATCGACGAGGCGGTCGAGCGGGCGGTCCGGCACGTGCCCGCCGCGCTCGCCGGGATCGGCTACGACACCGTCGGCGACCCCGGCCTCCGCGCCGCGATCGCAGCGCGCTACACCGAGCGCGGACTGCCGACGGAGCCCGCCCAGGTCATCGTCACGATCGGCGCGCAACACGCGATCGCCCTGCTCGCGCGCGTGCTCGTCCGCCGTGGCGACGCCGTGCTCGTCGAGTCCCCGACCTACCCGCACGCGCACGAGGCCTTCCGCGAGGCCGGCGGCCGCCTGGTCGGCGTCCCCGTCGATGCGCGGACGGGGTGGGACGCCGCCGCGCTCGAGACGACGCTGCGTCGCACCGCGCCCTCCGTCGCGTACGTCATGCCCGAGCTCCACAACCCGACCGGTGCGACCATGTCCGCATCGACCCGCCAGCTCCTGCTGTCGGTCGCGTCCTCGGTCGGCACGACCGTCATCGCCGACGAGACGATGGGGGAGCTCCGGATCGACGGTTCGCCGTCGCCGCCGTTGGCAGCGGCCGACCCGTCGGGGGCGTCGGTCGTGATGATCGGTTCCGCCGCCAAGGTCTTCTGGGGCGGGCTGCGGATCGGATGGATCCGTGCCGACCCGGCGCTGCTGCAGCGGCTGCTGCTCGCCCGCCCGACGGGCGACCTCGGCACCCCCGTGCTCGACCAGCTGGTCGTGCGCGAGCTGGTCCCGCGCACGGCGGCCGTCCTGGAGGCGCGGCGTGCGTCCCTGCGCGAAGGTCGCGACGCGGTCGTGGGGGCGCTCCGAGCGCGGCTCCCGGAGTGGGACGTCCCGGCGCCGGCGGGCGGGTTGACGACGTGGGTGGGGCTCGGCCGGCCGGTGTCGAGCGCGCTCGTGCTCGCCGCGCGGGCCGAGGGCGTGGTGCTGGCCTCGGGCGGGGTGTTCGGGCCGGACGGTGGGTTCGAACGGTTCCTGCGGGTGCCGTTCACGATGGCCCCGGGTGATCGGGGACGGTTGGTCGACGTGCTGTCGCGGTCGTGGGAACGGGTGGGCGGCGAGACGACCGGCGTGCGGGGGTCGTTGGCGGCAGTGGTCTGAGACGTCGTGCGGGCTCGGTGTCATCGGCCAGGGCTCGGTGTCATCCTCCGGGGTGAGGTCCGGTCGGGTGTTCTCGCTCCTCGGGGTGATGCGGCACCGGTGGGGTGCGGCGAGGCTGGAGCCATGAACGCGACCCTGTCCGCCGGAGCCCGCTCCGCTGTGCCGACGCCCGTCGATCCGCCCGCGGCGGTCCCCGCCGTGGTGCGGGTCACCATCGCGCTGAGCGGGGCGTTCCTGGCGGGCGTCCTGACCTCGTTCGGGCAGTCCGTGCCCGCTCTCGCCTCCGTGTCGAACTCGGCCGGACCGTGGTTCCTCGTCGCCGCGCTGCTGTGCCTGGTGGCGGGAGTACGAGGGGGCCGGGTCGCCCTGCCGCTGGCGATGGTGCTCGGCGTCGTGCTCCTCGAGCTCATGCACGTCGGGTACTGGGCCGCGACGGTGCTGCGCGGGTTCCCGGACGTCCTGTCGATCACCAACCCGTGGGTGCTGCTCGGGGTGCCGGCCGGGCTGCTCGCCGGGGCGGTCGCCGTGGCGGTGCGGTCCCACGATGCCCGGTGGCGGGCGGGGGCCCTCGGTGTCACCGCGGCGGTGCTCGTCGGCGAGGGCATCCGTGGCCTGCTGCAGGTCGCTGCGACGACGGGGAGCGCCACCTGGGTCGTGGAGATCGTGGTCGGCGTGCTGTTGCTCGGAATCGGGGTCGTCGGCGCCCGCTCGGCGATCGGACGCGTGGTGGCGCTCGGCACGGGGGTGGTCGGGACCGTCGCGGTCCTCGGGGCGTACCTGTTCCTCGGCGGGTTCTGATCCCACGGTCCTGATCGTCCGGCCCTGATCGGTCCTGATCGTCCGGTCCTGATCGGTCGTGATCGTCCGGTCCTGATCCGACGGCGGGTTCTGGCCCGCAGCCGAACGTTCGTCGGTCGCTCCTGCGAGGATCGATGTCGTGCACCTCCTCTCGGTCTTCAGCCTGCGCAACCGGGCCCTCATCGCGCTCGTCACGATCGTCGTCGCGGTCTTCGGCGGCATCGCGCTCTCGAGCCTCAAGCAGGAGCTGATCCCGAGCGTCGAGTTCCCGCAGGTCGCGATCGTCAGCGCCTACCCCGGGGCCACGCCCGAGGTCGTGTCGAACGACGTGTCGACCAAGATCGAGCAGGCGATCCAGGTCGTCCCCGACCTCGAGTCGACCAGCGCGACCTCGTCCACCGGACAGAGCGTGGTGTCGGCGTCGTTCCAGTACGGATCGAACCTGGCCAGCGCCGAGGACAAGATCCAGACCGCGGTGAACGCCCTGTCGCTGCCCGACTCGGTGCAGACGCAGATCGTCACCGGGTCCTTCGACGACCTGCCGGTGCTGCAGGTGGCGGTCTCGGCGTCCGGCAACCAGGAGCAGCTCGTCGACCGGCTGCAGGCCTCGGCGATCCCCGACCTCGAGAAGCTCGACGGCGTGCGGCAGGCGGACGTCTTCGGCAACCCGGGTCGTCGCGTCGTCATCACGCCCGACCAGGACGAGCTCGCCGCCCGCGGCCTCAGCCAGACGGCGATCTCGGACGCGCTCGACGACAACGGGACCCTGATCCCCGGCGGCACCATCACCGAGGACGGCTCGACCCTGTCGGTGCAGACGGGCGAGCGGATCGCCTCGCTCAAGGACATCCGTGCCCTGCCGCTGACGAGTTCGTCGGGTTCGGACGGATCCGGGGCGGGGGCCACTGGTGCCGACGGGACGACATCGTCCGCTGACGGCACGGCTGCGGGTGCCCCCGGTACCGGTACCGGGGCGACCGGTGCCGGTGCAACCGGGGCCGGCACGGGCGCGACCGGAACCGGGGCGGCCGGCACCGCTCCCGCCGGCGACGCCGCGACGGGCGGGTCCACGACCGTGGCCACGCCGACGGACACCACCCTGGGCGACGTCGCGAAGGTCGCCATCACCGAGTCGCCGCGCACCTCGATCAGCCGCGTGGACGGTCAGCAGGCCCTGACGATCTCGATCACGAAGACGCAGGAAGCCAACACCGTCGACGTCTCGACGACCGTGCGCGACGCCCTGCCGGGCATCGAGGACAAGATCGAGGGCGACCCCCGCTTCACCGTCGTCTTCGACCAGGCGCCCTACATCCAGCAGTCCATCGACTCCCTGGCCGAGGAAGGCCTGCTCGGGCTCGCCTTCGCGGTGATCGTCATCCTGGTCTTCCTGCTGTCGTGGCGCTCCACCCTCGTCACCGCGATCTCGATCCCGACGTCGGTGCTCCTCGCCGCGATCGGTATGCGCGCCGCCGGGTACACGCTCAACATCATCACGCTGGCCGCCCTCACGATCGCGATCGGCCGCGTGGTCGACGACTCGATCGTCGTCATCGAGAACATCAAGCGGCACATGCTGCCGGGCGTCGACCGCGGCCGTGCCGTGCGGGACGCCGTGCGCGAGGTCGCCGGTGCGGTCACCGCCTCGACGCTGACCACGGTCGCGGTGTTCCTGCCGGTCGCCTTCGTCGCCGAACTCGTGGGGGAGCTGTTCCGGCCGTTCGCCGTGACGGTCACCCTCGCGCTCGTCGCGTCGCTGTTCGTCTCGCTCACCATCGTCCCGGTGCTCGCGTACTGGTGGCTGCGCCCGCCGAAGGCGAAGCCGGGCGACGCCACCGCAGCAGCGGACACGGACACGGACACGGACACGGCCGCAGAAGCGGCAGCTGCACCGTCGGCGGTCGATGCCCACCACGATCGCTCCGAGGGTGCGCTCGCCTCCGCCGCGGACCTGCACGACGCCGGCACCGCCGACCGTCTGCGCCGCATCTACCTGCCGGTGCTCCGGTGGGTCGTCCGGAAGCCGGTCGTGGTCCTCCTGCTCGCCGTGATCGTGCTCGGCGGAACGGTCGCCACGCTGCCGTTCGTCACCACGAACTACCTCGGCGACTCGGGCCAGAACACGTTCACGGTCACGCAGGACCTGAAGGCCGGTTCCAGCCTCGCCGTCCAGTCCGAGTCCGCACGCAAGGTCGAGCGGGCGCTGCAGGACGTCGACGGCGTCCAGACCGTGCAGACCACCATCGGCACGAGTGGCCAGTCGATCCAGGCGGCGTTCGGCGGTGGCGGCAGCGCCTCGGTGCAGTACGCCGTCACGACCGACGCCGAAGCCGACCAGCCCACGATCCAGGCCGATGCCCGGAAGTCGATCGGGGCCATCGACGGCGTCGGCGAGGTCACCATCGCGTCCTCCGGTGGCGGGTTCGGCGGCAGCAGCGACATCGAGGTGGACGTCACCGCGCCGACCCAGTCGCAGCTCGAGACCGCGTCGCGCCAGGTGCTGAAGACCATGCGGTCGGTCCCGGACACCACGGGCGCCACGAGCAACCTGTCCGCCGCGGAGCCGTTCCTCGCCGTCCGGGTGGACCGCCAGGAGGCCGCGTCCCTCGGCCTCACCGAGACCCAGGTGGGTGGCCTCGTCGCGGCCGCGGTCTCACCGCGGGACACCGGCAGCATCGAGATCGACGACGCGACGCTCGACGTCTACATCGCCGACCCGGAGCCGCCGACCACCATCGCCGCGCTCCGTGCCCTCGACGTCCCGACGAGCACCGGCACCGTCCCGCTGTCCGACGTCGCCACGGTCGAGGAGTCCGAGGGCCCCACCACCGTCACCACGACGAACGCGGCCCGCACCGCCACGATCACCGTGACGCCGGACGCCACCAACCTCGGTGCGGCAGTGCAGTCCGTCACCACCGCCGTCGACGAGCTCGACCTGCCGAAGGGCGCGACCGCCTCGATCGGTGGTGTCGCCGCCAGCCAGTCGTCGGCGTTCTCGCAGCTCGGGCTCGCGGTGCTGGTCGCCGTGCTGATCGTCTACGTGATCATGGTCGCGACGTTCCGGAGCCTGCTCCAGCCGCTGCTGCTGCTCGTGTCGGTGCCGTTCGCGGCGACGGGCGCGATCCTGCTGCAGATCGGTTCGGGCGTCCCGATCGGTGTCGCATCGCTGATCGGTCTGCTCATGCTCGTCGGCATCGTCGTGACGAACGCGATCGTGCTCATCGACCTCGTGAACCAGTACCGACGGCGTGGGTTGCGGGTGCGCGAGGCGTTGATCGAGGGTGCCACACGACGCCTCCGTCCGATCCTGATGACGGCGATGGCGACGATCTTCGCGCTGCTGCCGATGGCGATCGGGCTGACCGGCAAGTCCGGCTTCATCTCGCAGCCGCTGGCACTCGTCGTGATCGGCGGCCTGGTGTCCTCGACGCTGCTGACGCTCGTGGTGCTGCCGGCCCTGTACTTCGTGGTCGAGCGGGCTCGCGAGCGCAACGACGACCGGATCGCTGCGGGGAAGACCCGCAAGCAGGCGCGCGCTGAACGACGCCAGGAACGCGCGGAACGACGGCGGCGACGAGCGGCGCGTTCCGGCAGCGCTGCCTAGCGGCGGTACTCGGCGTCGATCACGGCGAGGGGCGGGACGACGATGCGCTCGGCACGCTCCTCGCGCTCAACGGCCCGGAACCAGGACACCAGCACCAGGGTCAGCGTCACGAGGAACACCACGGCGGCACCCTGCGACACGACGGCCAGCTGCCCGGTGACCGAGGCGTACCCGCCGAACGACACCGCGGCGACGAACGACAGCCCGAGCAGCAGCTCCGCGGACGTCTGCAGCGCCGGGCGGTCCCAGCGGGTCGCAGCGGCGCGGGCAGGGCGGGTCGAGGTGTCGGTCACCCCCGAAGTCTGCGGCCAGGGGGTCGGCAGCGGCAGTCCCGACTCCGGGTGGCACCCACCCGGGGCACGTCGTCGGTCGCCTGACGCGGTCGGCCGATCAGCCCAGCTGCGTCCGCAGGAACGTGACCACCCGGCGGCTCATCGCCTCGTCGAGCTGGGCGATCGAGTGCGCCGTGCCCTCGACCGCCACGAACGTCACCGGGACGTCGTGGGACCGGAGCGTCGCGGCGAACTCCTGCGACTCCCACATCGGGATGAACTCGTCGGTGGAGTGCCCGATGAAGAACGGCGCGGTGTCCGAGGTGACGTGGAACTCCGGCGACGCCCGAGTGGCCGCCGGGCACCTGGCGTACGACCGGCACCCGAGGTAGAGCAGCTGCTTGCGCTGGAAGGACGCGGACACCCCGTCGGCCTCGGTGGACCGGGTGGTCAGGTTCGTCGGCCCGCTCAGGTCGACCACGGCACGGATCCGGTCGCCGTCGGCGTACGCGGCGGAGTCGTGGTCGGTGACGGCGAGCATCGCGGCGAGGTTGCCACCGGCGCTGCCGCCGAACACGCCCACGCGCTGGGAGTCGACGTCGTAGGTCTCGAGCGTCGCCGGGCGGAACACGTAGTCGAGCGCACGCCGGACGTCGTCGAGCCCGGCCGGGAACGGGTCCGTCGGCGCCAAGCGGTAGTCGACGTTGAAGGTCACGAAGCCCTCGGACGCCAGGTACTTGCACACGGACCGGTACGCAGCGGTCGCCTTGTCGCCGTGCGACCAGCTGCCGCCGTGGATCATCAGGACCGCCGGGCGTCCGGTGGTGGCCTCGACCGCCTCGGCGTCGGGGTCGGCGGTGGCCGAGGCGGACGGCGTCGCGGTGGGCGTCGCCGTCGTCGCGGGATCGCTGTCGGCGGGCAGGCACACGTCGAGGCGCTGCAGCGGGTCGGTGCCGTAGGGCACGTCGGCCACCACGTCGATGCCGTGGTACCGCAGCGACAGCGGGTAGATGATGCTGTCCGCGGTCACCGTGGCGTTCTCGTCACCGACCGGGTCCGTGCTGCAGGACGCCATCGCGCCGAGCGCCACGACCGCGGCGACGAGCGCGAGCACTGAGCGGCGGCCGGACTTCATCACGTCCACGCTAGCCGCACCGGCAGCCGCCCACGTCACCCGAGCGGAGGATGGCGGTGCGAGTATGAGCACGGCAGTCGCCGACCGGAGCACCGCAGGAGGACCCGTGAGCAGTCGCAAGGCCTGGAACGCCGATCCCGAACCACTGCTCCGCGTCGAACCCGGGTTCCGTCTCGACCAGGTGGACCCGGACGGCACCCCGGGCTTCCCCGGGCGCAAGATCGATGGTCTCGAAGCCCTCGCCGCCGGCGCCTCCCGTCTCGCCGCCCTGCAGGAGCGCCTGTACGCGGCATCGACGGCCGGCGACGAGCGCCGGGTGCTGCTCGTGCTCCAGGCGATGGACACCGCGGGCAAGGGTGGCATCGTCTCGCACGTCGTCGGCGCAGTCGACCCGAACGGCGTGCACTACGCCGGCTTCAAGGCCCCGACGGCCGAGGAACGCGAGCACGACTTCCTGTGGCGCATCGAGAAGCAGTTGCCCGCAGCCGGGCAGCTCGGCGTGTTCGACCGCTCACACTACGAGGACGTGCTCGCCCAGCGGGTCCGTGGGCTCGCCGAGCCGGACGAGATCGAACGCCGCTACGGCGCGATCACCGCCTTCGAGGACGGCCTCGCCGCCGCCGGCACGACCATCGTCAAGGTGATGCTGCACATCTCGAAGGACGAACAGCGCGAGCGCCTCGGCGATCGGCTGGACCGCCCCGACAAGCACTGGAAGTTCAACCCGGCCGACATCGACGACCGCCTGCTCTGGGACCGCTACCAGCAGGCGTACCAGATCGCCCTCGACCGCACGTCGACCCCGCAGGCGCCCTGGTACGTCGTTCCCGCGAACCGCAAGTGGTACGCGCGCCTCGCCGTGCAGCAGCTCCTGCTCCGGGCACTGGAGGACATGCACCTGTCCTGGCCGAAGGCGGACTTCGACGTCGCCGAGCAGCGTCGTCGCCTCGCGGAGTCCTGAGCGCGCGACCACCGGCCTGGAGGCCCGTCCCGCCCCCGTCGCGCATCGCGCGTCCGGCAGGGGGCTGGCATCACGGCGCGGGCTCGCGTAGACTCGCTCGGTCGGCCTTCGACGTCGTGACATTGTGATCACGGAAATTCTGCTGGGTGTGTGTTGCTCGAGGGCTGGAATCACGTCGACTCGCGACGGGATGAACCCCCTCTCCGCAAGCAGCCCCCGCCGATGTCGCTGTCGGGCGCTGCGGTACGTTGCGCACCCGAGAAAGCAGCCATGGCCCCGTACAACAAGGGCGGCGCGGACAACCGCGCCTCCGACCGCGTCCGCCACCCGAACGGCACCCCCGCCGCCCGCAGCAGCAAGCACCGCGGGTTCCGCGCCGCCGACTCCTCGCAGCCGCGCCAGAAGCAGCGCTGGGACGCCGAGGAGCGTCGCGGTCGCGCGTCGCAGGGCGAGCGTCCGGCCCGTCCGAACTGGGAGCCGCGCGACAGTGGCGGCCAGCGTCGCCCCGACCGCGACGACCGTGGTGGTCGCGGCTACAACCGCGACGATCGCGCCCCGCGTCGCTTCGATCGTGACGACCGTGCTCCGCGTCGCTTCGACCGTGACGACCGTGCGCCCCGTCGTGACAACGACGACCGCCCGCGTCGCTCGTTCGACCGTGACGACCGTGCACCGCGCAGCTTCAACCGTGACGACCGTGCGCCGCGTCGTGACAACGACGACCGTCCGCGTCGCTTCGACCGTGACGACCGTGCACCGCGCTCGTTCAACCGCGATGACCGTGCGCCCCGTCGTGACAACGACGACCGCCCCCGTCGTTCGTTCGACCGCGACGACCGTGCGCCCCGTCGTGACAACGACGACCGCCCCCGTCGTTCGTTCGACCGCGACGACCGTGCCCCGCGCAAGTTCGACCGTGACGACCGCGCCCCGCGCAAGTTCGACCGTGACGACCGCGCCCCGCGCAAGTTCGACCGCGACGACCGCACCGACCGCGCCCCGCGCCGCTCGTTCGACGAGCCCGAGCGCGGCAAGTTCGTGCCGGCCGACGACGTCAAGCTCGAGAAGCTCCAGGCCGAGGCCACCATCGCGGCCGACGTCGAGGGCGTGACCTTCGGCGACCTGGGCATCGGCGGCAACATCTCCCGCGCCCTGCAGGAGCTCGGCGCCTCGAGCCCGTTCCCGATCCAGGCGGCGACGATCCCCGACGTGCTCGCCGGCAAGGACGTCCTCGGCCGCGGCCGCACCGGCTCCGGCAAGACCATCGCCTTCGGTGCGCCGCTGGTCGAGAAGCTCATGGAGCACGGCGGCGGCACCAAGCGCAAGATGGGCCGCGCCCCGCGTGCGCTCATCCTCGCGCCGACCCGTGAGCTCGCCCTGCAGATCGACCGCACCGTGCAGCCCATCGCGCGTTCGGTCGGCCTGTTCACGACGCAGATCTACGGCGGCGTGCCCTACGGCCGTCAGGAGGGCGCGCTCGAGCGCGGCGTCGACATCATCGTCGGCACCCCCGGTCGTGTGCAGGACCTCATGAACAAGGGGAAGCTCGACCTCAGCGAGGTCATCATCTCCGTGCTCGACGAGGCCGACCACATGTGCGACCTCGGGTTCCTCGAGCCGGTGCAGGAGATCCTCTCCGCCACGGCCGAGGTCACCCCGCAGGGCAACCGCGCGCAGAAGCTGCTGTTCAGCGCGACGCTCGACACCCAGGTCGCGGCGCTCGTCGAGCAGTTCCTGCACGAGCCGAGCGTGCACGAGGTCGCGGGTGAGGACCAGGCGTCCTCGACCATCGACCACCGTGTCCTCGTCGTCGAGCAGCGCGAGAAGGACCGCCTCCTCGAGGAGCTCGTGGCCGGCGACGGCAAGACCATCGTCTTCGCCCGGACCCGCGCCTACGCCGAGCGTCTGGCCGACCAGTTCGAGGACGCCGGCATCCGCGCGACCTCGCTCCACGGTGACCTGAACCAGTCGCGCCGCACGCGCAACCTGCAGCTGCTCACGAGCGGCCGCGTCAACGTGCTCGTCGCCACCGACGTCGCCGCCCGCGGCATCCACGTCGACGACGTCTCGCTCGTCGTGCAGGCGGACGCACCGGACGACTACAAGGCGTACATGCACCGCTCCGGCCGCACTGGTCGTGCGGGCAAGGAGGGCACGGTCGTGACCATCGTCCCGCGCGGCCGCATCCGCAAGATCGAGGGCATCCTCGAGCGCGCCGAGATCGAGGCGGACCTGGTGCAGGCCGCACCCGGTGACGGCATCGTGTCGGAGCTCGCCGCGCGCTAGTCGCGACCACACGACGGACGGGAGGTGGGCCCCACCCGCCGGTACCGGCGTGACGCGCCAGCGGCACGACGGCCGTGACGGGAGGGGCCCACCTCCCGTCCGTCACATGGTGAGCACCAATGGTCGGGTCGCGACGTCGGACCCGACCATTCCTGCTCACGAAGCGGCCGCACGGCCGCGCGCGCTCAGCGGTTGAAGAACAGCAGCCCGCGCACGAAGCCGGCCTGCCCGGCGTGCTGCGTGCAGTCGTCCAGGATGCTCACGAGTCGCGCGCCGGCCGTCACGGGCGGGTCCCACGCGTCGTCGACGACGGGGTCGAGGTCGTCCGGGCCGAGCGTGCCGAGGTACGCGACCGTCCGCTCGTGCACCGCGCGCAGGTACCCGGTGAGCAGCTCGGCAGAGGCCCGCACCCGACCGACGTCGTCGCGGGACATGCCGTAGCCCAGCGCCTCGGCCGGGAACGGCAGCCCGAACCGGTCGTACCAGCCGTCCGCCGTCCAGACCTGCTCGGAGCCGGCGAGCTCGGCGACCTGCACGTCCTGGCCGCGGGCGATGTGCCACGCGAGCCACGCCAACGTGTTCGCCCCGGCGGCCGGTCGTGCCGCGAGCTGGTCTTCGGAGAGTCCGTCGACGGCCCGCTCGACCGTCTCGGGGACGCGGGAGAACGCTTCGGTGAGGAGTTCAGAGGGGGTCATGGGGCTCACGCTACGCGCGGGCCACGACACCCGCTGTCACACGGCGGCGCTGCGGTGGTGGCGCTCCAGGGCGGCACCGAGCCCCTCGAACGCGGCGGCGACCACGGCGCAGTCGGACGGTGCGACGACCTGCCGGAACGCGTCGGAGTAGACGGCGCCGACCTCGCGGGCGACCGCCGTGCCCGACGGCGTGAGGTGCAGCAGCACGCTCCGTCGGTCCTCGGGGTTCGGGCGACGCTCCAGGTGTCCGTGCTTCTCGAGCCGGTCGATCAGCGACGTCATCGCGCCGGTGGTGAGTTCGAGGTACTCACCGGCCTGCTTCGGGGTCACGCCGTGGCCGTCGGCGGCGCTGAGGAAGAACACGAACCGGGTGTCCGTGGCGTTCAGCCCGCGGATCGAGCTCTCGTGGTGCAGGACACGCGCGTGCTGCATCTGGAGCACCCGGAAGGCGGTGAGCAGTCGCGGCAGGTCGGCATCGGGGTCCGTGTCGGCGGTGACGGGGTCGATCGCCGTGACGACGGGCGACATCGGTGCCGGCGGCGTGGTGGGGGCGACGCGCGCCGCGGGGACGGCGGGTGCGTGCGGGGGGAGGACGACCGGGTCGGTGTCCGTCATGGGAGCTCTTCTCGGGTACAGGGTGGGAACCTCAGTCAACAAGTAACTCACTCGTCAAGACACCCCCATCAGTGGGGACATCTCAGGTCTTGTGAGCTGCTCGAGGGCCAAGTAGCTTGATCGTCGTACCACCTCGGCACGTAGCGCGACCAACCACCGCGGGCCCGGCCGAACCACCGATCAGATCTCTTCCTCACGGAGTCCAACCATGTCTCGTGTCACGCCTCGTGCTGCCCGCCTCGCCGCCTGGATCGCCATCCCCGCCGCCCTCGTCGCCTCGGGGGTCGTCGTCTCGACGGCCTCGTACGCGGCCTTCTCGTCGACCACCGTCAACCCGACGAACAACTGGACCGCCGGCAGTGTCGCCCTGTCCGACGACGACAACAACACCGCGCTGTTCACGGCGAACAACCTGAAGCCCGGCTCGACCGGCGCGAACTGCATCGCGGTGACCTCGACCGGTTCGCTGCCCTCGGCCGTGAAGCTCTACGGCACGAACGTCTCGACCACGAAGGACCTGGCGGCGAACGTCAACCTGACCATCGAGCAGGGCACCGGCGGCGGCTTCGGCTCCTGCTCCGGCTTCACCCCGGCCGCCACCGGTGGCTCGCTCTACAGCGGCACCGTCGCGGGCTTCGGCGCCGCTTCGACCAACTACGCGACCGGCGTCGGCACCTGGGCCCCGACCGGCACCGCGTCCGAGACGCGCGTCTACCGCGTCACCTACACGGTCTCGAGCACCGCCCCGAACACCGTGCAGGGCGGCACCGCAGCCCTCGGCTTCACCTGGGAGGCCCAGAACAGCTGAGCCGGGCCCGGGGCCGAACCAGCCCCGTTCGTTCCCTCCCCGCAACGCGCCCCCGGTCGAAGGCAGTCATGAGCAGCATCGCAGTGCACGGTGGTCCCGCACCGCACGCAGCGGTCCGTGACGCCGTCGACTGGGGGCGCGTCGTCGTCGCCACCCTCGCCCGGGGCGTGGTCGCGACGCTGCTCGGGCTCGCGCTCTGGGCGGCCGCGCCGGCGCTCATCGGCTGGCAGCCGACCACCGTGATGACCGGTTCGATGGAGCCGCGGATCGTCCCCGGTGACGTGGTCGTCTCGCGTCCGGTCGGGTCGGGCGAGATCGCGACGGGCAAGGTCCTGCTCGCCGACGACCCGGACCAGCCGGACCACCTGCGCATGCACCGGTACGTCGAGGACGGCCCCGGCGGCACCATGGTCACGAAGGGCGACGCCAACCCCCAGCAGGACTCCACACCGATCGAGCGCTCCGCCGTGCACGGCGTCGCCTTCCTGCGCATCCCCTTCATAGGCACACCGATCCGGTGGATCAGTGCGGGGGAGTGGGGCCTGGTCGCGATGCTCGCGCTCGGCCTGACCGCGGTGCTCGCGCTGTGCACGATCGACGGGTCGCTCCGGCGGCTCGTGGAGGCCGACGACGACACCGACGGTGCGGCCGGTGGTGCGGACGACGCGGCTGGTCCGGACGACGCCGCCGGTCCGGCAGACGGTGCCGACGACGGCCTGGAGGCGCGGGACGGCACCACCACGGGCCTCCCGGCCGCTGCGTCCACCGTCCTCACCCGTCGCGCCCTGCGCCGACGAGCCCGTCGCGTGCGGCGGCTGCGCCGCGTCGGCGGGGGCGCAGCGGTGCTCGTGCTCGCGGCGGCCGCCGGCGTCCTGCTGCCCGGAGCGGCGGACGCGGCCCCGTGGTCACGGACCACCGTCGCACCGACCGCGAACCTCACGGCGGGCACGGCGACCGGTGTCCCCACCCTGACCTGCGCCCCGGCCGGGTCGAACACGGTGACGATCGCCTGGACCTACGACGACGGCGCGGCCGTGCCGGTGTCGTTCGACCTGATGAACGGGACGACGCAGGTGGCCAGCACGACCACCGCCGGTGCCCGTTCGATGGTCTACGGGGGCGCCGGCCTCCTGAACCTCGGCACGACGTACACGCTGCACCTCCGCACGAACCTCGGGGGCAGCTGGACCGCTCTGAGCACACCGACGGTCAGGGTCCGGGTCGTCTCGGTGCTGGGCCTGGCGTCCGCGAGCTGCGTGACTGCCTGAGCCCTCCACAGGGCACCGCGAGGTGACCCGTGGATGTCCCCGGCCGGCGTTACCGTGGCCGCATGCGCATCCTGCACTCCGGCGACTGGCACCTCGGCCGCACACTGCTGGGTGCCGACCTGCTCGAGCACCAGGCCGCGTTCACCGACTGGCTCGTCGACCTCGCCCGCGACCGCGCGGTCGACCTCGTCGTCATCGCCGGCGACGTCTACGACCGCGCGATCCCGCCGGTGGACGCCGTCCGCATGCTCTCCCGCGTGCTGGAGCGCCTCGCCGAGACCACCACGGTGGTGCTCACCCCGGGCAACCACGACTCGGCCGCGCGGCTCGGCTTCGGGGCCGGGGTGATGGGACAGCGCGTGCGCATCCTCGCCGAGCCCGCACACGTGGCCGATCCGGTGCTCGTGACCGACGACGACGGCCCGGTGGCGGTGTACGGCATCCCGTACCTGCACCCCGACCTGACGCGGTACGCCTTGGCGGCGGTCCCCGACGAACCCCTCGCCCGCTCGCACCACGCCGTCGTGCACGCCGCCACCGAACGGATCCGCGCCGACCTGGCGACGCGGGCAGACACCCGCAGCGTCGTCGTCGCGCACGCCTTCGTCGGGGGCGCCGACCCGAGTGACAGCGAGCAGGACATCCGCGTCGGCGGGGTCGACCGCGTGGCCGAATCGGTGTTCGACGGGTTCGACTACGTCGCCCTCGGGCACCTGCACGGCCCACAGCGCGTCGGCGACGACGACCGGATCCGGTACGCCGGGTCGCCGCTGGCGTTCTCGTTCGGCGAGCGGCACCAGCGGAAGTCCGTGACCATCGCCGAGCTCGACGCGGGCGGTGCCGTCACCGTCGAGCTCGTACCGACGCCGGTGCCGCGGCGGCTCGTCGACGTCCGGGGCAGCATCGACGCCATCGAGTCCGGGGACTTCCGGGCCGATGCCGATGCCTGGGTCCGTGTCGCGGTGACCGACACCGTGCACCCGGAACGCATGTACGCCCGCGTGAAGGACCACTTCCCGCACGCCCTGGCGATCACGCACGAACCGGCGGACCGGCCGGCCGCCACCGCCGCGCGGGCCGTCACCGCGACGTCCGACCCGGTCGAGGTCGCCGGCGACTTCGTGGCCTTCGCCACCGGCGGGCTGCCCGACGACGACGAACGGGCGGTGCTGACCGAGGCGTACGAGGCCGCGGCACTCGCCCTGCAGCGTGAGGGGGACCGCTGATGTACCTGCACCGACTCGAACTCCGCGCAATCGGGCCGTACCCCGACCTCGTGACGATCGACTTCGCGGCCCTCGCCGCGTCCGGGGTCTTCCTGCTCGAGGGGCCGACCGGCTCCGGCAAGTCCACGATCATCGACGCCGTCGTGTTCGCCCTGTACGGCGGACTCGCCGGCTCCGACGCCAGCTCCGACCGGCTGCACAGCCAGCACGCCGACCCCGCGGTCGAGCCGTTCGTCGAGCTCGTGTTCGAGACCGGTGCGGGCACCTACCGGGTCCGGCGCACCCCGCAGTACGACCGCCCGAAGCAGCGGGGAACCGGCACGGTGAAGCAGCAGGCGTCCGCGCAGCTGTTCCGGCTCGCCGCGCCCACCGACGTCGCCGGCGAACCGATGTCGTCCCGCATCCCCGAGGTCGGGGTCGAGATCGCCCGGATCGTCGGACTCGACCGCGCGCAGTTCCTGCAGACCGTGGTGCTGCCGCAGGGCGAGTTCGCACGGTTCCTCCGCTCCCCGGGGGAAGACCGCCGGAAGCTCCTGCAGTCACTGTTCGGCACCCAGGTCTACGACCGCACCGCCGACGAGCTCGCCGCTCGCCGCCGAGCCGTGCAGGCCGAGGTCGAGGGGGCCGACGACCGCGTCCGCGACGCCCTGGCCCGGTTCGCGCAGGCGGCCGACCTCGCCGAGGCCGACGAGTCCGTCGTCCCCGGCACGGTGGCGTCCCTCCGTGCGACGGCCGATGCCACCGGGGCGGCCCGGACGGCTGCGGCTGCCGCTGCGACGGCGGCGACCGAACACGAACGATCGGTGACGGCCCGTGCGGCCGCCCTCGAGCGACGAGCGGCGCTGCTGCGGCGGCAGGCGGTCCTCGACGACGATGCCCCGGCGATCGAGCAGGCACGGGCCGCGGTCGCGATGGCCGAGCGCGCCGCCCGGGTCGCCGCGGTGGCCGACGGCCTCGACGCCGCAACCGTCCGGGCGGACGACACCGCCGCGGCAGCCGCCCGACTGCGCGATCAGCACGCGCTCGGCGCCGTCGACGTACAGGAGGTCGCCCGGCGCCGCGACAGCCTGACCGACGCGCTGTCGGACGTCCGGCACCTCGTCGCGGTCGAGGCCGGTGCTGCCGCCAGGCGCTCCGTGATCGACGAGGCCACCGCGACCGCATCGCGGCTCACCGACGACCTCGCCGCCCTCGACACCGCGCTCGAAGCCAGGCCGACGGAACGAGCCCGGATCGTCGAGGCCGCGCGGACCGCCTCGACGACTGCTGCCGACGCCGACGCCGCCGCGCACGAGGTCGCCCGGGTGCAGTCGCTCCGCGCCGACCTCGCCGCCCGCGACCGCGCCGAGCAGCGCGTCGCCGATGCCGAACGCATCGTGGCCGATGCCCGGCGCCGGGCCACCGAGGCGCTCGACGCCGAACGCTCCCTGCGCGAGCGGCGGATCGCCGGGCTCGCCGGAGAGCTCGGCGCCGCGCTGACCCCCGGCGACCCCTGCCCGGTCTGCGGATCGATGGCGCACCCGTCGGTGGCCGCGCCGCAGGACGACCACCCGACCATCCAGGCGGTGGAGTCAGCGGGTGACGCCACGCGTCTGGCCGACCAGCAGCTCGCCGACGCCGCGGCCGACCTGGCCGTCGAGCGCGCCGAGCACCTCCGACTGACCGACGTCGTCGGCGCCGTCGACAGCGTCGCCCTCGACGCCATGGCGGTGGCTGCCGACGAGCGGGTCCGAGCGGCGCACGACGCAGCGGCGCTGGTGCTCGAGCACGAGCGCGAGCGGACGGCGCACGACACCGCGACCCGGGCGCTCGAGCGTGAGCGGAACGACCTCGACGCCCGGCGCACGGTGCTCGCGTCGACTGCGGCCTCCGATGCCGAGCGGCTCGAGACCGACCTGCGATCCGTGCACGAGGCGATCGGCCGGCTCGCAGCACTGCTCGACAGCGACAGCGACAGCGACAGCGACAACGGCAGCTCGCCTGTGTCACTCCGGGCCGTGGTCGACGAGCTCGACGGACGGCTGACGGTGCTCCGCGCCGTCGCCGATGCCGACGACCGCGCATCCGCCGCTGTCCGAGCCCGCGACGAGCGCAGCGCCGAGGTCGCCCGGGTCCTCGATCAGCAGGGGTTCCCCGACGTCGACGCCGCACGAGCCGGCCTGCTCGACCCCGACACCGTCGCACGCTTCCGCAGCAGCATCAGCGCAGCCGAGGCCGAACGCGCCGTCGTGCGGGCAGGGCTCGACGACCCCGCGGTGGTGCAGGCCGCTGACGACGATCCGGAGCAGCTCGACGTGCCGGCGGCCCAGGCCGAACGAGTCCGTGCGACGGCCGAGCTCGACGAGGCCACCCGGGTCGCCGTCACCGCTGCCCACCGTGCCGAGGCCGTCGAGCAGTGTGCGACCGAGGTCGACCGCACCGTCCGTGCGCGACAGGAGACCTCGGCCCGCAGCCGCGCGGTCGTCCGGCTCGCCGACGTCGCGAACGGTGTGGCATCGGTGAACCCGAGCGGCATCACGCTCGGCACCTACGTGCTCATGCGGCGCTTCGAGGACGTCGTGGCAGCGGCGAACGACCGCTTGCGCGGCATGCTCGCCGGTCGGTTCACCCTCGAGACCTCCGACGAACGGGAATCCGGGTCACGCTCGCGACGGACGGGGCTCGCCCTCGCCGTGCACGACCACACGACCGACACCGTCCGCGATCCCCGTAGCCTGTCCGGCGGCGAGACGTTCACCGTGTCGCTGTGCCTGGCGCTCGGGCTGGCCGACGTCGTGCAGGCCGAGGCCGGCGGGGTCTCGCTCGGCACCCTGTTCGTCGACGAGGGGTTCGGCACGCTCGACCCCGAGACCCTCGACGACGTCATCGGGCAGTTGTCGCGACTGACCGCGGGCGGGCGACAGGTCGGGATCGTCAGTCACGTCGAGGAACTCAAGCAGCGGATCCCGGAGCGGATCGCCGTGCGACGCACCCCGGCCGGCGGGTCGCAGGTGACGACCACGGTCTGAGCAGAGCAGACGCTACGGGGTCGGCGTCGACTCCACCGTCCCGTCCGGCGGCGGCAGGATGTCCGCAGCGATCCACGGGAACACCCACTGGAACAGCACGAACACGATGGCGACGAGGAGCACGAGCAGCTCGAGCACCTTCAGGGCGGTGGGGCCGGGCAGCAGCCGCCAGACCAGGGGGAAGATCACTTGGCGGTCTCCGAGAGTTCCTTCGGGGTGCCCTCGGACGCGGGCATCCAGTAGTCGAGCTTCGCGTGCGTCACGAACCGCTCCGCCGCCGACCACATCGGGTGGCAGGCGGTCAGCGTGAGCCAGCGGTCCTGGGGGGTCGGTTCCACGCCCGGCTTGTTCGGCACCGGCGCGATCGTCTCGATCTTGTCGGGCGTGACGATCTGGCTGTCGGTGACCTTGTAGACGTACCAGACGTCGAACTTCGTCTTCGCGTCGGTGACCCGGACCACGACCGAGTCGCCCTTCTTGAGCTCCGCGATCTGGTTGAGGGGCTTGCCGTAGGTGACCCGGTGTCCGGCGACGGCGAAGTTGCCGGGTGCGCCGGGCATCGCGGTGTCCTGGTAGTGGCCGAGCCCGATGGTGTTCAGGACCTGCTCACGGTCCGTGCCCTCGCCGATCGGTCGGTTGTAGTCCTTGCCGAACCGGGGGATCTCCATCGTGCCGAACACGTCCGACAACCCCGGCGGTTCGTCCAGCACGGGTGCGGTGCCGCGGTGCTCGGTGCCCTCGACCTTGGGGGTCTTGACCTGGTCGAGGCCCTGCACGAGCTTCGTCTGCTCGTTCACGGCGACCACGTCGGTCCACCATGCCGTCCACACGACGTACAACCCGGTGCCGGCGCCCGCGATGATGAGCAACTCGGCGATGAGCGACACGATCGCACCGCCGACCGTCTGCCGTCTGCGGGGGGAACGCCGGGACCGCGAACCGGCTTCGTCGTCCCGTGCGCTGCGGCGCGACGGGAGGGTGTCGTGTGCGGTCACGGGGCTCCTGATCGGCTGGGTGGTCGGACAGGTCTATCAGATCACGACGACAGGCCGGTGACGACGTTCTCCCCACCCCCGTTAACGTGGGGTCATGGAGTACCGGATCCGTCCCTTCCGCACCGAGGACACCGACGCGGTCGTCGCCCTGTGGGAATCGTGCGGGCTCGTCCGACCCTGGAACGACCCCCGACGTGACATCGCCCGCAAGCTGACCGTCCAGCCCGAGCTCTTCCTGGTCGCCGAGCCGGACGGCACCGACGGCGATGACACAGACACCGCCGACACCGACGTGGTCGCCGCGGGCATGGCCGGCTTCGACGGGCACCGCGGCTGGGTGAACTACCTCGCCGTGCGCCCGGACCTGCAGGGTTCCGGCCTCGGTCGCACCCTGATGGCCGAGTTCGAGCGGCTCCTGACCGACCTCGGCTGCCCGAAGCTCAACCTGCAGGTGCGTGCGGGCAACGAGCAGGTGCTCGGGTTCTACGCGTCCCTCGGCTACACCGACGACCGCACGGTCTCGCTCGGCAAGCGCCTCATCCCCGACGCCTGACCGCTCCCGCGCCCGCTCCCGCCCGCCCGGCCCCCGCGCGCTACGCCAGCGCCAGCGCCACCGACGCGACGAACGCCAGCACGATGCCGATCCACTGCTGCGCGGTCAACCGTTCCCGGAGCACCACCCCGGCCAGCACCACCGTGCCGATCGGGTAGAGCGCGTTGAGCACACTCACGACGGGCAGGGTCGCCGGGTCGTCGCTGCTGTGCAGCCCTGCCTGGATGAAGACGTTCGCCATGGCGTCGAAGACGCCGCACACGGCCACGGTGACCAGCAGCCGAGGACCCCATCCGCGACCGGACCGACGCCCGGACGCCGCGGCAGCCCCGTCGGGGCGGGCCGTCGTCGTCGGGGCGTGCACCGGGCCTCCCGTCCGGAGCACGACGACGATCGCCGCCGCACCCAGCAGCACCGCCTGCAGCACCCGCGCGACCACGAGGGGTGCGACGCCCGAGTCCGACGGCGTCATGTCGTAGGCGAGCACGATCCCACCGAAGCCGCAGCCGGCGACGGCGGCGGCGGCCACGCCTCGGGCGGTCAGCCGTGCGCCCGAGGCGTCCCGGACCACCGCGACCAGGACCACCGCGACGACCGCGACCACGAGCGCCCCGGTGGCCACCGGCGACAGCACCGTGCCGCGGAACACGGCGACGAGCACCGGCACGACGGCAGCGAAGACGGCGGTGACGGGGGAGAGCACGCTCATCGGTCCGATCGCGAGTGCCGCGTAGAGCAGCAGCACCCCGACGCCGCCCGAGAGCCCCGCGACCGCACCCCAGACCGCGGCCGGCCACGAGAACACGCCACCGAGGACCACCAGGCCGACCAGCAACGGGACGATCCCGATCGCGGCCGCCACCGCGGCGACGACGACCGGTCGGACCCGGCGCGACGCGAGTCCGCCCAGGAAGTCGGCGAACCCGTAGACGATCGCGCCGGACAGGCCGAACAGGACGGTGAGCACGGCTCCCATCCTGCCCCGCGCGGTAGCCTGCGGTGCGTGAGTGTTCCCTACCAGCGCCTGCCCCGGATCGACGCGCGCTGGAGGTGGTGGCGGCCGCTCGTGGCGCTCGCGTTCCTGGCGGGGTGGTACCTCGTGTCGCAGATCGTCATCGCGGTCGCGTACTTCGTGCCGATCCTCCGCGCGCAGGGCGCCGACGGCCTGATCCAACTGCAGAACGACCTGGCGAGCGGGGCACTCGACCCCACCGACCCGGTCGTGCTCTCGATGTCGCTGGTGTCGCTCGTGGTCCTGCTGCCGGGGATCCTGCTCGCCGTCAAGATCGCGCGGATCGGACCGGCCGGGATCCTCTCGTCGACGCGGTTCCGGGTCCGGTGGGCCTGGACGGCGTGGTGCCTGCTGCCGACGCTCGTCATCGCCGCGGTCATGTTCGTCGTCCAGACCGGCCTGTTCTGGGACGGCGGGATGATCACGACCGACGGCGGCTTCGCCTGGAACCACGACGCGATCGGCCAGTCGACGGTGTCCCTCGGCACCCTCACCCTGACGATCGCCCTCGTCGTCCTGCTCGTCCCGTTCCAGGGCGCGGCCGAGGAGTACATCTTCCGCGGTTTCCTGATGCAGACCGTCGCGTCGTGGATCCCGCGTCGCGTGGGCACGATCATCGCGGTGGCGATCTCGACGGTCGTGTTCGCGGTGCTGCACATCCCGAACGGCTACAACGTCTGGGGCATCCTCGACGTCGGGTCGTTCGGCCTGATCGCGGCGATCATCGTCCTCCGGACCGGTGGGCTGGAGGCCACTGTCCTGCAGCACGCCTTCAACAACATCATGATCTTCGTGCTGCAGGCGCCGGGCTGGTCGGGGATCGACCTGACCTCGTCGGACGCCAACGGCACACCCGGCGGCTGGCTGGTCACGCTCGGCACGTCGCTCGCGTTCTGGGCCATGGTCGAGTTCCTGGCGTGGTGGCGGGGGCTGGACCGCCGGTTCGCCGGGCACGAGGCGCCCCGGTTCCGCGGTGTGACCCCGGCCTGGGCGGGCGGCACCCGTTGGCTCCGGCCTGGAGGCACGGGCTGGGCGACCACGCCGGCCCGCGCCGACGACGTGGCCGGCTCCGACCACCGCGCCGGCTCCGGCACGGACGGTGCTGTGGACAGTGCGGTGGGTGTCGCCGGTCGCCCGTAGGCTCGTGGCATGAGCACCACGCCCGCGCCCGCTGCCGTGTCTGCTCCCGCCGCCGTGTCCGCACCCCGCGCCGCTGCGCTCGACGTGCTGCACCGCGTGTGGGGCTACGACGCCTTCCGCGGTGAGCAGGCGGCCATCATCGACCGGGTGGTGGCCGGTGGCGACGCCCTCGTGCTCATGCCGACCGGTGGCGGCAAGTCCCTGTGCTACCAGGTGCCCTCGCTCGTCCGCGACGGCGTCGGGGTCGTGGTGTCGCCGCTCATCGCCCTCATGCAGGACCAGGTCGACGCCCTGGCCGCGAACGGTGTGCGCGCCGCGTTCCTCAACTCCACGCAGGGCCCCGACGAACGGTCCCGGGTCGAGCGTGCCGTGGTGCAGGGCGAGGTCGACATGCTCTACCTCGCGCCCGAGCGGCTCCGGCTCGAGTCCACCCGTGCGCTCCTCGACCGGGCGCGCGTCTCGCTGTTCGCCATCGACGAGGCACACTGCGTCGCCCAGTGGGGTCACGACTTCCGCCCGGACTACCTCGAGCTGAGCGTCCTGCACGAGCGGTGGCCGACGGTGCCGCGCATCGCCCTGACCGCCACCGCGACGCCGCAGACCCACCGCGAGATCTCCGCACGGCTCGGCCTCGACGACGCCGCGCACTTCGTCGCCGACTTCGACCGGCCGAACATCCAGTACCGCATCGAGCCGAAGACCGGCGCACTGCAGCAGCTGCTCACCTTCATCCGCACGGAGCACAGCGGCGACGCCGGCATCGTGTACTGCCTGTCCCGCAACTCCGTCGAGCGCACCGCGACCGCACTGGCCGAGCAGGGCATCAACGCCCTGCCGTACCACGCGGGCCTCGACGCCCGGGTGCGTGCTCGCAACCAGTCGACGTTCCTGCGCGAGGACGGCGTCGTGATGGTGGCGACGATCGCGTTCGGCATGGGCATCGACAAGCCCGACGTCCGGTTCGTGGCGCACCTCGACCTGCCGAAGTCGGTCGAGGGCTACTACCAGGAGACCGGCCGTGCGGGTCGTGACGGGCTGCCGGCCACCGCGTGGCTCGCGTACGGCCTGAACGACGTCGTGCAGCAGCGGCGGATGATCGACCAGTCCGAGGGCGACGCCGCGCACCGTCGGCAGCTCAGCGCCCACCTCGACGCCATGCTCAGCCTGTGCGAGACGATCGAGTGCCGCCGGGTGCGGCTGCTCGCGTACTTCGGGCAGGAGAGCACGGCGTGCGGCAACTGCGACACGTGCATCGCGCCGCCGGAGTCGTGGGACGGCACCGTCCCCGCGCAGAAGCTGCTGTCCACCGTCGTGCGGCTCGAGCGTGAGCGTCGCCAGCGGTACGGCGTCTCGCACCTCGTCGACATCCTGATCGGCAAGCGGTCGCCCCGCGTGCAGGAACTCCAGCACGACACCCTGGCGACCTTCGGCATCGGCGCCGACCTGTCCGAGGGCGAGTGGCGCGCGGTCGCACGACAGGTGCTGGCCCAGGGCTACGCGGCGGTGTCGGGCGACGGCTTCGGCACGGTCGTCCTCAGTCCCACGAGCGCCGAGGTCCTGACGGGCAAGGTGCAGGTGCGGATGCGTCGCGACCCGGTCAAGGCGCCGCGGGCCGGACGCAGCAGTCGACGGACCGTCGTCACCGACATGCCGCAGGAAGCCGTCGGCCTGTTCGAGGCCTTGCGAGCCTGGCGTGCTGCCGAGGCCCGCGAGCAGGGCGTCCCCGCGTACGTGGTCTTCAACGATGCGACGCTCCGGGGCATCTCGGCCGTCCGTCCCGCCGACGTCGACCAGCTCGGCGAGATCTCCGGCGTCGGCGCAGCGAAGCTCGAGCGGTACGGGCGCGCGGTCCTCGACGTCGTCGCCGCGGCCGACTGACGCCCTGCCGCCACTGCATGCCGTTCCGGGCATGTGCTCTCCGCGCGCCTCATTACACTCGGTAGCTCGTCACCACGAGGAGGTCCGGTGTCCGGTTCGACGAAGTTCGCCACCGTCCTCAGTCGCGCGGTGGTGACCCCGCTCGCCCGGTTGCTGTGGCGCCCGCGGATCATCGGTCGTCGGAACGTCCCGAAGCGCGGCCCGGTGATCCTCGCGAGCAACCACCGCTCCTTCATCGACTCGCCCGCGATCACGCTCATGGCGCCGCGCAAGGTGTCGTTCCTGGCGAAGCAGGAGTACTTCACGGGCTCGGGTCTCAAGGGAGCCGTCTCGCGGGCGTTCTTCGGTGGCATCGGCGCCATCGGGGTCGAGCGTGGCGCGGGTGCGGCGGCCCAGCAGGCCCTCGACCTCGGGCTGGCACGCCTGCAGGAGGGCGAGGCGTTCGCGATCTACCCGGAGGGCACGCGCTCGCTCGACGGCCGGATCTACAAGGGCCGCACGGGTGTGGCATGGCTGGCGCTGACGAGCGGCGCCCCCGTGGTGCCCGTCGCGCTCACCGGCACCGAGGACGTGCAGCCGGTCGGGTCCCGGCTGCCGAAGCTCGCCCGGGTGACGATCGAGTTCGGGCAACCGATCGACCTGTCGTCCTACGGCGACGCGTCGTCCGGTCGTGCTCGGCGCCACGCGACCGATGCGGTGATGGCGGCGATCCAGGAGCTCAGCGGCCAGGAGTCGGCGAACGCCTACAACAACCCGCCCGCGACGATCGTGGAACGGGTCCGTCGTGCGTTGCAGCCGGACGACCCCACCGCGGCCGCCGTCGATCCCGACTGATCGCAGCCGTCCGGTCACTATTGCACATCTGAAATATCGATGGTTGAATGGTGGTCGTGCCGCTCGGCACCCCACCATCGCCGGTCGCCCGAGAACGACCAGCCACGAGATCCAGATCGGACCGTCCGCAGCATGTCCTCCACCCCGCTCTTCGACTCCATCGCCCAGCGTCGCGATCAGGCAGACGTCCCCCACTCCACTCCGTCGCCGGCGCTCGCCGTCGTGACCCCGGCGCCGACCTCGCCGATCTCCGCGCCCGTCCGTCCGGGGGACTCCACGCTGGTGCCCGCCGCCCTCGTCGCCGCGATCGACGAGATCCCGGTGCGGGTGGCATCGGCTCTGGTGACCGAGGTCACGATCCGTCCCGAGCACCTCGTCCTGGTCGAGACCGTCGCCGACGCGATCACCCGCGCGGTCGTCGACGCCGTCGTGTGCGAGTTGGACCGGATCGCCCGTGACGGCGTCGTCCGCGTCTGACCGGTCCGGTCACCGCACGATGACGACCCTCGACGACGGTCTGCCCCGGCGCCCGCGCGGTGCCGCGCGTTGCGCCGCCGACCGACCGACCGAGCCCCCGCTGCGCCGTGCCAGGCACGCTGCACAGCCCGGGCCCCTCCGAGCCGCCGGGGTGGCGGTGCCCCCTCCCGCCACCCCGGCTTCCACCCGAACCACCCGAACCACCCGAACCACTCGAACCACTCGAACCACTCGAACCACCCAGACCACCCGGCGCACGCAGCCCTCGCCGTCGTCGGAGCCCGCACGGCCCGCCGCGCCCACCGGTCGCCGCCGCCCCGCGTTCTTCCGGACCCCCGCCCGGCGGACCCTGCCTGCTGCGGCAGTGACCGCCGTCACGTGCCTGTTCGTGGCGGTCGGCTCCCCGAACAGCGCCGTCGCTGCTCCGGCCGCTCAGGCCGCTCCGGCCTCGACGTCGCCGGCCGCCGGCAAGCAGTACTTCGTCGCCGACGGTTCGACGGGGCCGACGATCGGCCGCGACGACTTCTCGGTGGGTCGTACTGCGGCAGCCCTCCGGGTTCCCGGTGGCTCGGGCCCGACCGGTGGAGCCGTCCGCCCCACGGCCGGTGCGATCCCGGACGCCGGTGGCTTCGGCTCCCGCTGGGTCGTCGGTTGCGCTGCCTGCTCGTCGAACCACCAGGGGGTCGACTTCGCCGCGGCCATCGGGACCCCGGTCGTCGCCGCGCTGCCCGGCCGGGTCGTCTCGGCGGGTGTGCTCGGAGGCTACGGCAACCAGGTCCTCCTGCGGCACGCCGACGGCACCGCGACCCGGTACGGGCACCTGTCGGCGATCGACGTCCGCCCGGGCCAGATCCTTCGCGTGGGGGAGCGCCTCGGGGCCGTCGGCAACACGGGCGTCTCGACCGGCGCCCACCTGCACTTCGAGGTCATCGTGGCCGGCACCCCGATCGACCCGGCCGCCTGGCTGCAGGCTCGCGGGCTCCTCTGACGGCGTCGGGCGTAGCGTCGGGACGGTCGCGGCACGGAGCCGCGCCAGGACGGAGACGCACGTGCGAGTGACGGTGTTGGGGACGGGTGCGATGGGCGCCGGCGTGGCTGGATCACTGCTCCGCGACGGCCACGAGGTGACGGTCTGGAACCGGAGCGCCGACAAGGCCGCACCCCTGGGTGACCGCGGCGCGACGGTGGCGAGCGACCCGGGCAGTGCCGTCGAACACGCCGAGGTCGTCCTGCTCACCCTGTTCGACACCGATGCGGTCGTCGACGTCCTCGAACAGGCTGCAGGCGACGCCCCGACCGACGCCGTGTGGGTGCAGGCCTCGACGATCGGGGTCGACGGCACCGCGACGATCGTGCAGCTGGCGGAGCAGTACGGCCTCACCCTGGTCGAGGCGATGATGCTCGGCACGAAGGCCCCCGCCGAGCAGGGGAAGCTCACGATGCTCGCGGCCGGACCGGCAGACCTGCTCGACCGTGTCGACCCCGTGCTCGACGCGATCGGCGCGAAGACCGTCCGCGCCGGCGACCACGTCGGCGACGGTACCGCACTGAAGCTCGCCGCCAACGCCTGGATCGCGTCGATCACCGCGGCGACCGGGCAGTCCCTGGCCCTGGCGGCGGCGCTGGGGCTCGACCCCGCGCTGTTCCTGCAGGCCATCGAGGGCAGCGCGAGCGACTCCGCTTACGCCCACACCAAGGGCGCCGCGATGATCGCCCGGGAGTTCCCCGCCCAGTTCGCACTCGACGGGCTGCGGAAGGACATCGGGCTCATCACCGATGCCGCCCGGACCGCCGGGGTGTCCACCACGCTGCTCGAGGCACTCGGGCGCATCTACGCCGACGCCAGCGCAGCCGGGCACGGGGGCGACGACATCGCCGCTGTCGGCACCGCGTTCTGACGCACAGCCGCACGCACGGATCGACCGACCGATCAGCCCCGACGGAACAGCTGCCGAAGGCGCTTCGTCAGCCGCCCCACGGCCTCGTCGTTCATGGTGTTGGCGAGGTCGAACGCCTCACGAGCGGGATCGGAGCCGGACTGGATCCGTCGGAGCGCGGCCTCGGCACGGGCCCGCGAGTCGAGCTCGGCGAACGGCATGTCGTCCTCGGGGTGGTGCTCGCCGCGAGGTTCCATGCGGTCCAGGCTACGCGCGACGGGAGTGGTCCGACCCGGCGTCGAGCTCGTCCACGACCCGGACCATCTCGTCCAGGAAGTCCACGACGACGGCCATCTCGTTGCTCGGCAGGTGCTCGGTGACCTCGAGCGCACGGGCGTCGAGCTCCTCGATGACACGGAGTGCGTGCCGCATCGAGGTGCCGGTTGCGGTGAGGATCACGCCACGGCGGTCGTTCGGGTCGGCGTGGCGTTCGACGTGGCCGCTGCGGACGAGCCGGTCGACGAGCGCCGACGTCGACGCCGCCGTGATCTCGAGCCGCTCGGCGAGGTCCTTCGCGTTGACGGTGCGTCCGTCCTGCTCGGCGTCGATCAGGAACCGGAGCGCCAGCAGGGCGTTCTCGCCGATCCCCAGTGCCTCGCGCGCTCGGCGCTGGGCAGCGCTCTCGGCCGTTCGGTACCGCCGCAGGGCGTTGAGGACGTCCACGGCGGAGACCGCGGAGTCCTCGTACCAGTACCCCGCGGTGCTGGTCATCACCTCGGTCGTCATGGCCCCAATGCTAGACGCTCTAGTTAGTTTGTCTAGCGAGCGCGGAGACGGGACACCTGCAACACCCGTGACGCGGTCCCGTAACACCGCGGCAACGCCGGCTCGTTAGGTTCTCCGCATGCAGGAGCAGTGGTGCTGAGCCGACTCGCGGGGAATGTCTTCCACGTGGGGAGCGCTGTCGAGCGCACCGACGTGGTCGCACGGTTGCTCGACGTCTACGTCGCTCGCCGAGAACCAGGCACCCTCGACGACGACCGGCTCGTGTCCACGGAGCTCCGCAGCGTCATCGGGACCACCGGCCCCGCGAACGACCCGGACCGCGCCGCCACCGTCGACGCCCTCGCGCTCGACCGGCACGAACCCGCATCGATCGCGGCCGCCGTCGCCGTCGCTCGCGACCACGCACGCCGTGCTCGCGAGGTCGTCTCGAGCGAGCTCTGGGACTGCCTCGACGTCACGCGGTCGCGGATGCCCCGGAAGATCGCACCCGATCGGGCGCACGAGTTCCTCGGCTGGGTGCGGGAACGCAGCGCCCTGGCCATCGGGGTGGTCGAGGGGGACGCGAGCCGTGACGAGGTGTGGGAGTTCTTCACCCTCGGGCGCTCGCTCACCCGCTGCGCCTCCACAGCACGGCTGTTGGCGTCGCGGCTGCTCGAACCGGACGCGGTCACCTCGTGGACGGCCGCGCTCCGTGCGTGCGGCGCGGGCGAGGCCTTCCTGCGCGGACGCGACCACCATCCGGTGCCGTCGGACGCCGCCGCCTTCCTGCTCCTCGACGCACACAGCCCACGGTCGTTGCGCTTCACCGTCCACCGCGCGGCGGAGTGCCTGGCCGACGTCGCCCCGTCCTGCATCGCGGACGAGGTCGCCGGGTTCGATGAGGTCCGCACACTGCTCGACGCGATCCCGGAAGAGTCGGCGCTCGCCGTGGCGGGTGACGTCGGGGAACGGCTGGCGGTGGCTGCTGACCGCGTCGCCGCGGCACTCGACGAGCGGGTCTTCGCGTCGTCCGCACCCGTGCTCTGACCGACGGCGCGCGGGCCCGGAACGGGGTCGGTCCGTGCCTCGCGACCGCGGCCGTGGGCGGGGGTGGCGTCGGACGGGAGGCCCGTGGCGGCGCCGGTGCGGGCCTCCCGTCCGATGGTCGGTGGCGTCCCGGGCCGTCGGCCGACAGGCAGGTCGTCCCGCCGGTCCGTCAGACGGCGCTGGAGCGGTCGGCGAGCGTCTCGTCGCGTTCCAGCTCGCGGCGGAGCGCCGCGCGCGAGCCGACCACCGGCACGGCGTGCGTGATCGCCAGGTGCAGCCGCGAGTCGGCGTCGTAGCGCAGCCGGACCCGCTGGTACCGGACGAGCCACACGAGCGCGATGCCGAGCGCCACGAAGCCCGAGGCCGCTCCGACCACGATCGCCCAGCGGGGGCCGAAGGCGTCGGCGACGGCACCGACGAGCGGGGCGCCGATGGGCGTGCCGCCAGCGAAGATCGCCATGTAGAGCGCCATCACGCGGCCGCGCATCGCGGGTTTCGTCGTGGTCTGCACCAGGGCGTTCGCGGTGGTCATGAACGTCAGCGAGGCGAGTCCGACGAACATCAGCACGATCGCGAAGGTCCAGTACGTCGGCGCGAGGGCCGCGGCCGTGCAGGCGAGCCCGAACCCGCCGGCGGCGAGCACGAGGGTGCGCATTCGCGGCTTGTCACGGCGGGCGGACAGCAGCGCGCCGAGCACCGAGCCGACCGCCATCACCGAGTTGAGCAGCCCGAACTCGCCAGCGCCCTGGTGGAACTCGACCCGCGCCATCGTCGAGGTGAAGATCGGGAAGTTCACGCCGAACGTGCCGACGACGAAGATCATGCAGAGCACGACGACGATGTCCGGTCGGGTGCGGACGTACCGGAAGCCGGCCACGATCTGCCCCTTGCCGCGGCCGGCCCGGACCCGTTCGGCGAGCTGGGCTGGGTCGACGAAGCGGAGTGCGAGCAGGACCGCCAGGAACGACCCGGCGTTGATGACGAACACCCATCCGGAACCGATCGCCGCGATGAGCACCCCGGCGACCGCGGGGCCGATCAGGCGTGCGGCGTTGAACGACGCGGAGTTCAGGGCGACGGCGTTCGACACGTCCTCGCCCTGCACGACGTCGGAGACGAAGGCCTGCCGGATCGGGGCGTCGAACGCGGCGACGATGCCGAGTGCCAGGGCGAAGCCGTACAGCGCGAGCAGGGTGGCGGTGTGCGTGAGGACCATGACGCCGAGTCCCAGCCCGAGCAGTCCCATCAGGCCCTGGGTGAGCATGAGCATCTTCCGGCGGTCGAACCGGTCGGCGGCGAGCCCGGTGAGCGGCAGGAGCAGCAGCTGTGGGCCGAACTGCAGGGCCATCGTGATGCCCACGGCGACGGCGTTGTTGTCCGAGAGCTGGGTCAGCACGATCCAGTCCTGGGCGGTGCGCTGCATCCAGGTGCCGACGTTCGACACCAGTGCCCCGGCGAACCAGATGCGGTAGTTGCGTCCGGCGAGGGAGCGGAACATGGCGGTCACTGCTGGGCCAGCCTCCTCATGATCTCGGTGGCGTCGGCGAGGGTGCTCCGCTCGTCGGCGGTGAGTGCTGCGAGTCGCGGGGTGAGCCATCCGTCGCGGCGGCGTCGCGTCTCCTCGACGAAGGCGGCTCCGGCGGGTGTCGCGCCGAGCAGCACCTTGCGGCGGTCGTCGCCGTGGCCGCACTTCGACACCAGGCCCCGCTCCACCAACACGGCGACGGTCTTCGTCATCGAGGGAGGGGTCACGCCGTCCTGTCGACTCAGGTCGGCCAGGGTCATGGCGCCGTCGCGGTGCAGGCGGGCGAGGGCGGAGAACTGTGCGTCGGTGACGCTCGAGTCGGCCTTCTGGGCACGCAGGGTGCGGGACAGCCGGTTCACCGCGATGCGGAGGTCGGTGGCGTCGGTCATCGACCGTTAGCCTATCTCATTAGTTCAGCGAACGAACTTGATTTCGGGTGTACCGTGCTCTTAGACAACATGTGTTGCCGAGAGAGAAGGAGAACATGTCCGAGTTCGAGGGCAAGGTCGCCGTCGTCACCGGTGGTGGCAGCGGCATCGGCGAGTCCGTCGCGAAGGAGCTCGCCGCGGCGGGTGCCACGGTGGTCGTCGCCGACATCAACCTGGCGGGCGCCGAGCGCGTGGCCGCGTCGATCGTGGAGGCCGGTGGGACCGCCAGCGCGTTCGAGGCCAACTCCGCGGTCGCCGCGGACAACGAGCGCATGGTGCAGTTCGCCGTCGACACCTACGGCGCGCTGCACCTCGCCGTGAACAACGCGGGCATCGGTGCAGCACCGCAGCCGATCGGCGAGTACGACATCGCCGCGTGGGACCGCGTCCGTGCGGTCGACCTGGACGGCGTCTTCTACGGGCTGCGCTACGAGATCCCCGCGATGGTGGCCGCCGGCGGTGGCGCGATCGTGAACATGGCGTCGGTGCTCGGCACGGTCGGCATGGCGCAGAACGCGGCCTACGTCGCCTCGAAGCACGCGCTCGCCGGGCTGACCAAGGTCGCCGCGCTCGAGTACTCGTCGCAGGGTGTCCGCACGAACGCCGTCGGCCCCGGGTTCATCGACACCCCGCTGCTCCGCAACTCGCTGTCGGCCGAGGCCATCGCGGCACTCGAGGACGAGCACGCCTCGAAGCGGCTCGGCACCGACGCCGAGGTCGCCGCGCTCGTGCTGTTCCTGCTGAGCGACAAGGCCTCCTTCATCACGGGCAGCTACCACCTGGTCGACGGCGGTTACTCCGCGCACTGACCGGTCCGGTGCACCTGGTCGTTCCGGGCGTACCTGGTCGAAACGGGCGTACCTGGTCGGTTCTTTCGACCAGGTACGCCCGTTTCCTCTTTCCAATGCGGGTGCGATGGGAAGGAACGTCGGACGGGAGGCCCGCCCAGCGTGCGCCGATCGGCTCACGTGGGGCGGGCCTCCCGGCCTTCAGTGCCGCGCGCCCGTGAGGATCGCGTCGTGCGGGAGCAGGGCGTGCACACCCCACGTGCGGTTCGCGACCTGCGTGACGCGCATGCTCACCGCAACGCTCGCCATGGCGAGCGCCTCGGCGCGGCCGATGCCGTGCAGCCCGGCGATCCAGTCGACCATCCGGTCGAGCGCCGTGGCGGTCGCGACGTTGAGGTCGGCGTCGAAGCCGAAGGTGATGCGTCCGGCCGGGGTGTCGGCGTGCACGCCCGCGACCGGTGCCGCGTCGAGGAGTGTGAGGGTCATCGTCGTGGTCATCCCGCACTCGACCGCGGTACCGGAGACCTCGCCGTCGCCCTGGGCCGCGTGCCCGTCGCCGACGTGGAGCAGGGCGTCCGGCACCGTCACGGGCAGGTACAGGGTCGAGCCGGCGACGAGCTCCCGGCAGTCGATGTTGCCGCCGCCGACCGTGCGGGGCGGGATGGTCGAGTGCTCCCCGGTGGCCTCGGGTGGGACGCCGACGACGCCGAGGAACGGCGCCGTACGCACCCCGAGGCCGAGCTGGTTCACCGCGACACCGGCGGGGACGTCGATGTCCCAGAGGAGCGGCCCGCGCGACGCCGGGTCGGTCAGCCCGAGTGCGCGGTTCACCGGGGAGTCGACCCCGCCCGACGCCGTGTACCCCCAGTCGTCGGGTACGAGGTCGTCGAAGTGCACCGCCAGGACCATCCCCGGACGCGCACCCGCCACGGCGATCGGCCCGACCAGACAGTGGCCCCGGCGCGGGTCGATCAGGGTCGGGGCGTCCAGGCCCGGGCCCGGCTGGCGTTCCGTGTAGCCCGCGGCGCTCAGGGTGCGCACGGTGACCGTGTCGCCCGGTTCGACGGTCAGGACCGGCTGGCGTTCGGCGGTGAAGACGTCGACGGCGGAGGCCACCGTGGCGTCGAGGTGGTGGTGGGTGGTCGCGTTCGTGTGGTCGGTCACCACTCGATCATTCCGGGCGTACCTGGTCGAAACGGGCGTACCTGGTCGGAACTTTCGACCAGGTACGCCCGATTCCGCTTCCCAGCGCGGGCGCTCTGGGAAGGAACGTCCTCAGTGGAACTGGGGGATCGTCAGCCAGATGCCCGCCAGGACCGCGGCGACGCACACGGCGAAGCACACCACCGCACCCGCGAGGGCGACGGGCGGGGTGTGCCCGGAGCGCGGGGTCTCGTCGGAGTACTGCGTGCGCTCGCCACCCGCGTCGTCCGGCTGCCCCGTCCCGAGCAGCCGCAGGCCGAGCGTGTACACGAGCACCAGACCCACGGCGGCCACGAAGCCGACGCCGGCGACCGTGCCGATCGCGGTGAAGTCGATGTCCATCGTCGTTCCCCTCAGTTCGTCGCGCTGGTCGCCTGCGGCTCGGGCTGCTCGGCCGGCCCGGACTCGGTGGTGATGTCCTCGTGCGAGATCGGCTTGCGCTTGGCGAGGACGGAGAAGGTGAGCCCGCCGGCCAGGGCGAGGACCGCGACGAGCACCAGCCCGAACGCCGAGGTCGACGCGAGCCAGGTCGCGAGCGCCCCGACCACCGCAGCGGCGGGCAGCGTGATCACCCACGCGACGACGATGCGGCCGACGACCGACCAGTGCACGTCGGCGAGCTTCTTGCCGAGGCCCGAGCCGACGACCGCGCCGCTCGTCACGTGGGTCGTCGAGAGCGCGAAGCCCAGGTGCGACGAGATGAGGATCGTCGCGGCGGAGCTCGTCTCGGCGGCGAAGCCCTGCGGCGACTGCACGTCGGAGATCTTCTTGCCGACGGTCTGCATGATCCGCCAACCGCCCGTGTAGGTGCCGAGGCCGATCGCGAGCCCGCAGGCCAGGATCACCCAGAGCGCCGGACCGGTGCCGGCGGCCTGGTAGTTCGCGGCGATGAGGGTCAGCGTGATGACGCCCATCGTCTTCTGCGCGTCGTTCGTGCCGTGCGCGAGCGACACCAGTGACGCCGAGATCGTCTGCCCGTGCCGGAACCCGGTCGCCGCACCGTGCGTCGTCGCGTTCTTCGTGAGCACGTACGCCAGGTACGTCGCGACCAGGGCGATCACCCCGGCGATGACCGGGGAGAGCAGCGCCGGCAGCACGACCTTCGACACCACCGTCGCCCAGCTGATCGAGTTCAGGCCCGCTCCGATGATCGAGGCGCCGATGAGTCCGCCGAACAGCGCGTGCGTGGAGGACGACGGCAGCCCGAGGTACCAGGTCGCCAGGTTCCAGAGCACCGCGCCGACGAGGCCGGCGAAGATCATCGTGGGGGAGATGTGGATGCCGTCCTGCCCCTCGCGGATGATGCCCTGCGACACGGTCTTGGCGACCTCGGTGGACAGGAACGCGCCGACCACGTTGAGCACCGCGGAGATGAGCACGGCGGTCCGGGGCTTGAGCGCTCCCGTGGCGACCGACGTGGCCATGGCGTTCGCGGTGTCGTGGAAGCCGTTCGTGAAGTCGAACACGAGGGCCACGACGATCACCAGCGTGACGATGACGATGACGTCCATGCGCAGGACGGTAGGCCCGCCCGGAACCCCCTGCGTGAACGCCGGGTGAACAGGTCCGGGATGGAGCGCGTCTGCGAAGATGCGGGTGTGCCCACCTTCTCCGCCGCTCGCGGCGACGCCTCGTTCACCGACGCCCACGGCGTCGAGATCGTCTACTCGACCTGGCGTGCGGCGCGGCCGAAGGGTGTCGTGCAGATCGCACACGGCGTCGGCGAGCACGGGCTCCGGTACGAACCGCTCGCGCAGGACCTGGTGCGCGCCGGTTACACGGTGCACGCGAACGACCACCGCGGGCACGGTCGCACCGGCCTGACCCAGTGGGACGGCGACCACGCCAAGCTCGGTCGGCTCGGTCCCGGCGGGCTGCGTGCGGCGATCGCCGCGGTCGAGCAGATGAGCGCGGTCGCCCGGGCCGACGAGCCCGGGCTGCCGCTCGTGCTGCTCGGGCACTCGTGGGGGTCGCTCATGGCGCAGCGGATCGTGAACACCTCGTCGGACCGCTACGACGGCGTCGTCCTGTCCGCGAGTGCCTACCGGCTGCCCGGCTGGATGAACAGCGGCGACCTCAACGCACGGCACGCGGGGTCCGGGCCCACCAGGTACGAGTGGCTCACCCGCGACCGGAAGATCATCGACGCCGTCGCGATCGATCCCCTGGCGGTCGAGGCCGACGTCATCGGGCTGTTCGGGCTCGCCGACACCCTCCGACTGCTCGGGGTGCCGCGGCGGGGTATCCCGCACGACCTGCCGATGCTGCTGCAGGTCGGCTCCGACGATGCCCTCGGCGGGCCGCGCTCCGTCGAGCGCCTGGCACAGGCCTACCGTCGACGCGGTCGGCTCTCCGACGTGACCGTGCAGGTGTACGAGGGCGCGCGGCACGAGGTCTACAACGAGACGAACCGCGACGAGGTCGTCGGCGACCTGGTCGCGTGGCTCGACCGGGTGACGGCGCGCTGACGGCGCTCGCCGGGTCCTGGGGCGCGACCGGTGACGGACTGGAGGCCTGTGGCGGCCCCGCCACGGGCCTCCAGTCCGTCGCCAGGCCGGCTCACTGCCGGGCCGTCGGCTGTCCGGAATAGGGTGGCGGCATGCACGGTGAGTACAAGGTCCCCGGAGGCAAGCTGGTCGTCGTCGACCTCGAGGTCGTCGACGGCACGATCCAGCAGTTCCGACTGGCGGGTGACTTCTTCCTGGAACCCGACGACGCGCTGCCGCTCATCGACGCGGCCGTGAACGGGCTCCCCGCCACCACCGATGCCGCGGGCATCGCCGCAGCCGTGCGCGCGGCCCTGCCGACCGATGCGGTGCTGCTCGGCTTCACGCCCGAGTCCGTCGGCGTCGCGGTGCGCCGCGCGCTGTCGCGGGCCTCGACCTGGCGCGACCACGACTGGCAGATCGTGCACGAGGGGCCGATCAGCCCGAACGAGCACCTCGCGCTCGACCAGGTGCTGACCGAAGAGGTCGGTGCCGGCCGTCGCGGTCCCACGCTGCGCATCTGGGAGTGGGACCAGCCGGCCGTCGTGATCGGCTCGTTCCAGTCGCTCAAGAACGAGGTCGATCCCGCCGGCGCCGAGAAGTACGGCGTGCAGGTGGTCCGACGCATCTCCGGCGGCGGCGCGATGTTCATGGACGCCGGCGCCGTGATCTCGTACTCGCTGTACGTGCCGTCCGACCTGGTGCAGGGCATGACCTTCGCCGACTCGTACGCGTTCCTCGACGAATGGGTGATCGAGGCGCTCAAGTCCCTCGGCATCGAGGCGTACTACCAGCCGCTCAACGACATCACCTCGACCAAGGGCAAGATCGGCGGGGCGGCACAGAAGCGCCTCGGTACCGGCTCGCTCCTGCACCACGCCACCATGAGCTACGACATGGACGGCGAGAAGATGGTGCAGGTCCTGCGCATCGGGCGCGAGAAGATGAGCGACAAGGGCACCACCAGTGCCGCCAAGCGCGTCGACCCGCTCCGCTCGCAGACCGGGTTGTCACGCGCCGAGATCATCGAACGGCTGATCGGCACCTTCACCCGCCTGTACGGTGCGACCGAGGGGCACGTGACCGAGGCCGAGCGTGAGCGGGCGCAGGAGCTGGTGCGGACGAAGTTCGCGACGAAGGAGTGGCTCGAGCGGGTGCCGTGAACCCCATTCGGATCGACGGTGGACGCGGCGGCCGGAGCTGAGGGGGGACGTCCCGGCCGCCGCTGCTGACGAGTGTGCGCCTCGACCTCATGAACCAGACGTGTGGATGATGAGAATCCCCCGCGCGGCTGATCCGCTCGCCGCGCGGCCCACGTAGCGTCGCTGCCGTGAACTGGTTGATCTTCCTGGGGGGCGGTGGCCGTCGTGGCCGTCGTGGTGTGGATCGCCGATCGCATGGGGTGGATCGACCTGTCGAACAAGTCCCAGCGGAGCGGTGGATCCGGAGGCATGGTCGGGATGCTGGACGAGGTGTTCGCACCGACCCGGCACGAGACGCAAGCCGAGTACGAACGGCAGGCGCGCCTGCCGAGACAGGCCCCATCGCCGGCGGATGACGACCACGACCTGCTCAGCGGCAGTGTGCTCATCCGGGTGCCGACGGTGCGGAGCGCCGGGCGGCACGAGGCGCGCGCGGGGACGCACGACCGCTCGTACTGAGCGGACGGGCGCCGCGCTCGTCCGTGCGTCGCCCGCGTCAGCGCGTCGTGAGCTCCTGGTAGTCCGGGTGCCGCTCGATCCACGCGTGCACGTAGCTGCACTGCGCGACGACCCGGCGTGACGAACTCGCGCGCACGTCGTCGAGGGCGTGCTGCACCAGGATCGACGCGTGCCCACCACCGCGGTGCTCGGGATCGACCTCGGTGTGCACGAAGCGGATCTCGTCGCCGTCGATCTCGTACGCGGCGAGGCCGATGACCTCGCCGTCCTCGATCAGGGAGTACTGCTGCTTGTCGGTGTCGTTGCGGACCTCGGGTGCTGCTGCCATGCACTCGACCGTACGCCGGGGCCTGGGGGTGCGCTCTGTGCTGCACGCCTGCTTCGTGCGCTGCGCGTCCGCTCGGTGCGCGACAATGGGTCCGTGCGCAGGGGAGACGACCGAGGCCCGGACCGCGTCGTCCTCGGCGACGCCCTCGACGTGGTCCCCGCGTACCCGGACGGCTCCTTCACGCTGGTGTACCTCGACCCCCCGTTCAACACCGGCCGGTACCAGCGCCGGCACGCGACCTCGGCGGTGCCGAAGGCCGATGGCCCCGTGATGGGGTTCCACGGCCGGACCTACGAGCGGGTGCGCGGCGACCTGATGCGCTTCGACGACCGGTTCGAGGACTACTGGTCGTTCCTCGAACCCCGACTCATCGAGGCCTGGCGGCTGCTCGCCGTCGACGGCACGCTGTACCTGCACCTCGACTACCGCGAGTCGCACTACGCCAAGGTGCTGCTCGACGCGCTGTTCGGCCGCGAGTCGTTCCTGAACGAGATCGTGTGGGCCTACGACTTCGGTGCCAAGTCCAAGACGCGCTGGCCCACGAAACACGACACGATCCTGGTCTACGTGAAGGACCCGTCGCGGTACTGGTTCGACTCCGAGGCCGTCGACCGCGAGCCGTACATGGCGCCGGGGCTCGTCACCCCTGAGAAGCGCGAGCGCGGCAAGCTGCCCACCGACGTCTGGTGGCACACGATCGTCTCGCCGACCGGCCGAGAGAAGACCGGCTACCCCACGCAGAAGCCCGAGGGGGTGCTGCGGCGGATCGTGCAGGCGTCCTCCCGCGAGGGGGACTGGGTGCTCGACTTCTTCGCGGGCAGTGGGACCACGGGTGCGGTGGCACAGGCGCTCGGGCGGCGGTACGTGCTGGTGGACGACAACCCTTCGGCGATCGACGTGATGCGGAAGCGGTTGCCGGGTGCGTCGTTCGAGGTGGCCGGAGCCGCGGCGGCTGGGGGCGCGGCGCCGGCGGTCTGAGGCGAGCGGGGGCGGCGGCCGGGGCGCGTGGTGCATACGGGTGCATCGTGCGACGTTTCACGAGGTGATCGACGCGCGTTCTGTCGGAAGATGCCCGCGCACACGATGCGTGTGCATGCTGCGACGATCCACGAGTCGTTCGACGCGTGGATCGTCGGAACATGCACACGCACCGAGCGAGCGCCCGCGCCGACTACTCCGCGGAGTGCCGCCCGTGTGCATGCGCGTCGCCAGCGTCCGGCCGGGAGGCCCGGCTCGCCTCCGCCGGGTCCGCCCCCGTCGCCGGGGCGTCCGGGTCCACAGCCGCTGCCACATGGGCAGCCCGGGTCCGGATGGCACCGGTCGTCGTCGGGGGCTCGTCGACCGGCACAGCCGCCGAGTGCGCACCGTGCGTCGTGGCGTTCGGCAGCGGCGCCCTGGTGTCGTCGACTCCGTTCGGCAACACCGAGACGTCCGACGCCCCGGCGGCCCGGGCGGACCGAGGCTGCACGTCCGGCGACGTCGGCACCTCGGGCGAGGTCGGCACTTCGGCGGAGGACGTCGCCGTCGGCACCGGCCCGGCGCCCGGTGCGGCGGCGGCAGCGGCTGCAGCGGCGCTCCCATCGGACTGCGCACCCGCCGCCGTCCGTGCAGCGTCCGCCTGCTCCTGCAGCGCCGAGGTCTTGCGGAGCGGCGGCACCCGGAAGAACCACGTCAGCACGAACGCGAGCAGGATCACCGCGAGACCGACGTAGTAGACGCGGACGGCCGAGTCGCTGAACCCGACCAGGAACGGACGGCTGAGCCGGGGGTCCGCCCCGTTCAGGAACGACGTGTCGCTCGTCGCCGAGTCGGTGGACGAGCTCGCGGCAGAGTCACCGCTCTTGAGCTGCTTGATCAGCGTCGGGGCGACCTGGTCGACGACGTTCTCCCGCTGCGCCTCGTCCGAGTAGTCGATCTGCAGCTTGCCGTCGACGACCGAGGCGTTCGCCTTCGTGGCCGCCGTCTCGAGCGCCTGCTGCTCGGCGGCGGGCTTCGCGTCGTCGACCTGCTGGGCGATGATCGTGTCCGCGGCGGCGGCGGGGACGGTGCCCGCGGCGACCTGCCGCTGCACGGCTGCCGTCACCTGCTTGGTCACGGCGGCGTCGGCTGCCTGCTTCGCCTGCGCGGTGCCCTGGTCGAGACCGTCCTGCACGTTCTGCTGCACCGGGTCGACGATCTTCGTCCAGATCTCGTCCATCACGCCCTGGTTCTTCGAGGCGTTCGCGACCGAGGGCGTCATCGCGGCGTTGAGCGCGCTCTTCAGATCGGACTCGTTCTGCATCGCGGCGCTGATGTTCGTCGGCATCAGGGTGAACAGCACGGAGAGCAGGACAGCGGTGCCCATCGTGCCGCCGATCTGGCGGAAGAACGTCGCGGCGCTCGTGGCGACACCGATGTCCCGCGGTGACACCGAGTTCTGCGCGGCGAGGGTCAGCGTCTGCATGAGCTGTCCGAGTCCGAGCCCGATGCCGAACATGCCGAGCATCAGGAACCACAGGGGCCGGTCGGCGGTCAGGAACGTCAGGACCGTGAAGCCGATCGCCGTGAACGCCGTTCCGGTGATCGGGAAGACCTGGTAGTTGCCGGTGCGGGAGATGATCTGGCCGGAGGCGATCGACGAGATCATCAGGCCGAGCACCATCGGCAGCATGGCGAACCCGGACTCGGTCGGGGTCACGCCCTTCACGATCTGCAGGTAGAGCGGGATCGTCAGCATCGCGCCGAACATGCCGAAGCCGACGAGCACGGACAGGATCGCGGACATCGAGAACACCCGCGACCCGAACAGCTTCATCGGCAGGATCGCGTCGTCGCCCATGGCCCGCTCGACGATGATGAACGCGATCAGGCCGAGGGCGCCGATGGCGTAGCAGGCGAACGCGGCGGGGGAGTCCCAGCCCCACTCGCGGCCCTGCTCGGCGATGAGCAGCAGCGGCACGAGCGTGACGATGACGAGCGTCGCGCCCCACCAGTCGATGCGGGGCTTGCCGCGGTCGCCGAACTTCGGCAGGTGCAGGAACGTCAGCACCATGAACAGGGCGATGATGCCGATCGGCACGTTGATCAGGAACACCCAGCGCCAGCCGGCGATGAAGAGCAGCTGGTCCGCACCGGCGAAGACGCCACCGACGAGCGGCCCGATGACGGACGAGATGCCGAAGACCGCCAGGAAGTAGCCCTGGTACTTCGCCCGCTCGCGCGGGGCGAGCATGTCGCCCATGATCGCCAGCGGCAGGGACATCAGACCACCGGCACCCAGGCCCTGCAGCGCGCGGAACCCGGCGAGCATGAGCATCGAGTCGGAGAACGACGCGGCGAACGACCCGACGATGAAGATGCCGATCGCGGTGATGAAGAGCGGCCGACGACCGAAGATGTCGGAGAGCTTGCCGTAGATGGGGGTCGTCACCGTCGATGCGATGAGGTACCCGGTGGTGACCCAGGCCTGCTGGTCGAGCCCGTGCAGGTCGTCGCCGATGGTGCGGATCGCGGTGCCGACGATCGTCTGGTCGAGGGCACCGAGGAACATGCCGGCCATCAGGCCGTAGATCACCAACAGGATCTGTCGGTGGTTCATCACGACGTTGGACGCCGTAGTGGGGGCCGCGGGTGCGGTCGCCGTCTGGGTCATGAGCAGGGTCTCCCGGGTACCGATGCGCTGGCAGGACGATTTTTGCGCTGCCTGCAAAGTTACAACTGCCGCAAGTGCCCGGTCACACCGGGACGGCTTCCTGAGTGGATCGGCAGTCACCGTACGCCCGGTGCGCCCCTGCTGCACACGGCCTGGAGGCCCGGCTGGGGTCCGTCGGACGGGCTGCTGGATCCGTGTCCCGCAGCCCGTCCGACGAGGGCGCTACGCGCCCAGTGCCGCGTCGACGATCTCCTTGGCCTCGCGCTGCACCTGCTCGAGGTGCTCCTGCCCGACGAAGCTCTCCGCGTAGATCTTGTAGACGTCCTCGGTGCCTGACGGCCGCGCGGCGAACCACGCCTTGTCGGTCACGACCTTCACGCCGCCGACGGCCGCTTCGTTGCCCGGGGCCTTCGACAGTTTCGCGGTGATCGGGTCGCTGGCCAGGGTGTCAGCGGTGATGGCGTCGCCGTCGAGCTTTCCGAGACGGGCCTTCTGCTCCTTCGAGGCCGCGGCGTCGACGCGCTGGTAGACCGGGGCGCCGAAGCGCTCGGTCAGCTCGGCGTAGAGCTGCGAGGGGGTCTTGCCGGTGACGGCGACGATCTCGGACGCCAGGAGCGCCAGGATGATGCCGTCCTTGTCGGTGGTCCACGCGGTGCCGTCGGTGCGCAGGAACGACGCACCCGCGGATTCCTCGCCGCCGAAGGCCACCGAGCCGTCGATCAGGCCGGGGACGAACCACTTGAAGCCGACCGGGACCTCCCACAGGCGGCGGCCCAGGGACTCGGCGACGCGGTCGATGATGCTCGACGACACCAGGGTCTTGCCGATCGCGGCGTCGTCGCGCCACTCGGGCCGGTGTGCGTAGAGGTACTCGATCGCGACCGCGAGGTAGTGGTTCGGGTTCATCAGCCCACCATCGGGCGTGACGATGCCGTGCCGGTCGGAGTCGGCGTCGTTGCCGGTCAGCACGTCGAAGTCGTCCTTGCGCGCGAGCACCGAGGCCATCGCCGAGGGGCTCGACGGGTCCATCCGGATCTTGCCGTCCCAGTCGAGCGTCATGAACGCCCACGTGGGGTCGACCTCGGGGTTCACGACGGTGAGGTCGAGGCCGTAGTGGTCGCGGATGGCGTTCCAGTACGGCAGCGAGGCGCCACCGAGCGGGTCGGCACCGATCTTCACGCCGGCACGCTTGATCGCGGCGATGTCGATGATGTTCTCGAGGTCGGCGACGTACGTGTTCAGGAAGTCGTAGCGGTCGGGCTCCGCGTCCTCGGTGCGCTGCACCTCGGCGTTGCCGCCCTCGATGATCGCGTTCGCCCGGTTCGCGATCCAGCTCGTGGCATCGCTGTCGGCGGGACCACCGTGCGGCGGGTTGTACTTGAAGCCGCCGTCACGGGGCGGGTTGTGGCTCGGCGTGATGACGATGCCGTCGGCCGTGTCCGGGTTGCCGGCGCGGTTGTAGCGGATGATCGCGTGGCTCAGCGCGGGCGTCGGCACGAACCCGTCCTCGCTGTCGGCGAGCACGCGCACGCCGTTCGCCGCGAGGACCTGCAGAGCCGTCTGCTCCGCCGGTGCCGAGAGTGCGTGGGTGTCGCGGCCGATGAAGAGCGGGCCGTCGGTGCCCTGCTCGCGGCGGTACTCCACGATCGCCTGCGTGATGGCGGCGATGTGGGTGTCGTTGAAGGCGGTGTCGAGCGACGATCCGCGGTGTCCGGACGTGCCGAACACGACCTTCTGCTCGGGGACCGAGACGTCGGGCACTCGGTCGTGGTAGGCGGCGAGGAGCTCGTCCAGGTCGACGAGGTCGTCTGCGGTCGCTGGGGTGCCGGCACGGTCGTTCATGCGTCCATCCTGGCATCGGCGGCCCTGGCGCGTTCGGGGGAAGCGACTCGTGCCTCGGCGGAACGTGAGCGAGCGGCCGTCCGACCCGGGATGAGGGGGGACCCCCGGGGCGGACGACCGCTCGCAGTCTGGGGAGGCAGGTGCCTCAGGCGGTGCGGAACGAACCCGTCGCCGTGCGGAACGAACCGGTCACCGTGCGCGTCGAGGACGTCGCGGTGCCGGGACGGCGGAACTGCGTGTCGACGAAGCGGCCGAGGGCACGGCCGACACCGGTGCCGGTGTAGCTGCCGATCGGGTTTCGGGTCGCGTCGCCGGTGAAGGCGCCGAGCTCGGCGCGGGCTTCGAGGCCGGTCACGTAGGCGCCGCCCAGGGGGTTCTGACGGTTCTGCATGGGTGCTCCTCGTCGTCGTGCCGAGGTCCGCAGGTCACCGAGCCGGCGACCGCGACGCCGTCGGCTGGATGCACCACCCTACGCGCTTGTATTGCATGATGCAAAAGAGCACGTGTGGGAGTCAGGCGAGCAGCTCGCAGAAGTTCCGACCCTCGGCCGTCCAGCTCTGCCGCGCGACGAGCCCGGCGTCGGCCGCGTGCCGGTGCAGGGCGTCGAGGCCGACCTCGGCCCACGGGAACCCCGCGCTCTCGTTGCCGTCGGCGTCGACCACCCGGGCGGTGTACACCCGGTCGGCCGCGGTCTCGGGGTTCGTCTCGACGATGATCCGGCCGCCGGCGCGCACGATCTCGCGGCAGCGGACGAGCAAGGCCGTGGGGTCACCGCCGATGCCGATGTTGCCGTCGATCACCAGCGCGGTGTCCCAGTGACCCTCGTCGGGCACCGCGTCGAACACGGAGCCCTGCAGGGCCGTGCCGCCGGCGCGCTGCGCGATGGCCACGGCCTCGGCGGAGACGTCGACGCCGAGCGCCGGGATGCCTCGGGAGCGTGCGGCGACGAGCATCCGACCCGGCCCACAGCCGATGTCGATGACCCCACCGTCGACGTCGTCGAGCAGCGAGCGATCGACGCGGTCGGCGGCGGCGCTCCAGCGGCCGACGTCCATCGTGGTGACGGCGTCGGGGCGGTCGGGGTCGGTCAGGCGCAGGTGGCCGTCGGTGCGCAGGGCACGGGCGTACGGTTCGCCGCCGCCGGCACCGAACGAGACGGGTGCGTGCATGGTCATCGGGTGCTCCCCACGGTCTCGGCACGGAGTGCCCTGGTGAAGTCGGAGTCGGGTGCGAGGTCGGCGACCCGCTCGGCGTCCGCGATCGTGTCGACGTCGAGCAGCTCCCCGAGCACGCCCACGTCGAGTCCGGCGTCGGTCAGGCGTGCGAGCTGCACGGCTCCGGTGTCGTCACGCGACATCGGGACGCCGCGCAGCAGGTCGCCGGTGGGCTGTCGCAGGAACAGCGACCAGAAGCCGCCGTCCTCGGCCGGGCCGAACCAGGCATCGCGGGCGGCGTCGTCGAACACCGGCGCGAGGTCCGCGGTGGACACCTGCGGGGTGTCCATGCCGACGAGCAGCAGCGGACCGTCGACGGCGTCGAACAGGAACCCGAGGCGCTCGTCCAGGCCGCCACCGGGCTGGTGCAGCACGTCGAAGCCCTCGGCCGACGCCGGCACGACGTCGCCGTCGAAGAACAGGACCCGACGGGCCGCGGGCAGGGCCCGGACGGTCGCCAGGGTGTCGGCGAGGCTCGCGGAAGCGACGCGCGCGGCGCCCTCGGGGGAGAGCGCCGGCGTCAGCCGGGTCTTCACCTTGCCGGGCAGGCACTCCTTCGCCACGACGGCGACGGTCACCGGGACGGGGACGCCGTCGGCCACAGCGTCGCTGGCGTGGGTGGGGTCGGCGGTCACGAGCGGGCCTCCTCGACCACGGGGGTGGACTCGGCCGCCTGGCGGAGCGGTCCCGGTGCGACGACCCGGACACGGGCCTCCCGGCGGTAGGCACGGAGCAGACGGGACATGTCCCGCACCGCGTTGATCGTGCCGCGGAGCGTGCCGGTGACCTTGCTGTCACCGATGCGCTGCGCGTACCCGATGTCGGACTCGTCGACGCGCCAGCCGGCGGCGTGGGCGGCCAGGACCATCTCGAGCGGGTAGCCGCTGCGGCGGTCGCGCAGGTCGAGGGAGACGAGGTCCTCGCGGCGCATCACGCGCATCGGGCCGAGGTCGCGCAGGCGGTAGCCGGTCGCGCGGTGCATGAGGACGGCGAGGACGCGGTTCGCGAAGCGCGCGTGCGGAGCCCATGCACCGCGGCCGGTCGGGACGCGGCGGCCGAGTGCCAGGTCGACGCGGCCGCTGGCCACGCGGTCGACCAGGGGCGGGAGTTCGGCAGGGTCCATCGAGGCGTCGGCGTCGCAGAACGCGACGAAGTCGGCGGTGGCCGCGGCGACCCCGGCGGCGCAGGCCGAACCGAAGCCCTTGACCGGTTCCGTCACGACGAGGGCACCGTGGGCGCGGGCGACGTCGGCCGACCCGTCGGTCGATCCGTTGTCGACGACGATGGCCCGGTAGCCCGTGGGGAGCCGCGCGATGACCTTCGGCAGGGCGTCCGCCTCGTCGAGGCACGGCAGGATCACGTCGACAGTCATGTCCGTCATTCGGTGCGGTCGGTCGGATCGACGGGTCTGTCCTGGCATGCACTCGACGTAACACGACGACGCGCTGCGGGGTACAGGAAAGTGCCGGGTCCTGGTCGTTCAGCGCGTTCTGCGGGCGCCCGGTCCCCAGAACGGGGGACAGTGCGCGCGCGTCGGTCGCGCGAGTGGGTGTCGCACGACGCCGTCGTGTCGTCGAGACGCCGCCGAATGCGGTGGCGTCTCGCGCGCCAGGGGGCGTGTTGCCGACACGACGGCGTCCTGCGGGGCCGTGGGGCTGTCTCTTATACACATCT
>NZ_QKLE01000029.1:0-39257 GCF_003224275.1 Curtobacterium sp. MCSS17_011 | reverse complement strand
CCGAACAGCAACGCCGGCACCCCCTCCGGCAGATCACCGCGCTCCCACGCCTTCGAGAGCCCGAGGGGCACACTCGCGGCCGAGGTGTTCCCGGACTCGACGACGTCACGGATGACGAACTTCGACTCCCCGCCGAGCGCGGTGACGAGCGGCTCGATGATCCGAAGGTTCGCCTGGTGGAACGCGAACACCTCGATGTCGTCCATCGAGAGCCCGGCGGCCTCGACGACCTTGCGAGCGTGCCCCTCGGCCTCGGTGATGGCCCACCGGTAGATCGAGCGGCCCTCCTGGTTGAAGCGACCCGGCGACCCCTCGACGCGGACGGCATCGAGCAGGTGCGGGACGCTCCCCCACGACACCGGGCCGATCTCGGGCGTCTCGGCGACCCCGAGCACGGCGGCACCGGCCCCGTCGCCGACGAGCACGCAGGTCGAACGGTCGGTCCAGTCGGCGATGCCGGACAGCACCTCGGACCCGATGACGAGCGCGACGTCGGCTGAGCCGGTGCGGATGGACTGGTCGGCGAGCCCGAGCGCGTACTCGAAGCCACTGCACGCGGTGTTGATGTCGATCGGCGCGGGGCCGTTCGTCATGCCGAGGGCGGCGGCGACCCGGCCCGCCGTGTACGGCGCACGGTCCTGGTGGGTGGTGGACGCGACGATGACGAGTCCGACGGCCGACGGCGACACCCCGGCGTCGGCGAGGGCACGGCGACCGGCTTCGATCGCCATCGACGTCACGGTGTCGTCGGGCCCGGCGATCCGACGCGTCTGGATCCCGGTGCGGGTGCGGATCCACTCGTCGTTCGTGTCGACCATCGTCGAGAGCTCGTCGTTGGTCAGGACGCGTTCGGGTTGGTGGTGTCCGAACCCGAGGATCCGGCTGCCGCGGAGTGCTGGGATGTTCATCGTCGGCACGTTACCCCCTCACCCCACCGCCGCATGCCGACCGGGGTATGCACCGCGCCCCACCGGGATCACTTCCGCGCAGCAGCGGTCGCGCGGTCGTTCGCCTTGCCGATCGCCTCGACCAGCTCGTCCTTCGTCATCTTCGAGCGACCGCTGACGTCGAGCCGCTTCGCGACGTCCATCAGGTGGGCCTTCGAGGCGTTCGCGTCGACACCGCCCTCGGTCTTCCCCGAAGAACGCGAGCCCGAAGCACCGGAACCGGCAGCGCCTGCGTCGGACGGGCCGGAGGACTCCTTCTCCTCCCAGTGGTCGCCGACCTTCTCGTACTCGTGCTTCACGGCGGCGAACGCCGTGCGGTGCGCACGCTCGCCCGGGCCGTACGACTCGTTCGCCGAGTCCAGTGTCTTCTCGAAGATCTCCTGCGCGTGTTCCGGGGACCGCTGCAGGGTGCTGGGGATCTCGTCCTTCGCTGGCATTGGTGACTCCTCTCGTGGACACATCCTGACTACTCCCTACGCCCCGACCGGTACTCCCAGGGCCTGGCGCCCGAAGCGCGTCACGAGTAGACCCGAACCATGGACTACACACACCTCGGTCGCACCGGTCTGTCCGTCTCCCGCGCCGTGCTCGGCACGATGAACTTCGGCCCGGAGACCAGCGAGGACGACTCGCACGCGATCATGGACCGGGCACACGAGCTCGGCGTCAACTTCTTCGACACCGCCAACGGCTACGGCGGCTCGGTGGGCAAGGGTGCCACCGAGGAGATCATCGGACGGTGGTTCGCCAAGGGTGGCGGCCGCCGCGAGAAGACGGTCCTCGCCACGAAGGTCTACGGCGAGATGATCGACTGGCCCAACGGCGGCAAGCTCAGCGCCCTGAACATCCGGCAGTCACTCGACGCGAGCCTGCAGCGGCTGCAGACCGACCACATCGACCTCTACCAGTTCCACCACGTCGACCGCGCAACGCCCTGGGACGAGATCTGGCAGGCCGTCGACGTCGCCGTGCAGCAGGGCAAGGTCCTCTACGTCGGCTCGTCGAACTTCGCCGGGTGGCACATCGCCCAGGCGCAGGAGGCCGCGAAGCGCCGGAACACCTTCGGCCTGGTCAGCGAGCAGTCGATCTACAACCTCGTGGTCCGCGACGTCGAGCGCGAGGTCCTGCCCGCGGCCCGCGCGTACGGCCTCGGCGTGATCCCCTGGTCGCCGCTGCAGGGCGGCCTGCTCGGTGGTGTCATCGAGAAGACCGAGAACGGCTCCCGTCGCCTGTCCGGCCGCAGCGCCGAGTACGTCGACGCGCACCGCGACCAGCTGCAGTCGTACGAGTCGTTCGCGAAGGAGCTCGGCCACACGCCCGGAGAGCTGGCCCTCGCGTGGCTGCTCCACCAGCCCGGCGTGACGGCCCCGATCACCGGCCCCCGCACCATGGAGCAGTGGGAGTCGGCGGTCCGCGCCGTCGACATCCGTCTCGACCAGCGCGCGCTCGACCGCCTCGACGAGATCTTCCCCGGCCACGAGACATCGCCCGAGGACTACGCCTGGTGACGTCGCTGACGGAACCAACGCAACCAACGGGTCGCTGACGCGACCACCGGACGGGAGGCGCGGTGCGGGTCCGACCCGGGCCGCGCCTCCCGTGGCGTGGTCACGTCGAGAACGCGACCAACGACACGACGACGGGCCCCGCGCTGCTGTGTGCGCGGGGCCCGTCGTCGTGCGGGTGGTGCCGGTCTGCTAGCGGACGCTGACCGGGGTGTCGTCGGTCTGCTCGTAGAGGACGTAGCCCTCTTCGCCGTGGACGGCGGTGTCGATGCCGGCGACCTCGTCCTCCGTCTTCACGCGGAAGCCCATCGTCTTCTCGATGATCCAGCCGATGACGAAGGCGAGGACGAACGAGTAGATGCCGACGGCGAGTGCCGCGGTGGCCTGCTTGCCGAGCTGCTCGAACGAGCCGGAGTAGATCAGGCCGGTGTCGTTGGCGAAGAAGCCGAGGAACAGCGTGCCGAAGATGCCGCCGACCAGGTGGACGCCCACGACGTCGAGCGAGTCGTCGAAGCCCAGGCGGTACTTCCAGTCGATCGCGAAGCAGCAGACGATGCCGGCCAGGAAGCCGAGCAGGATGCCCCAGCCCGGGGTCAGGTTGGCGCAGGCCGGCGTGATGGCGACGAGGCCGGTGACGGCGCCGGACGCAGCGCCGACGGACGTGGCCTTGCCGTCCTTGAGCTTCTCGATGAGCAGCCAGCCGAGGATGGCAGCGGCCGGGGCGGCGAGGGTGTTCACCCAGGCGATCGCGGCGATGCCGTCAGCTGCGCCCTCGGAACCGGCGTTGAAGCCGAACCAGCCGAACCACAGGATGGCGGCACCGAGCAGGACGAAGGGCGGGTTGTGCGGCTTGTGCGCACCCTTGGCGAAGCCGACGCGCTTGCCGAGGACGATCGCCAGGGCGAGACCCGCCGCACCGGCGTTGATGTGCACCGCGGTGCCACCGGCGAAGTCGATGACGCCCCACGTGGCGGCCCAACCGGAGGTCAGGTTGAAGACCCACGAAGCGACCGGGAAGTAGACGACCGTGACCCAGACGCCGGCGAAGACCATCCACGCGCCGAACTTGGCGCGGTCGGCGATGGCGCCGGAGATGAGCGCGACGGTGATGATCGCGAACGTCGCCTGGAACCCGACGAAGGCCATCGACGGGTACGCCGCTTGGATGTTCGAGGACTGCGCCTCCTCGAAGGCCTGGCCGAGGCCGATCTGGTTCCAGTCGATGCTGAAGAACCCGACCACGCCGGAGACCGCCGTGCCGTCGCCGTGGTTGGCGAAGGCGATCGCGTAGCCGTAGACCACCCAGAGCACGCTCACGAGCGCGATCGCACCGAACGACATCATCATCATGGAGATGACGGACTTGGCCTTCACCAAGCCGCCGTAGAAGAAGGCCAGGCCGGGTGTCATGAACAACACCAGCGCAGCCATCACCAACACGAACGTCGTGTTGCCCTGATCAAGCATCTGCTCACCTCTCGATTGCACGAGCGGCTCTTGGACCGCCTCGGGTGTCACAGAGTCTGGCGAGGCGAGGTTTCACGAGGGAGCACGAACTGTTTCGCGGATGTAACGCGACCGCACCGTTTGTAAACGTCGTGTTTCACCGGGCCGTCAGGCGCGGGTGAGCGCCACCACGCGGGACGCCGCGCGCAGGTACTTCTTGCGGTAGCCGCCCTCGAGCATGACGTCCGGGTACACCTGGTCGAGCGGGGTCCCCGAGGCGACGATCCGGACCTGGGCGTCGTACAGCCGGTCCACCAGGGCGACCCAGCGCAGCGCGTCGGTCTGGTCGGTGAAGGCCCGGACGTCGGTGAGCCCGACGGCGTCGAGGTCCTCGACCAGCGCGACGTACTTCGAGGGGTGCACGGAACCGAGGTGCGCGACGACCGCACCGAAGTCGTCGAGCGTCACGGTGCCGGACGGCAGCGCGGCGGGCACGTCGGACACCACCTGCGCGGACTCGTCCACGGCACGTCGGCGGTAGTCCAGGCCGTCGATGCGCATGGTGTCGAACCGGTCCGACATCGCCTGGATCTCGCGCAGGAAGTCCTGCGCCGCGAAGCGCCCCTCGCCCAGGGCTCCCGGGGGCGTGTTCGACGTCGCGGCGAAGCGGGTGCCGGTCTCGGTCAGTTCCTTGATGAGCCGGGTCATCACCATCGTGTCGCCCGGATCGTCGAGCTCGAACTCGTCGATGCACACCAGTGCGGTGCCGCGCAGCAGGTCGACCGTCCCCTGGAACCCCAGGGCGCCCACGAGTGCGGTGTACTCGATGAAGGTGCCGAACGTCTTCCGCCCGGTGGCCGCGTGGTAGGCGGCTGCGAGCAGGTGGGTCTTGCCGACACCGAACCCGCCGTCCAGGTACACGCCGGACTTCGCCGCGGGCTCCGCCGACTGCTTCCGGCGCCCGAACAGCCCGCGCCGCGGGGACTCGGTCGGACCGGCGGCCACGAACGCGGCGACGGCATCGCGGACCGAGGCCTGCGAGTCGTAGTCCGGGTCCGGCCGGTACGAGTCGAACGACGCTTCCGTGAACTGCGGCGGGGGCACGAGCGCCGCAGCCATCTGCTGCGGCGTCACCTGGGGATCACGGTCGACGAGGTGAGCGGGCAATCGGGGAACCCTTCCGGGAAGCATGTCGTGGGGTGTCACGTTGCGGCAGGGGCACGGTACGTCCGCGTACCGTTGCCCACAGGCACCGACGCCCGATCCTAGTCCGGCGCCGGCAGCACGCACCCGGGCACCACGCTCGCCCCGCACCACGCTCCCCCGCACCCCTGGAGGTACCCCCGATGACCGCACCGGTCGACCCGTCCGAGAAGTTCGCCGCCTACGCGCACCCGGAGCGCCTCGTCTCCACCGAGTGGCTGCAGGAGCAACTCGACGCCGGGGCCGGCGCCCCCGACCTGGTGGTCGTCGAGTCCGACGAGGACGTCCTGCTCTACGAGACGGGGCACATCCCGGGCGCCGTGAAGATCGACTGGCACACCGACCTCAACGACCCGGTGCAGCGCGACTACATCGACGGTGCCGCCTTCGCCGAGCTCCTCGGCGGCAAGGGCATCGGCCGCGACACCACGGTCGTGATCTACGGCGACAAGAACAACTGGTGGGCGGCGTACGCCCTCTGGGTGTTCACCCTGTTCGGCCACGAGGACGTCCGCCTGCTCGACGGCGGTCGCGGCAAGTGGATCGCCGAGGACCGCGCACTGACCACCGACGAGACCCCGGTCACGCCCGTCGAGTACCCCGTCGTCGAGCGTCACGACGAGCCCGTCCGCGCCTTCAAGGACGACGTCCTCGCGCACCTCGGCAAGCCGCTCATCGACGTCCGCAGCGCCCCGGAGTACAGCGGGGAGCGCACGACAGCGCCCGACTACCCGGAAGAGGGCGCGCTGCGCGGCGGCCACGTCCCCACCGCCGTGAACATCCCCTGGGCGACGGCCGCCGCCCCCGACGGCACCTTCAAGACGCGCGACGAGCTCGACGCCGTGTACCGCGACGGCGCCGGCATCGGTGACGCCGACCAGGTCATCGCCTACTGCCGCATCGGTGAGCGCTCGAGCCACACCTGGTTCGTCCTGCAGCACCTGCTCGGCTACGACAACGTCCGCAACTACGACGGCTCGTGGACCGAGTGGGGCAGCGCCGTCCGCGTCCCCATCGTGCAGGGATCCGAGCCGGGTACTGTTCCGAACCGATGAACGCCAGCACCGACGCACCACTCCCCGCCACCCTCGCCGAGATCCGCGACGACTTCCTCGCCCTGGGCCAGAAGGACCGCCTGCAGCTCCTGCTCGAGTTCTCGAACGAGCTGCCCGCGCTGCCCGAACGCCTGCAGGGGCACGAGGACGAGCTCGAACGCGTCGAGGAGTGCCAGTCCCCCGTCTTCATCACCGTGACGGTGGGCGAGGACGGCGACGCGCCGGACGTGGTCCGGATGCACGCCACCGCCCCGCGCGAGGCGCCGACCACCCGCGGCTTCGCCTCGATCCTGGCGCAGGGACTGTCCGGCCTGACCGTCGATCAGGTGCTCGCCGTCCCCGCTGACTACCCGCTCACGATCGGCCTGTCCGAGGCGGTCAGCCCGCTGCGGATCCGCGGCATGGTGGGCATGCTGGGTCGTGTGCAGCGTCAGGTGCAGGCGGCAGTCGCGTAGACGCGACCCGTTGACGGACAGGAGGCGCGGTGCCAGCTGGCACCGCGCCTCCCGTCCGTCGGTGGGGACGGTGCAGTCACGGGCGCGCGGATCGCCATCCGGTTCGCCTCGGGTGAGTTGCTCGAGGGCTGGTCGACCAGCCGTCGTCCGTCCTGGCACTACAGCGAACCGGGGCGCGCACGAGTCGACATCGACGCCCTGACCGACGGTGAGGTCCGGTACCGACACAGCCCGTCGTCGGCGGAGATCCGACGGTGACGGCTGCACCCCAGCACATCTCGATCGATCATCTCCGAGCGGTCACCAACGAGACGACGGTGGGGCTCCCGGACCGCGTCGTCGAAGTCGGCGGGGTCGACGTCCTCGCCGCCATGAGCGTCGGTGGCCTCTCGCCCCAGGCCGAGACGACAGAGGGCAACGGAACGATCGCCGCACCACCCGCTTGGTGAGCAGGAATGGTCGGGTGTCGGAAGGCGACCCGACCATTTCTGCTCACGAAGCGACCGAACGGACGCAACGGCGGACGGGAGGCCCGTGCCGGGGTCGCCACGCGCCTCCCGTCCGCCCTTCAGTCGCGTCTACCGCGCGCTGGTCGCCCCGCGCCGCTGGACCACCTCGGTCAGCCACGCGAGGATCCGGGCGTCGAACCAGTCGGCGTCGTGGTTCCAGAGCTTGGTGTGCCGGGCCGTGGTCTGGATCTCGAGCCGCACCAGATCGGGCCGTGCGCGGGCCAGGTCGTGCGAGGCCGAGGACGGCACGAAGCCGTCGTCGTCGCTGTGCAGCAGCAGGATCGGCACCGTGAGCTCGTCGGAGCGCGTGACCATGTCGAGCTCGCGCAGGTCGACAGGTGCCTGGAGCCCGGCGAGCCGGTGCAGCACCGGAGTCCGGAGCAGGCGCTGCGCGACCTTGCGCACCGGACGTGGCAGGCGCAGGAGCTGGCTCTGTGACTTCAGCACGGCGTGCCAGTCGACCACCGGGGACTCCAGCACCACCCCGTCGACCAGGCCCGCGAAGCGCGAGCGGAGCAGGGTCTGCAGCACGACCGCGCCGCCCATCGACCAGCCCATCAGCACGACGCTCTGGGCGTCCTGCGCGGTGAGCCAGCGGAGGACGGAGTCGACGTCCTCCCACTCGGTGCTGCCGAGGCCGTAGCGGCCGTCGACGCTCGGCGGGGCGACACCGTCGTTCCGCCACGAGGCGAGTACCACCGAGTACCCGGCGGCGCGGAACACCGGGACGGCGCGGATCGTCTCGGCACGCGTGACGCCGCGTCCGTGCACCAGGACGGCCCACGGCGCTGCCGGGTCGTCGGCGCGGACGACCCACGCGGGAGCCGGGCCGTTCGGGGTGGGGATGTCGACGTCCTCGACGGGCACATCGAGTTCGCCGGGGGTCAGGTAGAACCAGCCGCCCCAGCGACCGCGACGGGCGGCGGTCGGGTCGCCGGCGTCGATCGCGATGATGCGGCGCGTGACGGTGGTGTCGGTCGTGCCGAGCACCTCGCCGACGCGCATGTGGCCGGTGCCGCCGCCGAACCAGAGCGAGTAGCGGCCCTGCAGCTCGGTGTCGGCCGTGCGCTCGATCGTGACGGTCTTCCGGACGGGGTCGACGGCGTGGATCGGGACGCGCTCGTTGCGCTTGCGGTCGGGGGTGACCACGGCGCGGGCGACGGCGGCGACGAAGCCACCGATGACGGCCGTCCCCACCGCGGCAGCTGCCAGACCGGCGCCGAGTGCGATGAACCCGGCCGATCGAGCGGTCTCCTGGACGACGTCCTCGGCGGGTCGCGCGGATCGGGACATGGCCCGGAGCCTAGTCTGCATGTGTGTCCGAAACCCGAGAGCCCGACGCCTTCGCGCGGCTCCGCGCGTTCGTGTCCGGCGGCAGCGGCCGTGCCGAGACCACCGTGACCGAGATCCCGTCGCCGACCCGGATCGCACCGTTCTCGATCGCCCTGGCGGCGGACGTGTCCGGTACCGCGCACGGGGTCGAGTCGGACCTGGGCACCGGCCGCTTCATCGCCCTGTACGACCCCGAAGAACCCGAGGGCTGGGGCGGCCCGTTCCGTGTCGTCTCGTTCGCCCAAGCGCCGCTCGAGCCGGAGATCGGCGTCGACGAGTTCGTCGCCGACGTCACCTGGAGCTGGCTCGTCGACGCGCTCGAGTCGCACGGCGCGACGTACGACCACGCCTCGGGCACGGCCACCAAGATCATCTCGCGCGGGTACGGCGACCTCGCCGCACAGGGCGACGGCGCACAGCTGGAACTCCGCGCGTCGTGGACACCACGCGGCGACGACCTCACCGCACACGTCCGGGCCTGGCAGGACATCGTCGCCATGCTCGCCGGTCTGCCTCCCGCTTCGGACGGCGTGACCCTGCTGGCCCCGAGGAGGCTCGCCAAGTGACCGACCCCGCTCCCCAGGACGCCGCTGGCCCCGCTGCTGGCTCGGCCGCTCCGGCCGCCGCCGCCAGCCCCGCCTTCGAGGCGTCGCACGACGCCGTCAAGGTCATCGACACACGCGAGGACTACCTCGAGGCGGTCGCCGCCATCGCCGCCGGCCACGGCCCCGTCGCGGTCGACGCCGAGCGCGCTAGCGGCTACCGCTACTCGCAGCGCGCGTACCTGATCCAGGTGTTCCGCCGCGGGGCCGGTGCGTTCCTGTTCGACCCCATCCCGATCGGCGACTTCTCGGAGCTGCAGGCCGCCATCGTCGACGAGGAGTGGCTGTTCCACGCCGCCTCGCAGGACCTGCCGTGCCTGCAGGAGGTCGGCCTCGTCCCGACGCGCATCTTCGACACGGAGCTCGGCGCCCGCATCGCCGGGTTCCCGCGCGTCGGACTCGGCGCCGTCGTCGAGCAGCTGCTCGGCATCACCCTGGCCAAGGCGCACTCGGCCGCCGACTGGTCGACCCGTCCCCTGCCGCAGTCGTGGCTCGTCTACGCGTCGCTCGACGTCGAACTGCTGCCCGACCTCCGCGACGCCCTCGCCGAGAAGCTCGACGAGGCCGGCAAGACCAGGATCGCTCAAGAGGAGTTCGACGCGGTCCTGCACCGTGCGCCGAAGCCCGCCCGTGCCGAGCCCTGGCGTCGCCTGTCCGGCATGCACGCGCTCCGTGGTGCGCGAGCACTGGCGATCGCCCGGTCGCTCTGGCTCGCCCGTGACGAGTACGCCCGCCAGGCGGACATCGCCCCCGGGCGCACGATCCCCGACGCCGCCATCGTCGCCGCGGCGGCCGCCGCGCCCGAGTCCCGCGCCGAACTCGGTGCGCTGAAGGCCTTCACGGGCCGCGCCAGCCGATCCGAGCTCGACCGCTGGTGGGCCGCCGTCGAGGAAGGTCGCACCACCGAGGACCTCCCCCGTCTGCGCGGTGCCGGCGAGGCGACGCTGCCCCCGCCCCGCGCCTGGGCGGACCGCAACCCGGCCGCCGACCGCCGGTACAAGGCCGCGCGCGCCGCGGTGACGAAGCGTGCCGAGGAGCTCGACATCCCGCTCGAGAACCTGCTCACGCCGGAGACGCTCCGGCTCGTGTCGTGGGCCCCGCCGTCGCCGCCGTCGACCGAGCTGGTCGGCGCAGCCCTCGCCGAGCACGACGCCCGCCCGTGGCAGGTCGAGGAACTCGCGTCGATCATCGCGTCGGCCTTTGTCGCTGCTGCACAGCGGCCCGCGGCGACGGACGACGACGAGTCGTAGGAACTGCCCAACCGGCATGCGGCCGCCCAGGCTGGGGGCATAGCGTCGGGAGGGTCGCCGGGCGAGGCCCGGCCAGGCCGGAGCGACCTGCGTTCCGGCCCGATCGAAGAGGATCTGGGAGGCCCGGATTGCCAAAGGCATCAGACGTCGTGTTCGTGGACGGCGTTCGCACTCCGTTCGGACGAGCCGGCGAGAAGGGGGTGTTCTGGAAGACCCGGTCCGACGACCTCGCGGTGCACGCGATGCGCGGACTGCTCGACCGGAACACCTTCGACACCGCAGCGGTGGACGACGTCGCCGTCGCGGCCACCACGCAGCAGGGTGACCAGGGGCTGACGCTCGGGCGCACGGTCGGCATGCTCGCGGGCCTGCCGAAGTCGGTGCCCGGCTACGCGATCGACCGCATGTGTGCCGGTGCCATGACGAGCGTCACGACGCTCGCCGGCGCCATCGCCTTCGGCGCCGCCGACATCGCGATCGCCGGTGGTGTCGAGCACATGGGTCGGCACCCGATGGGCTTCAACGCCGACCCGAACCCGCGTTTCGTCGCGGAGCGCATGGTCTCGAGCGACGCCCTCGTCATGGGCGCCACCGCCGAGCGCCTGCACGACCGCTTCCCCGCGATCACGAAGGACCGCACGGACGCCTACGCCGTCCAGTCCCAGCAGCGGTACGCCGCCGCCTGGGCGAACGGCAAGCTCCAGCCGGACGTCATCCCGGTCGAGGTCAACAAGGGCGACGGCTGGGACGTCGTCAGCACCGACGAGCCGCCGCGGCCGGGGACGACCCTGGAGGCGCTGGCCGCGTTGAAGACGCCGTTCCGGCCCCACGGGCGGGTCACCGCCGGCAACGCCGCCGGTCTCAACGACGGTGCGACCATGAGCCTGCTCGCGTCCGAGGACGGTGCGAAGCAGCACGGGCTGTCGACGAAGATGCGCATGGTCTCGTTCGCCTTCGCCGGGGTCGAGCCCGAGGTCATGGGCGTCGGCCCGGTCCCCGCGACCGACAAGGCCCTGTCCAAGGCCGGCCTGTCGATCGACGACATCGGCCTGTTCGAGATCAACGAGGCGTTCGCCGTCCAGGTGCTCGCGTTCCTCGACAACTACGGCATCGCCCAGGACTCCCCGAACGTGAACGCCTGGGGCGGCGCGATCGCCGTCGGCCACCCGCTCGCGTCGAGTGGTGTCCGGCTGATGAACCAGCTCGCCGCACAGTTCGCCGAGCGACCGGACATCAAGTACGGCATCACCACGATGTGCATCGGGCTCGGCCAGGGCGGCACCGTCATCTGGGAGAACCCGAACCACAGCAAGTCGGCCGAGCGTTCGGCTCGGAAGGGGGCGTGACCATGACCATCGTCGACAACGACCGACTGGCCGAACTCAGCGAGGACGAGGTCGTCACGCACTCGTTCGTCAAGCACGTCACGATGCCCTCGGGTGGCACGCTGGCGCTCATCACACTCGACAACGGCAAGGACTACAAGCGGCCGAACACCCTCGGACCCCGCACGCTCCGTGAGTTGTCCGGCGTGCTCGACACCCTGAAGACCGAGGCCGCCGCTGGCACGATCCAGGGCGTCGCCGTCACCGGCAAGGAGTACTGCTTCGCCGCCGGGGCCGACCTGTCGCAGGCGGCGGCGGTCCCGTCGCGCGAGGCCGCCCACGACCTGGCCGCCCTCGGGCACGCCACGCTCCGCAAGTTCACCGACCTCGGGGTGCCCTCGTTCGCGTTCGTGAACACCCTGGCGCTCGGCGGTGGGCTCGAGATCGCCCTGCACTGCACCTACCGGGCGTTCTCGTCCGCGGCGCAGGGCATCGGCCTGCCCGAGGTGTTCCTCGGCATCATCCCCGGCTGGGGTGGCGCGACGCTGCTCCCGCGCCTGATCGGGCCGGAGCGCGCGCTCCGCGTCATCGTCGAGAACCCCCTCAAGAACAACCGCCTGATGGACGGCCCGGCGGCGGTCGAGATCGGCATCGGCGACGTGCTCGTCCCGTCCGTCACGTTCCTGCCCTCGGCCGTGGCGTGGGCGGACGGCGTCATCACCGGAACGACCAAGGTGGTGCGGAAGAACGAGCCGGGCATGCTCGAGAAGGCCGCCTGGGGCACCGTCGTCAAGGTCGCCCGCGGACAGGTCGCGTCGAAGATCGGCACCGTGCCGAAGTCGCCGTTCCGGGCGCTCGACCTCGTCGCCGCCGCCAAGTCGGGTTCACTCGACGAGCGCTTCGCCGACGAGGACGAGGCCCTCGCAGACCTCATCTCGGGCGACCAGTTCGCGGCGTCCATGTACGCCTTCGACCTCGTGCAGAAGCGTGCGAAGAAGCCCGTCGGCGCTCCCGAGGGCGTCGAACCGAAGAAGATCACGAAGGTCGGCGTCCTCGGCGCCGGGCTGATGGCGTCGCAGTTCGCGCTGCTGTTCGCCCGACGCCTGGGCGTCCCCGTCGTCATCACCGACGTCGACCAGTCCCGGGTCGACGCCGGCGTCGAGCGGATCCGCGGCGAGGTCGCGAAGCTGCTCGACAAGGGACGGATCTCCCCCGACGACGCGAACCGCATCACCGCACTCGTCAGCGGGTCGGTGTCCTACGACGCCTTCGCCGACGCCGACTGGGTGATCGAGGCCGTCTTCGAGGAGATGACCGTCAAACAAGAGGTCTTCCGGAAGATCGAACAGGTCATCGCACCGGATGCCATCCTCGCCACGAACACGTCGTCGCTCTCCGTCGACGAGATGGCGTCGGTGCTCACGAACCCGGAGCGACTCGTCGGCTTCCACTTCTTCAACCCGGTCGCGGTCATGCCGCTGCTCGAGGTGGTGCGCGCGGCGAAGACCTCGGACGAGGCCCTCGTCACCGCCCTCGCCGTCGCGAAGACCCTGAAGAAGACCGCGATCATCACCGCGGACCAGCCGGGCTTCGTCGTCAACCGGGTGCTCGCACGGGTGCTCGGTGAGGCGATGCGCGGTGTGGAAGAGGGCACCTCGTTCGACACCGTCGCCCAGGGCGCCGCGCCCCTCGGTCTGCCGATGTCACCGTTCGAGCTGCTCGAACTCGTCGGGCTGCCGGTCGGCGCGCACGTGCTCGACTCGCACCACGCGGCCTGGCCGGAGCGCTTCTACCCCGGCGACGGGTTGAAGCGGATCGCGGAGCACGGGAACATCCTGATCCGCGACAAGAAGGGCAACGCGACCGGGTACGACCCCGCCGCCGTGAAGCTCGTCGCGCCGTCCAAGAAGGACGCGGAACCGGTCGACGCTGCCGAGATGCAGCGCCGCTTCGAGGACGCCCTGGCCGACGAGCTGCACCGCATGCTCGAGGACCGGGTCGTCGAGCACGTCGAGGAGATCGACCTCGGGCTCATCCTCGGCGCCGGCTACCCGTTCCAGGCCGGTGGGATCAGCCCGTACCTCGACCGTTCCGGCGCGTCCGAGCGTGTCTTCGGCGCGAGTTTCCACGACCCGCGGATCGTCGGCCCCGCTTCCCGCTAGACCCATCACGCAAAACACCGGTGTTCGCGCACCGAACACCCGCTAACCGCGGCGTGGAGCGCGAACACCGGTGTCTTGCTGACCGGGACCGGGCCGGACCGCGCCGTCAGCGGTCGGACGCCGCCGACTCGCGGGAGCGCGCGGGCTTCGCCTGCGGCAACTTCGTCCCGACGACCTGATCGATGACGTCGCGGGCGATGGCCTGCGCCGTCAGCCCCGCGTCGGCGAGGATCTGCGATCGCGTCGCGTGGTCGATGAACGCGTCCGGCAGCCCGAGCTCGTTCACCCCGGTGTCGACCCCGGCGGCCCGCAGGTCCTGCCGCAGCCGGGTCCCGACGCCGCCGACGCGGACGCCGTCCTCGATGGTGATCACGAGCCGGTGGGTGCGCGACAGCTCGATGAGCGAGCCCGGGATCGGGACCACCCATCGCGGGTCGACGACGGTGACGCCGATGCCCTGCGCCTCGAGCAGCGCCGCGGCCTCGAGTGCCACCGGCACCATCGACCCCACGGCGACGAAGAGCACGTCCTCGACGTCGTCGGCAGCGGCGTGCAGCACGTCCACACCATCGGAGAGACGACGGACCGCGGGGATGTCCGGTCCGACCTGCCCCTTCGACCAGCGCAGTACGGTGGGGGCGTCGTCGACGGCGGTCGCCTCGCGGAACTCTTCACGCAGGGTCGCGGCGTCGCGTGGCGCGGCGATCCGGATCCCGGGCACGACCTGCAGCAGCGCGAGGTCCCACATACCGTGATGCGAGGGGCCGTCCGGACCGGTGATCCCGGCACGGTCGAGCACGAACGTCACGCCGGCCTTGTGCAGGGCGACGTCCATCAGCACCTGGTCGAACGCGCGGTTCAGGAACGTCGCGTAGAGCGCCACGACCGGGTGGAGTCCCCCGTAGGCCAGGCCCGCAGCGGTCGTCACGGCGTGCTGCTCGGCGATGCCGACGTCGTACACGCGGTCGGGGTGCTGCTCCTGGAACAGGTGGAGCCCGGTCGGCCGGAGCATCGCCGCCGTGATGGCGACGATCCGAGGGTCCGAGGCACCGGCATCGGCCAAGGAAGACGCGAACACCGAGGTCCACGACGGCCCCGATGCGGCGTCGAGCGACTCCCCCGTCTCCGGGTCGATGTGCCCGACGGCGTGGAACTGGTCGGCCTGGTCGCGCAGGGCGGGCTCGAAACCGTGGCCCTTCTCGGTGATCGCGTGCACGATCACGGGAGCGCCGTACTCCTTGGCCTGCCGGAGTGCTGCCTCCATCGCCTGCTGGTCGTGCCCGTTCACCGGGCCGATGTACTTGATGTCGAGGTTCGAGTACAGCGCCTCGTTGTTCGTCAGCCGCGACAGGAAGCCGTGCAGGCCCCCGCGCATGCCCCGGTACACCGCACGACCCGGAGCGCCGAACCGCGCCGCCACGGCCTGCGTGCCCTCGTACAGGGCCCGGTACTCGCGGCGGGTGCGCACGGAGCTCAGGAACCGCGCCATGCCACCGATCGTCGGGGCGTACGAGCGGCCGTTGTCGTTGACGACGATGACCAGGCGTCGGTCGTTGTCGTCGGAGATGTTGTTGAGCGCCTCCCACGTCATGCCGCCGGTGAGGGCGCCGTCCCCCACCACCGCGACGACGGTGCGGTCGGTCTGCCCTGTCTGCCCGAACGCGCGGGAGATGCCGTCGGCCCACGACAGCGACGACGACGCGTGCGAGGACTCGACGATGTCGTGCTCGGACTCGCTCCGCTGCGGGTAGCCGGCGATGCCGCCGCGTTCGCGCAGCTTCGAGAAGTCCTGGCGCCCCGTGACGAGCTTGTGCACGTACGACTGGTGCCCGGTGTCGAAGACGAACGGGTCGTTCGGCGAGTCGAACACGCGGTGCATCGCGAGCGTCAGCTCCACGACGCCCAGGTTCGGCCCGAGGTGCCCACCGGTCTTCGCGACCTCGGCGACCAGGAAGCGTCGGATCTCGGCGGCGAGGTCGGTCATCTGCGCGTCGGAGAGACGCTTCAGGTCGCGCGGCGACGTGATGCTGCTCAGCAGGCTCACGGGCGCTCCTTTCGTGGGTACCAAGCCATCACCCTATTCCCGGTACCAGGTGACGGACTGGAGGCCCGTGGCGGTGTCGCCACGGGCCTCCCGTCCGTCCTGTGGTCGCGTCAGCGACCCGTGCGCACGTCGCTCAGACGAGCGAGCGGAGCACGTACTGCAGGATGCCGCCGTTGCGGTAGTAGTCGGCCTCGCCGGGGGTGTCGATACGGACGACCGCGTCGAACTCGATCGGCTGCTTGCCGGCCGGCGAGTGCTCGCTCGGCGTCGCGGTGACGTGCACCGTCTTCGGGGTGCGGCCCTCGTTCAGCTCGGTCAGCCCGGAGATCGAGACGACCTCGGTGCCGTCGAGCCCGAGGGACTCGACCGTCTCGCCCGCCGGGAACTGCAGCGGGACGACGCCCATGCCGATGAGGTTCGAGCGGTGGATCCGCTCGAAGCTCTCGGTGATGACCGCACGGACACCGAGCAGGTTCGTGCCCTTGGCCGCCCAGTCACGGGACGAGCCGGAGCCGTACTCCTTGCCACCGAAGATGACGAGCGGGATGCCCTGCTCCTGGTAGTGCTGCGAGGCGTCGTAGATGAACGACTGCGCACCGTCCGGCGTCGTGAAGTCGCGGGTGTAGCCGCCCTCCACGCCAGCGCCGTCGTTGGCTGACGCGAGCAGCTGGTTGCGCAGACGGATGTTCGCGAACGTGCCGCGGATCATGACCTCGTGGTTGCCGCGACGCGAGCCGTAGGAGTTGAAGTCCTTGCGGTCGACGCCGTGCTCGGCGAGGTACTGGCCGGCGGGGCTGTCGGCCTTGATCGAACCGGCCGGCGAGATGTGGTCGGTCGTGACCGAGTCGCCGAGCTTCGCGAGCACCCGGGCGCCGGAGATGTCCGACACTGCGTCGGGCTGCATCGTGAGCCCAGCGAAGTACGGGGGCTTCCGGACGTAGGTCGACTCCTCGTCCCACTCGAAGGTGTCGCCGGTCGGGGTCGGCAGGTTCTTCCAGCGGTCGTCGCCCTCGAACACGGAGCCGTACTCGTGGGTGAACATCTCGGTGTCGATCGACTCGTCGATGACCTGCTGCACCTCGGCCGCGTCGGGCCAGATGTCGGTCAGGTAGACGTCGTTGCCGTCCTGGTCGGTGCCGAGGGCGTCCTTGTCGAAGTCGAAGTGCATCGACCCGGCGAGGGCGTAGGCGATGACCAGCGGCGGGGACGCCAGGTAGTTCATCTTGACGTCGGGGTTGATCCGGCCCTCGAAGTTGCGGTTGCCCGAGAGCACCGCGGTGACGGCGAGGTCGTTGTCCTGCACGGCCTGCGAGATCTCCTCGGGCAGCGGGCCCGAGTTGCCGATGCAGGTGGTGCAGCCGTAGCCGACCGTGTAGAAGCCGAGCTGCTCGAGGTAGGTGGTCAGGCCGGCCTTCTCGTAGTAGTCGGTGACGACCTTCGACCCGGGCGCGAGGGTGGTCTTCACCCAGGGCTTCGCGGTGAGGCCCTTCTTCGCGGCGTTCCGGGCGAGGATGCCCGCTGCCATCATGACCGACGGGTTCGACGTGTTCGTGCACGACGTGATGGCGGCGATCGCGACGGCACCGTGGTCGATGGTGAACGGGTCGCCGTCGGCGATGGCGACGGAGGTCGGCTTCGAGACGGTGCCGGGCGCACTCGATGCGTGCACGGGTACCTCGGACCCGGGGGCGTCCTGCAGGTCGTCCACGGCGTGCTCGTCGCCGGGGCCCGCGGCCACCGGGTCGGACGCCGGGAACGTGTCGGCGACGGCCTTGTCCTCTTCGCTGTGGTCGATGCTCGCGTAGTTGGCGAGGTCGACCTCGAACTGGTCCTTGGCCTTCGAGAGCTCGATGCGGTCCTGCGGACGCTTCGGGCCCGAGATGGACGGCACGACCGTGGAGAGGTCGAGCTCCATGTACTCGGAGTAGTTCGGCTCGACCGAGGCGTCGTGCCACAGGCCCTGGGTCTTGGAGTACGCCTCGACCAGGGCGATCTGCGCCTCGTCGCGACCGGTCAGCCGCAGGTAGTCCAGCGTGACGTCGTCGACCGGGAAGATCGCTGCCGTCGAACCGAACTCGGGCGACATGTTGCCGATGGTGGCGCGGTTGGCGAGCGGGACGGCGCCGACGCCCTCGCCGTAGAACTCGACGAACTTGCCGACGACGCCGTGCTTGCGGAGCTCCTGCGTGATGGTGAGCACCACGTCGGTCGCGGTCACGCCGGCCGGGATCTCACCGGAGAGCTTGAAGCCGACGACCTTCGGGATGAGCATCGACACGGGCTGCCCGAGCATCGCGGCCTCGGCCTCGATGCCGCCGACGCCCCAGCCGAGCACGCCGAGGCCGTTCACCATCGTGGTGTGCGAGTCGGTGCCGACCAGGGTGTCCGGGTACGCGTAGGTCTCGCCGTCGAAGTCGCGCGTGTAGGTGACCTTCGCCAGGTACTCGATGTTCACCTGGTGCACGATGCCGGTGCCCGGCGGGACGACCTTGAAGTCCTCGAACGCGGTCTGGCCCCAGCGGAGGAACTGGTAGCGCTCACCGTTCCGCTCGTACTCGAGGTCGGTGTTGCGCTGCAGGGCGTCCGTGCTGCCGAACAGGTCGGCGATGACGGAGTGGTCGATGACCATCTCGGCCGGGGACAGCGGGTTGATCTTGTTCGGGTCGCCGCCGATGTCCGCCATTGCCTCGCGCATGGTGGCGAGGTCGACGATGCACGGCACACCCGTGAAGTCCTGCATGACGACGCGCGCCGGCGAGAACTGGATCTCGGTGTCGGGCTCGGCGTCGGGCTTCCAGGAGCCGAGCGCCCGGATCTGCCCCTCGGTGACGTTCTTGCCGTCCTCGGTGCGGAGGAGGTTCTCGAGCAGCACCTTCAGGCTGTAGGGCAACTTCTCGTGCCCGGGAACCGAGTCGATCCGGTGGATCGCGTAGTCGACACCCCCAACCGACAGTGTGTCCTTCGAGCCGAAGCTATTGACTGCAGCCACCGTGCCGCCTCCCTACTGATCGGTTTGCCCTCATCCTCGCGGGCCGTGGACCGTCCCACCAGCAAGGCAAACCTAATCCCGAGAACGCGTGCGCGCCCTGCGAGAACTATCTTGATATCGAGAGAACTCTACACCGGGGCGACGTCGTCGCGTCGGACGAACACGGTGCGGACCAGCAGCCACGTCACCCAGAGCACCGCCGCGTACAGCGGCACGCCGAGGATGAGCTTCAGCCCGGCGAGCAGTTCGACCTGCGCCGTCAGGTACAGCGGGACCTCCACCGCGAGCCGGACCGCGAACAGCCCGACCCAGATCCAGGTGGCGACCGTCAGCACGCGGCGCTTGACGGGGTCGGCACGCCAGTCGACGTGCGAGCCGTCCTCGTTCGCAGGCAACAGGAACCCGACGACGAGCCCGATGAGCGGCCAACGGATCGTCAGCGTGATCAGCAGCCCGACGAGCCAGACGGCGTTGATGACGATCCCGGGGATGAAGTTGCTCTCCGCGCGGCCGGTGATGAGCGCGAGGCCGGCCGAGACCGCGACGCCGAGGATGCCCGCGAACGACATCGTCACCGACTGCCGCTGCAGCAGCCGGAGCACCACGAAGACCAGGCCGACCGCCACCGGGATCACGACGCTCGGCACGAGCTCCTTCGTGATCGCGTAGACGACCAGGAACGCGAACCCGGGCAGCACCGACTCGGCGAGCCCGCGAACCCCGCCGACCGCGCCGAGCAGCGCCCGACCGGACGGTGCCTCGCCGGGCGCGACGCGGGCGATGCCGGCGTTCTGCACGGCGTCGCGGAACTGCGCGGAGAACGACGGCGCCACCGACGGCTCAGCCGCCGGAGCCACAGCCGGCACCGCAGACGGCTCGACCGCCGGTGCAGCGGGGTCGGACCCGACCGTCTCGGGTCGTGGGGTGTCGTCGTGGTCCGGCACCGGGCCTCCAGGCGGGGTTGGTCGTCAGTCGGTCAGATCGCGGTCTGCGTCGACTTGGGCATGTGCAGCGGGATCAGGTCCCGCGGCGGCATCGGCGTCGTGCCGCGGACGACCACGACGCTGCGGAACAGCTCCTCGATCTCGCTCGCGTCGTCGGGCTGCTCGGCGGCCTTGCCGGCGATCACACCGCGCAGGAACCAGCGCGGGCCGTCGACGCCGACGAAGCGGGCCGGGCGGGAGCCGGCGGTACCGCCGTCGCCGTCCACGGCGACCGGGACGGACGCGCGGAGTTCCGGGCCGAACGGGCCGTCGACCTCGGTCACCACACCGCCCTGGCGCTCGATCTGCTCGGCGATCTGGGCGCGGATCTCGTGCCACAGGCCGGTGGACCGGGGCGCCGCGAACGGCTGGACCTGCAGCGTGGACTCGTCGTAGTCGAGCCCGACCGCGACGACGCGCTGCGAACCCTCCTCGACCTCGAGGCGCAGGTGCAGGCCCTCGCGCGGGAGCACCTTCACCCCGCCCAGGTCGACGTAGGGGCGGACCAGGTTCGCCTCGGTCTCGTCATGGGGGCCGTTCTCGGCCCGGTCCTCGGGCGCGGACTTGTCCGTCGGGGCGACCGCGTCGACCTCGTCGAGGTCCGCGTCGGCATCCGTCGCGATGTCGACCTCGGGGGACGTGTCCGCGACCTCGATGTCGTCGGTGACGGCGTCCGCCACCTCGACCTCGTCCCGCTTGCGTCGGCCGAACTTCATGCGCGCGTTCCTTCCTGAGCGTCTGCGGCGGCACCGGTCACGGCGTCGCTCCGGTCACCGTAGCCCGACGAGCCGAACCCGCCCTGTCCGCGGACGCTGTCCGGCAGGTCGTCGACTCGGGTGTACGTCACCTGCGGCACCGGCATCACGATCAACTGGGCGATGCGGTCGCCGATGTGCACCTCGTACGGTTCCGTCTGGTCGGTGTTGAGCAGGGCGACCTTGATCTCCCCGCGGTAGCCGGAGTCGACGGTGCCGGGGCTGTTCACGATCGTGATGCCGTGCTTCGCCGCCAGGCCGCTCCGCGGGACCACGAACGCGGCGTACCCCTCGGGCAGCGCGATGCGCAGACCCGTTGCGGCCAGGTGTCGCTTCCCCGGCTGCAGCACGAAGGCCTCGGTGGAGACGAGATCGGCACCCGCGTCGCCGGGGTGGGCGTGGCCGGGGGCGTGCTCCCCGGTCCAGAGGACGTCGACTGGTTCGGTCACGTGACGAGGGTAGTGCAGCCGTGACCGTTCCGTGACCTCGCTCGCTCGTGATCGAATGGACCCGTGACCCTGTACCGCGAACGACTCTGGGCCCCGCCCGCCCTCTACCTGGCGACGGCGCTCGTCATCCCCGCCACCCTGCTCGTCTTCCTCCCCATCAGCGTCCTGGCCGGCGTCCTCGTGGCGATCGGGATGGAGCTCGGGGTCCTGGTCCTCCTGTGGGCACTCGCACCCACCATCGAGGTCACCGACACCGAGTTCCGCGCGGGTAAGGCACACCTCCCCCGCACGCTCGTCGGCACGACCGAGGCGTTCGAGGGCGCAGCGGCCACCGAGCAGCGTGGGCCGGCACTCGACGCCCGCGCGTGGACGCTCTTCCGCGGCTACGTGCGCGGGGTCGTCAAGGTCGAGGTACGCGATGCCGCGGACCCGACGCCCTACTGGCTGGTCAGCGTCCGGCACCCGGGCAAGGTCGTCGAGGCGCTGCGGTCCTGACGGACCACGGCACACGGCCTGGAGGCGCGGGTCGGCCCCGCCTCGCAGCACACGACGAAGGCCCCGCATCCCTGGAGGATGCGGGGCCTTCGCTGATCGTTGCGTCTAGAGCGAAGCGGCTGTGCTCGCTAGAGCGAAGCGCATTCCGCGCAGACCGGTCCGAGCTTCGACTCGTGGTCGAGCTGGGAGCGGTGCTTCACGAGGAAGCACTCGACGCAGGTGAACTCATCGACCTGCGGGGGCAGCACCACGACGTCGAGGTCGACGTCGCTGAGGTCCTGCCCGGCGAGTTCGAAACTGCCGGGGTTGTCGGAATCATCGTCGACGACCCCCGACATCTTGTCGGGAACGCGCTCCTTGAGGGCCTCGATCGACTCCGAGTCGGAGTTGTCGTCGGTCTTCCGGGGGGCGTCGTAATCGGTGGCCATGCCCATCCATTTCTCGTATCGAGAGGTCGTCGCCGGGTGATCGGCGGCGACAGTTTGCACCACGCCCCGCCAGAGCGCAAACCGAGTGCTGCGGCGGGTCGTGCTGGCTGTGCAACCCACGACCGGAACCGGACATTCCCGACACCCGTTGCCGGAGTGCCGCGTCCTCGCGATCGGCCGTGCGGATGTCCGCGGCACGCCCGTGCGCCTCCCCGGAAACCGCCCGTCGTCCCTGCATACTCACGGGGTACGACAGCAGGACCGTACGCGACGCTGGGAAGGCGGAACCATGCAAGACGTGAGAGTCATCGGAGTCGAGTCCGGCGCACTCCTCCTGGCGACCGACGGCGGCACCGAGTTCCGGTTGCCCGTCACCTCGTCGCTGCCAGGCCAGGTGCGCCAGGCGAACCCCGACGCCGGTCCGCAGAAGCGGGTCTCCCCCAAGGACGTCCAGGCACGCATCCGTGGTGGCGCCGACGCCGCCGACGTGGCCGCCGCGCTCGACGTCGACGTCGAGTACGTCCGTCGCTTCGAGGGGCCGGTCCTCGCCGAGCGCGCCTTCATCCTCGACGCCTCGCACCGCGTCCCGGTCACCCCGGTCGACGACGAGTCCCCCGACACCTTCGGCCCCGCGATCACCGCGAAGCTCGAGGCCGGCGACGCCACTGCGATCACCTGGGGCTCCTGGAAGCACCCGGAGAGCGGCTGGCAGGTCCGCGTCCGCTACACCGCGGGCGAGGTCGAGCACGACGCCCAGTGGCACTTCGACCCGAAGACCTCCACCCTCGCGCCCGACAACGGTGACGCCCACCGGCTGTCGCACACCGACGACGAGGGCATCGCCCCGCGCCTGCGTGCGGTCGAGTTCGAACAGCAGGACGACGACGGCACCCGCTTCGACTCCGGCGCCTTCCGCGTCGACGAGCCGGAGCAGCCGGCCGCCGAGCCCGAGCCGTCCCAGCACGCGCCGCTCCGTGCACCGCTGCCCCGCATCGGCCAGGCCGCTGTGGAAGAGCGCGCTCCCGGCAACGAGACCGCCGACCTGCTCGAGGCGCTCCGCCGTCGCCGCGGGGAGCGCGAAGCAGCGTCCTTCGGCGACCAGCGCGACGAGCCCGCCCGCGGTACGTCCATCAGCGTCGTCGACATCCCGCTGCAGGGCTTCGAGGACGGCGGGGCGCACGACACCGCACCGCAGTCCTCCGATGCCCGTCCGGCCTCGGCGCCGGAGTCCGAGAGCCGTGGCGAACGCAAGAAGCGCAACCGCCGCTCGATGCCGAGCTGGGACGAGATCGTCTTCGGCACCCGTCCGGACGACGATCCAGCCTGATCCGCACACCGACCGACCGTCCGCGCTGACGCGCCTAGAGGGCGAACGCGCCGGCGAGCCGGAGCGGCACGATCGTCTCCTCGTCGGTCATCGCGCCGTGCTGGCCGATCATGCGCTTCGGCGTCTCGTCCTCGCGCAGGGCACGGTCGTCGTTGAACGCCCACGAGCCGCGCGCCACGACGAGCACGTCACCGATGCGCGGCAGCACCTGGTCGGACACGTGCCCGAACCACCCGGCCTCGATCGCCTCGGCACGGCTGGCGACGTAGGCCTTCTTGCCGTAGCGCGCCCGGAACGCTCCGACGAGGGCGCGGACGTCGGTGCCCGGTGCGACGGTGAGCTGGCGGCAGCGCGGGTCACCCGCGACGCCGACCACTTCGGTGAGCAGCAGCGGGTCGATGGTGATGTTCGCGTGGTCCGGCACGTCGAGCACACCGTGGTCCGCCGTCACCAGGACCCCGACGTCGTCGGTGCCGTGGGCATCGAGCCGGGCGAGTTCCCCGTCGAGCAGCTCGAGGGCGGCCGTCCACCGGTCGGACTGCCAGCCGTGCTTGTGCCCGATCGAGTCGAGTTCCGGCACGTACAGGTAGACGAGCGAGCGGCCGGTCGCTGTCTCGGCCAGCGCGGCGTCGACGCGCTGGGGGATCGTGTCCGCCGGAACGTACCGGGCCCCGCCGAGCACGTTCGCGGTCATCCCGGACGCGCGGTACCGGTCCGGGCCGACGACGACGGGGTCGAGTCCGAGCTCCGCGGCCCGGGTGAACAGGGTCGACGTCAGGAACCAGTCGGCCGGCACCTCGGTGTCCCAGCCGCCCAGCAGGTTCATCACGGCACCGGTGTCCGGGTTCCAGCCGCTGTACCCGACGACGCCGTGGGTGCCGGGCGACCGGCCGGTGGTCAGGGTGCTCAGGGCGGCCGCGGTCGTGGTCGGGAACCCGCTCCGCAGCTTCTTCGCGGTGCCGGTCCCCTTGGCGCCGGTGAGCCAGCGCGCGTGCCCGGCGCGCGCCGACAGTGCGGTGGAACCGAGGCCGTCGACCAGCACGACGATCGCCGAGCGGGCGGGACGGAGGGTGATCCGTGCCTCCAGGCCGTTGTCCAGCAACCACGCGTCGTCCGCAGCACCGAGCGCCACGAGGCAACTCGGGAAGACGTCGGCGAGGTTCGCGGCGGCGTCGGGGGCCGTCGGTACGCTTGTTCCCATTCCACGAGTCTTCCAGACGACTCCGGTTCTCCAGAAAGGTGCCATGGCACGCACGGACGTAGTCGGCCTGCCCGACGGTGAGCGCATCGAGGACGTCGACGTCTCCGAGGAGATGCAGGGCTCCTTCCTCGAGTACGCGTACTCCGTCATCTACTCGCGGGCGCTGCCCGACGCCCGCGACGGCCTGAAGCCGGTGCAGCGTCGCATCCTGTACCAGATGGCCGAGATGGGGCTGCGGCCCGACCGCGGACACGTCAAGAGCGCCCGCGTCACGGGCGAGGTGATGGGCAAGCTGCACCCGCACGGCGACGGCGCGATCTACGACGCGTTGGTCCGCATGGCCCAGCCGTTCACGATGCGTGTGCCGCTCGTCGACGGCCACGGCAACTTCGGCTCCCTCGACGACGGTCCCGCAGCAGCCCGGTACACCGAGGCCCGGCTGGCCGAGCCGTCGATGGCGATGACCGAGGGCCTGGGCGAGGACGTCGTCGACTTCGTCCCGAACTACGACAACCAGATCATGCAGCCGGGCGTCCTGCCGGCGGCGTTCCCGAACCTGCTCGTCAACGGCGCCTCCGGCATCGCGGTCGGCATGGCGACGAACATGGCGCCGCACAACCTGGGCGAGGTCGTCGAGGCCGCGAAGCACCTGCTCATGAACCCGCAGGCCAGCCTCGAAGAGCTCATGGAGTTCGTGCCCGGCCCCGACCTGCCGTCCGGCGGCACCATCGTCGGGCTCTCCGGGGTCCGCGACGCCTACGCCACCGGCCGTGGTTCGTTCCGCACCCGCGCGAAGGTGAGCGTCGAGAACCTCACTCCGCGCAAGGTCGGGCTCGTCGTCACCGAGCTGCCCTACCTGGTCGGCCCCGAGCGTGTGATCGAGAAGATCAAGGACGGCGTCCAGTCCAAGAAGCTCGTCGGCATCTCGGACGTCAACGACCTGACCGACCGCAACCACGGGCTCCGGCTCGTCATCGGCATCAAGAGCGGCTTCAACCCCACCGCCGTGCTCGAGCAGCTGTACAAGCACACCCCGCTCGAGGACGGCTTCGGCATCAACAACGTCGCCCTCGTCGGCGGGTCCCCCCGCACCCTCGGGCTCCGCGAGCTGCTCGACGTCTACGTGCAGCACCGGCTCGACGTCGTCACCCGCCGGTCGCAGTACCGGTTGGCGCGGCGCAAGGAACGGCTGCACCTGGTCGAGGGCCTGCTCATCGCGATCCTCGACATCGACGAGGTCATCCAGGTCATCCGCACCTCCGACGACTCCGAGGCGGCGCGCAACCGCCTGCGTGACGTCTTCGACCTGTCCGAGGTACAGGCCGAGTACATCCTCGAGCTGCGCCTGCGCCGCCTGACGAAGTTCTCGCGGATGGAGCTCGAGGCCGAGCGCGACCAGCTGCTCGCCGACATCGCCGCCCTCGAAGAACTGTTGGCGTCCGACGAGCGACTCCGCGCGCAGGTCGCCCTCGAGCTGACCGAGGTGTCCGACAGGTTCGCCACCCCGCGCCGCACGCTGCTCACCGAGGCCGACGCCCCGGTGAAGGGCGGTCGGAAGGCCGCGGTCGACCCGGAGTCCCTGCAGATCGCCGACTCCCCCTGCCGCGTGCTGCTCTCGACCACCGGACGGCTCATCCGGGTCGACATCCCGACGTCGGAGCTCGGCATCGTCCGCGTACCGAAGCGCTCGAAGCACGACGCCGTCCGCTCCGCCGTGGTGAGCACGGTGCGCGGGCAGATCGGCGCGATCACGTCAACCGGGCGGGTCCTCCGGCTCTCCCCCGTCGACGTCCCCGCCGTACCGCCCGCCGCGGTCCGGCTCGACGCCGGTGTCCGGGTCACCGACTTCCTGGCGCTCACCAAGGGCGAGACCGTCGTGGCGATCGTCGACCTGTCCGGCGCGTCGTCGGACTCCCTCGCCATCGGTACCGCGCAGGGCGTGGTGAAGCGCGTCGTGCCCGGCACCTGGCCCGACAAGCCGGAGTTCGTGGCCATCGGCCTGAAGCCCGGTGACCGCGTGGTCGGCGCGGCCCAGGCACCGGAGTCCGACGACCTGGTGTTCATCAGCTCGAACGCACAGCTGCTGCGGTTCCCGGCGTCCGTCGTCCGGGCACAGGGGCTGCCCGCCGGTGGTGTGGCAGGCATGGCGCTCGCTGACGGCGCCGTCGTGATCTGGTTCGGCTCGGTCGCACGCTCCGACGACGCCGTGGTCGCCACGGTGTCCACCACCTCGACCGCGCTGCCCGGCACCGACGCCGGTCGCGCCAAGGTCTCCGCGCTGTCGGAGTTCCCGGCGAAGGGCCGTGCCACCCAGGGTGTCCGGGCGCACGCGTTCCTGAAGGGCGAGGACGGGCTCACAGTGGGATGGGCGGGCATCGCGCCGCCGCACGCCGTCGGCACCGACGGCGCCGCACGGACCCTGCCCGACTGGCTGTCGAAGCGTGACGGGTCGGGAGCACCGCTCGAGGCCGTCATCGGCTCGATCGGCGGCAGCGCCGCGACCCTCGACGGCACCGCCGGCGAGGCGTAGGCGGGCGCTGCCCGTCCGCCACCTTTCGCGCCTGGCGACACCTCACGCTCTTCGGACCCCGTGAGGTGTCGCCCAGCGCGTGAGAACGCACGGCGCACGGCCTGGAGGCTCGTGGCGGCGCCGCCACGGGCCTCCCGTCCGCCGTCGCGAAAGCGTTTCGCGCTGAGCGACATGTCACGGGCCCGCGGTCACGTGAACTGTCGCTCAGCGCGTGAGCACGCGCTACGCGTCGATGCGGTCGCGGTCCAGGCCCTCGCCCGCCAGGATGAACTCCTTGCGCGGTGCGACGTCGTTGCCCATGAGCAGCTCGAACACCTTCGCGGCGCCCTCGGCATGGGTCACGTTCACCCGGCGCAACGTGCGGTGTGCGCGGTCCATCGTGGTCTCGGCCAGCTGGTCCGCGTCCATCTCGCCCAGGCCCTTGTACCGCTGGATCGGCTCCTGGTACTTCTTGCCCGTCTTCTCGAGCTTCTTCAGCACGGTCTGCAGCTCCTGCTCGGAGTACGTGTAGAGCGTGTCGTTCGGCTTGCCGCGGTTCACCACGACGACCCGGTGCAGCGGCGGCACGGCGGCGAAGACCCGGCCCTGCTCGATCATCGGCCGCATGTACCGGAAGAACAGCGTCAGCAGCAGCGTGCGGATGTGGGCGCCGTCGACGTCGGCGTCGGACATGATGATGATCTTGCCGTAGCGGGCCTGGTCGATGTCGAACGTGCGACCCGAGCCGGCGCCGATGACCTGGATGATCGACGCGCACTCGACGTTCGAGAGCATGTCCGACACGGACGCCTTCTGCACGTTGAGGATCTTGCCGCGGATCGGCAGCAGCGCCTGGTACTCGCTGTTGCGGGCGAGCTTCGCGGTACCCAGGGCCGAGTCGCCCTCGACGATGAAGAGCTCCGTGCCCTCGGTCTCCTGCGAGCGGCAGTCGGCGAGCTTCGTCGGCAGCGAGGAGTTCTCGAGCGCGTTCTTGCGGCGCTGCGTCTCCTTGTGCGCGCGAGCCGAGATGCGTGTCTTCATCTCCGACACGACCTTCTCGAGCAGGGCGGCCGCCTGCGCCTTCTCGGTGCGCTGGGTCGACGTGAGGATCTCGGCGATGCGCTTCGACACGACCTGGTCGACGATCTTGCGGACCGCCGGGGTGCCGAGGATCTCCTTCGTCTGCCCCTCGAACTGCGGCTCGGGCAACCGCACGGTCAGCACCGCGGTCATGCCGGCGAGCACGTCGTCCTTGTCGAGCTTGTCCTGACCGACCTTGAGCTTGCGGGCGTTCGCCTCGACCTGGGCACGGACGGCCTTGACGACGCCGGACTCGAACCCGGCCTGGTGCGTTCCGCCCTTCGGCGTCGCGATGATGTTGACGAAGCTGCGGAACACGGTCTCGTAGCCGCTGCCCCAGCGGAGGGCCAGGTCGACCTCGCACTCGCGCTCGACCGAGGTGGAGACCATGTGGCCCTTGTCGTCGAGCATCGGCACGGTCTCGGTGAAGGTGCCGGTCCCCTGCACGCGCCAGACGTCGGTGAGGGGGCTGTCGACGGCCAGGTGCTCGACGAACTCGCCGATGCCTCCTTCGTACCGGAAGCGCTCGACCACCGGCCCGGCGGCCACGGTGGTGCCCGTCGCCTCGGCCCGGGCGGCAGCGGCCTCGATCGACGCCGCGCGCTCGTCGGTGATGGTGATGCCGAGCCCGGGCACGAGGAAGGCGGTCTGCCGGGCACGGGTGACCAGGTCGTCGGTGCTGAACCGGGCGTCGGCGGTGAAGATCTGCCGGTCCGCCCAGTACCGGATCCGGGAGCCGGTGACGCCCTTCTTGACCTTGCCCACCACACGCAGCTCGCTGCCCGAGGTGAAGGGCGCGAAGGGAGCGTCCGGGCCGATGCCCTTGCTGTCGTCGAAGATGCCGGGCTCGCCACGATGGAACGACATGGCGTAGGTCTTGCCGCCGCGGTCGACCTCGACGTCGAGGCGCTCCGACAGGGCGTTCACGACGGAGGCGCCGACGCCGTGCAGGCCACCCGAGGCCGCGTACGACCCGGAGCCGAACTTGCCGCCGGCGTGCAGCTTGGTGAACACGACCTCGACCCCGGTCAGACCGGTCTTCGGTTCGACGTCGACGGGGATGCCCCGGGCGGTGTCACGGACCTCGACCGAGCCGTCCGCGTGCAGCACGACACCGATCTCGTCACCGTGCCCCGCCAGGGCTTCGTCGACCGAGTTGTCGATGATCTCCCACAGGCAGTGCATGAGCCCGCGGGAGTCCGTCGAGCCGATGTACATGCCCGGCCGCTTCCGGACCGCCTCGAGCCCTTCGAGGACGGAGAGATGGCGTGCGGAGTAGTCGGAGCTCACCGTCGGAGTTTACCGAGCGGCACCGACAGCACCGTGTGGACACTCGCACTGGGGCCAAGCGATCCGCGCTGAGCGAAACAGGCCCCGACAATGCGTCGCTCTCAGGCATCACGTGTTGAAATGGTGCAACCACCCGGCACCACCTGCGATCCGTGAGGAGCACAGCAATGACCCAGACCGTGCAGGACCCCTCCATCGACGAAGTCAGCAACCACCAGCTGACCGCCGCCGACCGTTGCGACAGCTGCGGGGCGCAGGCCTACATCCGAGCCACCATGTCGAGCGGCGAGCTCTACTTCTGCGCCCACCACGGCGCCGAGTTCAAGGACAAGCTCGCGGCGACCGCCATCGAGTGGCACGACGAGAGCAGCCGGCTCTACGAGTCGAAGTAGTCGCAACCGACACGAAGACGGGAGGCGCGGTGCCAGCTGGCACCGCGCCTCCCGTCTTTGCGCGGACGCGTTCGACGTCCGCAGCGAGCGGCCGTCAGGCGATGCGCTTGAACGCCTTGTCGACGTAGCGATCGACCGTGGCGCGCGCTTCGCGCGCGTAGCGGTCGATGGCCGCCGTCTGCTCCGCGTTCGGCGCGTACTCGCGGCCCAGCCGTGTGGCGGCCGCGGCGAGGACGCCGTCGGTCAGCTGCGGGTTGAGCGGCAGGACCGGCCCCTGGGTGTGCGTGCCGAAGGAGTTCCCGACGATCGCGCCCTCGACCGGGGATCCGGCCTGGTTGCCGCCGCCGGAGACAACGTCGGCGAAGGGGGTGACCCCGGCAGCGAGCTCGATGCGGGTCGCGTGGTCCTCGAAGCCGGCGAGACGCTTCGGCGCTCCGGCGAGCAGCGGGTACCGGGTCTCGAGCACGAAGTAGTTCACCCGGCGCTCGGCACCGCGGACCGCACGGGCGTCGAAGACACCGAAGCCTGCGACCGGTGCGCCCTCGGTCGGCACGACCTCGTTCGTCGCGAGGTCGAACCCACCGCCGACGGCGATCACCGGCACACCGTCGGTCGCGAACGCGCGGAGCGCTCCGCGGACGCGCGTGACGTCCTCGCCCAGGGACCGCATCGCACTGAGGGGGCCGTTGCCGATGACGACGACGTCGGCCGTGGTCGGCAGGTCGTCACCGGGCGCGTACTCGAGGACCTGGGTCTCGATGTCCGCGGCGGCAGCACGGCGCACCAGGGCCGCGACGTTGCCACGGTCGCCCGAGACGCCCATCTGCCGGGGGTAGACGTGCAGGATGGTCAGCCGATCGGCCGTCATGCGGTCTTCTCCATGTCCGGGTGGCCGAGGGCCTTGCGGGCGATCATCATGATCTCGTAGTTGACGATGAAGTTCTTCGTCCCGCGGGTCGTCGAGCCGAGCTGCTCCATGTGCTTGATGGCCGCTTCGACGTCGGGCTCGACCCGGCCGATGCGGACACCGGCGTGCTCGAGCGCGATCGCGATCTGCCACGCCTTGTCACCGGAGACGACGTCCACGTGGTCGAGCTTCGAGAAGTCGATGTCGTAGATCCAGGAGATGTCGGGTGTGCCCTCGTCGATCGCCATCAGGACCTGCTCGGGCTGGTCCGGCAGGGCGTCGAGGTTGAGCTGCAGGCTCGCGGCGTTCTTGAACATCGTGAACTCAGCGGACTCGCCCGCGATGGGGAGTCGCTCGCCGCGGCCGTACGCGGGCTTCATCGTGCTGAAGGCCTTGGTCACGGCGTCCGCGCGGAACTGCGCACCGAGAGCCGCACTCACCGTCGCGGTGGCTGCAGCGGCGTCGACCGCGTAGTGCAGGCCGCGGGCGGGCAGGCGGACCGGGATCTCGGCCCCGTCGAAGCGGATCGTCGCGCCGTCGCCCGTGTGTGCCACGACCTCGGCGTCGGCGGTGTGCTGGGCACGGTCGCCGGCGTCGAACGAGTCGGCGTTCTGCAGACCGTTCGGCGCTGCGGCGATGACCTCGTCGCTCGCACCGAACCGCAGGACGTGCTGCCCGGGGGTGCCGGTGTAGCCGTCGAGGAACTGGTCGTCGTGGTTCGTGATGACGTTCGCCGTCGACAGTGCGGCGGTGTCGAGCATCATCGTCGCCACGCGCTCGGTCTCGAAGAACCGGTACAGCTGGTCGACCTGCACGTTGAGCATCGTCACCGTCGACGGCGACAGGATGCCGGCGAGCTCGACCGCGAAGGCCTCGTCGACCTCGAGGATGCCGATGTCCGCCTTGAGGCGCCCGGTCAGCGAGACCTCGGACAGCAGGGCCGACGCGATGCCCTGCGGCAGGTTCGCGCCGGACGGGTTCGTGAAGACCCGCAGCCCGTGTGCCCGGACGATGTCGGAGATCATGTGCGTCGTCGTCGACTTGCCGTTCGAGCCGAGCACGAAGACGACGCCGTTCGGGAACTGCTTCGTCACGTGCTGCAGGAAGTCCGGCACGAGCTTCAGGACGATGAACCCCGGGTAGGCGGACCCGCCGCCCCGCGCACGGGCGAGGGCACGGAGGATCCGCCCGATCAGGATCGGGATGAAGAAGCGCATGCCGGCTTACTCGAGGTAGTCGCGCAGCGACTGCGACCGCGACGGGTGGCGGAGCTTCGCCATCGTCTTGGACTCGATCTGACGGATGCGCTCACGCGTCACGCCGAACGTGTCGCCGATCTGGTCGAGGGTCTTCGGCTGGCCGTCACCGAGGCCGAAGCGCATGCGAATGACGCCCGCCTCGCGCTCGGACAGGGAGTCGAGCAGGCTCTCGAGCTGCTTCTGCAGCATCGTGAAGCCCACCGCGTCGGCCGGCACGACCGCCTCGGTGTCCTCGATGAGGTCACCGAACTCCGAGTCGCCGTCCTCACCCAGGGGCGTGTGCAGCGAGATCGGCTCGCGGCCGTACTTCTGGACCTCGACGACCTTCTCCGGGGTCATGTCGAGCTCGCGGGCGAGCTCTTCCGGAGTGGGTTCGCGACCGAGGTCCTGCAGCATCTGACGCTGCACGCGGGCGAGCTTGTTGATGACCTCGACCATGTGCACCGGGATGCGGATGGTGCGGGCCTGGTCGGCCATGGCACGGGTGATGGCCTGACGGATCCACCACGTCGCGTAGGTCGAGAACTTGAAGCCCTTGGTGTAGTCGAACTTCTCGACCGCACGGATCAAGCCCAGGTTGCCCTCCTGGATGAGGTCCAGGAACTGCATGCCGCGACCGGTGTAGCGCTTGGCCAGTGAGACGACGAGGCGGAGGTTCGCGCCGAGCAGGTGCGACTTCGCACGTTGTCCGTCTCGAGCCACCCAGCGCAGTTCACGCTCGGCGGGCTTCGAGAGCCCCGTCGCGTGCTGCAGCTTGTCCTCGGCGAACAGGCCCGCCTCGATCCGCATCGCGAGCTCGACCTCCTGCTCGGCGTTCAGCAGGGCGACCTTGCCGATCTGCTTGAGGTAGTCCTTCACCGGGTCGGCGGTGGCACCCGTGATGGTGGTCGAGTAGACCGGCGCCTCGTCGTCGTCGGTCTGCGAGATGACGAGCGCACCGGCGGCGACCGCAGCTGCGGCGTCCGGCTTGGCCGTCTTGTCGTCGGTGTCGTCGGCCTCGTCGGTCGGCTCCTCGACGGGCTCGTCGGAGGCGATGGCCTCGTCGACGGCGTCGGTCTTCTTCGCCTTGGGCGCTGCCTTCTTGGCAGGCGCCTTCTTGGCGGGGGCCTTGGTGGCGCGCTTCTTCGGCGCCGCGGTCCCTTCGGCCTCGGTGGCGTCCTCCGCCACCGCGCCCTCGGGCTCGGTGTCCTTCGTGGGATCGATCGTCGTGCTCCGGGCAGCCATGCGATCACCTCTCTCGTCGTGCCACGTTCGTGGGGTCGTGGCCTCCCTCGCCGCCCAGGTCCCGCGCCGCAGTCCCCCGCGTCGTACGAGTCCTACCGTTCCGGGCAGCACTAGGACCCATGTCAAGTCCCCCGAGTTCACCGGCGCACCGAAGTGCTCCGACAGACAGGGGTCCCGAACGGGTCCGTGATCATTATTGCACGTGCTGCTTCCGCAGGCGCGCAACGAGTGCAACCCAGAGTGGCCCCACCCGTATTCCTTCCTCGGCGTGCAGCACCCGGCGTGTCCGTCGGCGCGCGTGCAGCAGCATCCCGACGCCGAACCCGACGACGACGTACTGCACGGTCAGGGCGATCCGGAAGTTGTCCCAGGCGAAGACCGTCTCGCCCGTGACGCCCGACACGAGGTCGAGCAGGAGCCCGATCAGGTACATCATCACGAAGGCCGCCAGGAACCCGCCGACGTTCACGACGCCGTTCGCGGAGCCGAGGGACCCGACCGGGTTGAACGTCCGTGCGAAGTCGAACCCGATCAGCGAGCCGGGACCGCCGATGCCCATCGCCACGACGAGCAGCACGAGCAGCCACGTCGGCGGGTGCCCCGGCCACAGCAGGATCGCCGTCCAGATCACCGCGAGCAGGACGACGACGCCGAGCACCAGGTTCGACCGGCGCATCGGGAACCGCGCGCAGAGCAGGCCGAGCACCGGCCCGGCGACGAAGCCGACGACCACGATGACGGTGAGGAACCCCGCTGCCTCACCCGGCGAGTACCCGAGCCCGCGCAGCATCGGCACGCCCCAGAGCAGCGAGAAGACGGTGCCGGAGGACTGCGTCACGTAGTGCGACCAGAAACCCAGCTGGGTGCCGGGCCGCCGGAGCGCGTGCCCGAACGTGCCGAAGGCCGCAGCCCACGAGTTCGGCAGCGGGATCGCGTCGGTGCGGACCTGGACCGGCCCGTTCCGGACGAAGACGGCCGCCAGCACGAGCCCCACCGCGCTGGCGGCGGCGGCGACGCCGAAGGCCGGGGTCCAGCCGACGGTGTGCAGGAGCACGGCGAAGGGGAACGCCGACAGGATCTGGCCGATCTGCCCGAGGTTGCCCGTCCACTGCGAGATCTGCGGCAGGATCCGCCCGCTGAACCACATCGGCACCAGTCGGATCACCGAGATGAAGGTCATCGCGTCGCCGGCCCCGACGAGCACACGCCCCGCGATGGCCGGGCCGATCGACGGCGACACCGCGACGACCGCCTGCCCGACGACGAGCAGCGCGGCACCGAGGAGCACGAGCCTGCGCGGGCCCACACGGTCGAGGGCGATCCCCACCGGGATCTGGAGTCCCGCGTAGACGGCGATCTGCACCACGGCGAGGGTGGACAGGACGGCGGCGGACACCGCGAACCGGTCCTGCGCGTCGACGCCGGACACCCCGAGCGAGGACCGCTGCACCACGGCGAGGACGTACGCGAGGACCGCGACGCCCCAGATCAGGAAGGCACGACGGGAGTTCACCGGTCCAGGCTACCGACGCGTCCCCGCGTCGATACGCGACGAGCGTCGTCGACGTGCGTCACGTCGTGCGGGCGACCGGAGGACGGCCTGGAGGCGCGGTACGGGGCCGCCACGAGCCTCCAGGCCGTCCTGTCGGGACGTCCGGATCCCGCGACGGTCAGTCGGTCGCGTCGCCCTGGGTGCGCCGGTCAGCCAGGAAGCGCTCGAGCTCCGCCGCGATCGCGTCCGCGGTCGGGACCTGCCCGTCGACGCCGGTGAGCGGCGAGGCGACGGGGTTGCCCTCCATGTAGGTGTCGTGCCGCTCCTCGAGCACGGAGACGAGTCGCTGCAGCTCGGCGTTGCCGGCGACCTGCTCGTCGACGCGGGTGAGGAACTCGCGACCCGACTCGCGCAGGGCGTCCGTCGGGAAGATGAGCCCGGTCGCGGCGGCGATGCCGGAGAGTGCTGCGACGGCGGCGTCGGGGAACTCGGTGTCGGACAGGTAGTGGGGCACGAGCAGCACGAGCCCCGTGACCTGCGCGCCCGTCTCGGCGAGGCGGTGCTCGACCAGGTGCAGGACGTTCGCCGGCGCCTGGGTCTCGGGCTTCCAGACGCTCATCTGCTCGACGAGGTCTGCCCGGGTGCCGGAGACCGTGAGGCTGATCGGACGGGTGTGCGGGACCGGCATCGGGATGGACTGCACCCACGTGGTGTCAGCCACCTGCAGGTCGTCGGCGAGCCCGGTGACGGCGCGGACGAAGCGGTTCCACTGGAAGTCAGGCTCGTAGCCCGACAGGAACAGGAACGGCTGGCCGATCTCGTCGCGCACCAGGTGCAGGGCCAGACGGGGCGGCTCGACGGCGCTGATGTGGTCGTGCTCGAAGGTGATGACCGGGCGACGGGCCCGCCAGTCGAGCAGCACGTCGGGGTCGAACTCGGCGACGAGCTCGGTGTCGAGGTCCTCGAGGATCGAGTTCGTCACCTGCGCGACGGCCGAGCCGGCATCGGCGAAACCGGTCAGCCCGGCGATCAGGTGCAACCCTGCCGGAACGGTCGGGGCGTCCGTGTCGAACGTGTAGAGCTCCTCGGGGTGGTTCACCGTCCCCATGCTAGGCGGGGCCTCCGACGTCCCCGGTGCGCGACGACCACGCCGACAGCGAACAGGCCGTCGGTAGGGTTGGAGCATGGTCCGACCGACGCTCTCCACCACCAGTTCACCCCCCGAGACCACCACCGCCGACGTGCTCGTCGTCGGGGTCCGTCCGGGCTCGTCCGGCGAGGCCGACAGCACCGCTGTGCTCGCCTCCACCGCCCTGGGGACGATCGACGCCCTCGCCGACCTCGACCTGGCCGCCATCGGGGTCACCGGGGCGAAGGACCAGCTGGTCCGCCTGCCCGCTGCCGGAGTGGGCGCGAAGTCCGTCGCGCTCATCGGTCTCGGGTCCGCCACGGGGGTCGCCGCGATCCGCGCCGCCGCGGGCAGTGCCGTCCGCCAGCTCCCCCAGGTCGAGTCGATCACCCTCGCCCTGCCGACCGACTCGGCCGAGCTCGTCGACGCCGCGCTCGAGGGCGCGGCACTCGGCGCGTACGCCTTCACCCGACACAAGGGCACCGGCACCAAGGCCCCGGCCCGGGGTGACCAGCGCATCGAGGTCGTCGCCCCCGCCGACGTCGCCGCCGACGCCGCCGTCCGTCCGGCGATCGTCGCCGACGCCGCGTCGCTCGTGCGCGACCTCGTGAACACCGCCGCGGGCGACCTCGGACCGCAGGACGTCGCCGACGTCGCGACCGGGTTCGCCTCGGACCTGCCGCTCACCGTCGAGGTCCTCGACGAGCAGGCGCTCGAGGAGCAGGGCTTCGGCGGCATCCTCGGCGTCGGCCGCGGTTCGGCGCGTCCCCCGCGCCTGGTCGTCGTCCGCTACGCGCCGGAGTCCGCCACGAAGCACCTCGCCCTGGTGGGCAAGGGCATCACCTTCGACTCCGGCGGCCTCTCGCTCAAGCCCGCGGCGTCGATGCTCGGCATGAAGACCGACATGACGGGTGCCGCCACGGTGCTCGCCGCGACCGTCGCCGCCGCCCGCCTGGGACTGAACGTGCGCGTGACCGCGTGGCTCGCCCTCGCCGAGAACATGCCCTCCGGCACCGCGACCCGCCCGGGCGACGTGCTCACCCTGAAGAACGGCACCACGGTCGAGGTCACGAACACCGACGCCGAGGGCCGGCTGGTGCTCGGCGACGGGATGGCCGCCGCATCGCTCGAGCAGCCCGACGCGCTCGTCGACGTCGCCACGCTGACCGGTGCCCAGGTCGTCGCGCTCGGCGACCGCACCACCGGCCTGATGGGCAGCGACGACCTCGTCGCGAAGGTCCGCGCCGTCGCCGAGGGCGTCGCCGAGCCGATCTGGCCGATGCCGCTGCCCGAGGAACTCGAGGCCCGGCTGTCCAGCGACGTCGCCGACATCGTCAACGCCACGGTCGGCAACCCGGCCGGCGGCATGCTGCTCGCGGGCAAGTTCCTCGAGCGCTTCGCCGGCGAGGGTGTCCCCTGGGCGCACCTCGACATCGCGGGTCCGTCGGAGAACAAGGGCGGCGGGTACGCCTGGTTGGGCAAGGGTGCGACGGGCGTGATGGTCCGGACGCTCATCGCTCTCGCAGAAGACCTCCAGTCCGAGTAGTAGGTTTGGTACCGGTGGGAACGGCGCACCGACGCGCCTCCCACCGGTACTGCACGGGACGGGACCGGAACCACGCGGTCCGACCGTCGGACGCCGCCCTCCGCGGTGTCCACGTAGGGCCCGATCGGCCCGACACGCACGAGGGAGTTGCACCAGGTGACGGAACAGACTTACGACGTCGTTGTCCTCGGTGGCGGGAGTGGTGGGTACGCCGCTGCGCTCCGGGCCGCCGAACTCGGCATGAGCGTCGCGCTCATCGAGGGCGACAAGCTCGGAGGGACGTGCCTGCACCGCGGCTGCATCCCGACCAAGGCGCTGCTGCACGCCGCAGAGATCGCCGACGGCACGCGTGACGCCGAGAAGTACGGCGTGATCGCGGAGTTCACCGGTGTCGACGTGCCCAAGGTGATCGACTACCAGCAGGGCGTCATCAACTCCAAGTACAAGGGCCTGCAGGGCCTGATCAAGGCCCGCGGCATCACCGTGGTCGAGGGCTGGGGTCGTCTGACCTCGCAGAACACCGTGCAGGTCGGCGACCAGACCGTCACCGGCAAGAACGTCGTGCTCGCGACCGGCTCCTACTCGAAGTCCCTGCCCGGGCTCGAGATCGGCGGCCGCGTGATCACCTCCGAGACCGCGCTGCGCATGGACTACGTGCCGAACAAGGTCGTCATCCTGGGCGGCGGCGTCATCGGCGTCGAGTTCGCCAGCGTCTGGAAGTCCTTCGGGGCCGAGGTCACCATCGTCGAGGGCCTGCCGCACCTGGTCCCCGCCGAGGACGAGTCGATGTCGAAGCAGCTCGAGCGCGCGTTCCGCAAGCGCGGCATCGAGTTCTCGCTCGGCGTCCGGTTCCAGGGCGTCGAGCAGCACGAGAACGGCGTCGTCGTCACACTGGAGGACGGCAAGACCTTCGACGGCGACGTCCTGCTCGTCGCGGTCGGCCGTGGCCCGGTCACGCAGAACGTCGGCTACGACGAGGTCGGCGTGGCGATGGACCGCGGGTTCGTCACCACGAACGAGCGTCTCGCCACGAACATCCCGAACGTCTACGCCGTCGGCGACATCGTCCCCGGCCTGCAGCTCGCGCACCGCGGCTTCCAGCAGGGCATCTTCGTCGCCGAGGAGATCGCCGGACTCAACCCGGTGGTCATCGAGGACAAGAACATCCCGAAGATCACCTACTCCGACCCCGAGGTCGCGTCGGTCGGGCTCTCGCAGGCCAAGGCCGAGGAGCAGTACGGCGCCGACAAGGTCGACTCGTACGAGTACAACCTGGCCGGCAACGGCAAGAGCCACATCATCGGGACCTCCGGCTCCGTCAAGGTCGTGCGCGTCGTGGACGGCCCCGTCGTCGGTGTCAGCATGATCGGCGCCCGCGTCGGCGAGCTCATCGGTGAAGCCCAGCTCGCCGTGAACTGGGAGGCCTACCCGGAGGACATCGCTCCCCTGGTGCACGGTCACCCGACCCAGAACGAAGCCCTCGGCGAGGCGTTCCTGCACCTCGCGGGCAAGCCGCTGCACGCGCTGTGACCGGCACCGGTCAGCGCACTGTGACAATGACATCAACAACCACTGCAATCCCCCGCGAAGAGGAGTCCACCCGATGAGCGAATCCGTCAACCTCCCGGCGCTCGGCGAGAGCGTCACCGAGGGCACGGTGACCCGATGGCTGAAGAACGTCGGTGACCGGGTCGAGGTCGACGAGCCGCTGCTCGAGGTCTCGACCGACAAGGTCGACACCGAGATCCCGTCGCCGATCGCCGGTGTCGTGGAGGAGATCCTGGTGCAGGAGGACGAGACCGTCGAGGTCGGTACCGCCCTCGTGAAGATCGGCGACGGCTCCGGCTCGTCCGACTCCGGTTCGGACTCGTCCGACTCCGGCGCCGACGACGCGAACGCCGCCGCTGCCGACGCCGAGGAGCCCGAGGCCGCTCCGAGCACGGAACAGGAGGCCGAGACCCCCGCAC